>NZ_JBSWYM010000013.1:0-209328 GCF_056161105.1 Pseudoalteromonas sp. AWH4_217 | reverse complement strand
CATTGGCATTTGCTTCGTCCTTGTCCTTGGAGCAGGTTAAAAGCTTAGATGGCGGAGGCATAGCAGACAAGTTTTTGAATGGGTGTCTGCGTTGTTGTTTTCATCCTTACCGCATAGAAAGGCTCGCCTGACACAGCGCGAGATGCAATGGTAATATTTTGTGTCAACTAAACTGATCTGGCTTTTCCGTGCCATTGGCATTTGCTTCATCCTTATCCTTGGAGCAGGTTAAAAGCTTAGATGGCGGAGGCATAGCAGACAAGTTTTTGAATGGGTGTCTGCGTTGTTCCAGGGTGAGAGCTCCATCTTTACCAGTGAGGTTTTTGCCGTCCTGGAGCGCTTTCAATACAGAGTCTAAATCAAATTTTTGTGTAGTCATGGGTCATTTCTCTTTTTGTATCTTAACTTATCGAAATGACACAGAAAATTGAACACTACCACGGCGTTAGGATGGCAATGCAGCTAACGCAGCATTGAACCACGAACATAGACTGAAAACAGGTGCCACGTCGAGTTAAGTAAGGTCTGCTCTGCTCATGAAAATGAGTAACCAACGAATACCAGCAAGAAAACCGACGAAATTACTTGCTTCATCCTATGCATTAACTCTCTCTAATTCGAGTTAAGAAATTATGGCTTAAAGTTAGGCAAGGATCAGTGTGTTTAACTTGACAGTGGGAGTCATACCAACGTCAAGCTAAGCGGCGCGCATTTATACGCGTCCTTGCTTCAGCGCCTTGTTAACCTTTTTATTCACTCTGTTTTAGTTTGACTGCAAGGTCATAGACCTTTGAAGACAGGTCACTACTTGAAGCGTACAGCTTAATTAATTCGTTTCTTTCTTTCGACTGGTGAGGGTTGTAGTAGTCATTGAAACTACCCATACCGCCGTAGACTGCCCTTATAGAGCTCGAAATTTCATATAAGTTTTCTTCGACATAACCATATTCAATTAGATCATCTACATGCTTCAGTTGCTTTTCAAAATGGTTAGTCCAGATACAACTCTCATCTGTCTTTAAATGCAGACATAATTGTTCAATCGCCAACTTCAAATCTGAAAGAACTATATCTTTGGAGTCCACATTCTTCCCCCTGAAGGCTAACGGCTTATTAGCGTGAATGTCGGTTAAACCATTTCCTAAAACCGTACAGATCATAGCTAAATTATTTTATTTATAATAAGAACAATAACCTACCACTATTGTACTAGCTACTCAAGCCAAAACGGCTCTGTTAAAACCGAGCCTCGTTGATAGTGATAGCGAGACTTGGGGGTCTTGTTATGTAAAACTACTAACTTATTGACTCTCTTAAATTAAAAATGATAACTGACTTAAACGAGACCTTCAAGCACGGAGAAAACGAAATTTGACAGACAAATCGGCCATATTTACTTATACCTGTATAGGTGAACAGCGCTTGCGCTCTTGGTATCGGGTTTCTATGGCAGATGTCCAAGGACAGCCACCCCAAGGTACGTGATCTCATTCAACCCCGGGATTTAACAGTAGAGGCACCTGTTCCAGTGCCTGCTTTTCAAGTTTACCGAAGCAGCCACTTAAGAGTGGGGTAGCCAAACGAAAGTGCACCCGTTGCTAAACAAGATTCGAGGCAGATGTGGGTGGTAATAACCACAATTGTAATGTCCTGGCAGACTATAGGCATTACTCATCAGGCTCTCTACTCTACTCAGATTAACCAGCACTATCTGTCATTTACAGAAATGTAAGTCATTGAAAATAAATTGCTTCGATGCTAAGTTGCTGTGTCTTATACTTACGAAAGGCCAATTGTGAGGCAGGCTTTTATGTTTCTTGAACATTCAACTTAGTGTTTTGGGTGAAAGAAGAATGTATCCTTCACCTGGTTTTAATTCAGGAACGCTGTGAGTGTCCAACCGGTTTTCAAAGAGCCATTTCTTGGTGGTGTAAAATGGATTTGGTAAACGAGGTAATTCTATGATAATAAAAAATAAAATGACCACTTTGTGTGTTGCTGCGTCATTACTAAGCGGATGCAGCTACTTTTTTGGTGAGAATATTAAGCTGGAAAATTGTTTTACTCCCTATTCCGTGTCGCAACATCAGTCGACCCTGAATTTATATAAGCATCCTTTTGATGCATCCGAGACTTACTTTGTAGATGCAGGTTATGCATTTCGGATTTCCGTGGATTACACAGTAAATAGCAGGCCTTCATTATTCCCAAACAATCGTGATTTTTTAGAGCAGGACCTGGAATTGACAGGGGACATGATCATAGGGGTGCCCGACTGGGCGCACAAACACTTGGGTGGTAGCCAGATCGGTGTGGACTTGCCTGCCACTTATGAGAGTCAAGTCGGGGTGCTTAGTGTGCTCGCGATGAAAAATGCGGAAATTGACTATCCCAAAGACGTGGCACCGCACTGCAAAAAAGCAATGAAAGAGATATGTGAAGGCAAAAGCTGCAGGTTTGCAAGTTTATATAACTAGTTATGTTTGCACCAGCACAATAGAAACGAAGGCATGCTTCGTTTCGCCTTCTTACTCCTTTTCAATTTAACACCTGTCTCACTTCTGGCACACCTCATAGTTTCACCTGTCTCAAAATCGACACACCTCTTTGTTTGTTCTGAGTGATGAAAATTAAAAGCTATTATAAAACAACACCTTAAATGGTGTTTTATTCTGGCACGTAGCTTGTAATCTCTGTAGCAAACACATTTCGAAGCACAGAGGCAAAATGGACATACAAAGAGATCTTAAACAGCCTGCACGCTGGAAAAAGCTGGGTTATTTGCTGCCGGTGTTGGCGCTGGCGTTGGGTTATTACGGAATACGACAGTTTAGTGGCGATGCGTCGTATTTTGTTGACCGGGAAACTGTGGTGACGGCCAGGGTGGAGCAGGGCGACTTTCAGGTCAATATTCGGGCCACTGGTGTACTAAAGCCTGCCGAGATCCGTTGGGTGGCGGCGCAGGTGTCGGGTCGGGTAGAGCAGGTACTGGTTAAAGCCGGTGCCGAGGTACAGGTGGGGCAGCTGCTGCTTAAATTGTCTAACCCGCAGTTACAGCGGGAGCTTGACCAGGCCCGCTGGGAACTGGCTGCGGCGAAAGCCGAAAACAATGCAAAAATAGTGGCGCTGGAATCGCAACTGGTGGGGCTCGACAATCAGGTGGTATCAGCCGATCTGGGCTATCAGGCTGAAAAGCTAAAACTGGATGCCGAAACGCTGCTGATAGAGCAAGGGAATGCCACTGTGTCGCAGCTTGATTATCAGAAAAGTCAGCTGGCGGTAAAGCGCGAACAGCAAAAGTGGCAGGCAGCAAAGCAAAAGGCGCACAAAATGCGTGCTGAAATTGAAGCAACTAAGGCGGCACAAACTGCTCGGTTTGGTCTGCTGGAGAACAACCTCAGACGGATGCAGGAGCAGGTTGATGCACTGCTGGTGCACGCCGACAAAGCCGGTGTCGTGCAGCAAATTTCGCTGGAGTTGGGCGAGCAAGTCAGTCTGGGCGGCAGTATCGCGCTGATAGCTTCGCAACAGAATTTGTATGCCGAGCTGCAAGTGCCCGAAGTCAGAGTTCAGGACATAGAGGCTGGCCAGTCTGTCATGCTGGATACCCGCAACAATGAAATAGCCGGTACGGTAACACGCATCGATCCGGCCGTGGTGGATGGTATGGTCCAGGTTGATGTTGCTTTGCCGCGTGATTTGCCGGCGGATGCGCGCCCTGAGCTGACTGTCGATGCACAGATCCAGGTGAGTCATCTCAGCAATGCTTTGTACGTCCGGCGTCCAACTTATGCGCCAAAATCCAGCCAGATACAACTCTATAAGCTCGATCAGGCTGGTCGCTTTGCGCATAAAACGGTGGTGGCGTTGGGCAAGGTCTCAGTCAATCAGGTACAGATTGTCTCGGGGCTCAAAGCCGGCGATGAAATCATTATTTCCGACAGCAGTGACTGGCAGGATCATGCCGAAATCAAACTGAATTAGACACGCGATATCACATACTCAAAGTCGTTATCAATAACAACAGGTATTACGCCTTAACCTTGTCAACAGCTGGTGTTTGTTGCACCCTGTTGGCTCTGAAACGGAGTCATCCATGAGCGCACTCATAACATTAGAAAATATAACAAAAAGCTTTTACACCGACGAAATTGAAACCCAGGCACTGCATGGCATTAATCTGAGTATCAACAAGGGTGAGTATATTTCACTGACTGGCCAGTCCGGGTGCGGCAAGTCAACTCTGCTCTCCTTACTGGGTTTACTCGATTCACCCACTCAGGGGCGCTATATGCTGGGCGACCAAGATGTGTCTGCGCTCTCTCGCGATCAGCGCGCAGCCATTCGCAGTATGCAAATTGGCTTTGTCTTTCAGTCATTTAATCTAATCTCAGATCTGACGGTAGAAGAGAACGTGATGCTGCCACTGAGCTACCAATCTGGTATCAGCCGCAAAGTGATGCAGGCAAAAGCACAGGAAGTGTTACAGAAAGTCGAGATGGGTCATCGTACTGCACATTTCCCGTCACAGCTTTCGGGCGGTCAGCAGCAGCGTGTTGCCGTTGCCAGAGCCCTGGTGAATGATCCTGCCATAATTCTCGCTGATGAGCCGACGGGGAACCTGGATTCAAAGAATGCAACGGCGGTACTAACGCTGTTTGACAAGTTACACAGTGAAGGTGCCACCATTTGTATGGTTACGCACGACCCTGCATCGGCGCAGCGTGCCGGTCGTAGCCTTGAAATGTTCGATGGTCGCCTGGTCGGTGACACCCGCAATACACAAGCGCCACGCCCGACAACTCAGGTCGCCGCCGATCTGGAGGCATTATGATGGCCATGATGCTGGATCTAAAATACGCGTTGCGACAGCTTTATAAGTCGCCGAAATTTACCGTTATGACGCTCGGGGTATTATTGGGTGGTTTGTCGATAGCATTGTTCACGTTCTCATTCTTGTATACCACTATCTACAAGCCCCTGCCTTTGCCAGAAGGCGAAAGCGCGCAGCGCCTTGCCGTGTATAATGATGGTGAGTTCGATATGCTCACTGCCAATGAATTTATGGCTGTGAAACAGGGCGTGTCGGTGTTCTCTGAATTGGGGATTTACCGCGATCAGGATGTGCGAATGAGTAAAGGGGAGGCCGGGCGAAACTTTTTCGGTGCTGCTGTTCAGGCTGGTATGTTTGAGTTCAGCCGAACTAAACCACTGGTCGGGCGAACCTTTACTGCCCAGGATAGTCAGCCTGGTGCCCCGGCTGTGGCTGTGATCAGTGAAGAAATGTGGGCAGATGAGTTTAATCGCGATCCTCAGTTGCTTGGCCGGGCAATTGAGCTAAACGGCGTACAAACGGAAATTGTCGGAATCATGCCACAAGGCTACCGTTTTCCGCATATTGCCCGTATCTGGTTACCTTTGCAGGATAGCATCTTTGATGCACAGGCTCCGATTAGTGAGCAATTCAATGTCTATATCCGACTAAAAGAGGACGTAGAGGTTGTGCACGCCGAGCGTGAAATCACTCAGGTGCTACGCTCTTTACAGCTGCAAAATCAGCAAAGCTATGGCATGGAAGCAGTACAAAAGCAGGCGCGTATTCTGACTTTTCAAATGGCTCAGACCGGAGGCGAAGGCGCAACGGTGTTTTTATTTCTGAGCGCGATCTCCTGGGTGGTATTGCTTTTGGCCTGTATTAATGTCGGCAATCTGCTGTTGGCCAGGATACTGGAAAAACAAAAAGAAACCGCTATCCGAAATGCTTTGGGTGCCAGTTCCGGGCGCTTGATCAGCCAGCTGATGTGGGAAGGTATTTTGATCACTGTGCTGGGCACTTTCTTAAGCGTTTGTCTGGTCGGTGCCTTACTGGATTATGTCAACGTGGGGCTGCGCTCCTGGTTACCCGGCGCCGGACTATTCTGGTGGCGTTATGGCCTGGATGGTGCAACCCTGATGATGGCACTGGTTTATATGCTCGGCACTTTGTTTATGGCTGTTTTTTTGCCGGCCTGGCGCAGCACCCGGCAAGACATTAATGCCACACTCAGAGACGGAACTCGGGGTGCGCAAAGCCGAAAAGCAGGCCGTTTATCGCGAATTTTAGTAACCACACAAGTGTTTCTGGTGGCACTGCTAATGCTGGTCGGCTCTGTATCGGCGTTGATCGCCAACAAGTTTGTTAATATTGATTTGGGTGATGACTATCAGAATGTGATGAGTACCCGCTATAGTACGCCAGAGCGCACCTACCCAAGCGCACAGCAACGTCTGAATCTGACCTATGCTTTAATGGACGAAGTGCAAAGTCACAGTGCGGTCACTCATGTATCGGTTGTGCAGTGGTTGGGACCAAAAAAGGTGCACTTTGCGGATCAGGAATTTGACCAAGAGCAAACAGGCATAGAGATAGATACGATCTCGATGATTGGTGATTTCCAGACCACTGGGGTTCGCTTGCTTGAAGGGCGTCTGTTTAACCGAGCCGATACGGTGGACAAACGTAAAGTCGTGATCATCAGTGACTCAATGGCCCAAAGATACTGGCCAGGAGAATCGGCACTGGAGCAACATTTTGTGATGGAGATCGAAGGGAACCGTGAACAGGTGTACGTTGTCGGTGTGGTGTCGAACCTGATGAATCCGAAATCTCTGTTCGGCAGGCTGGATTCAGCCGATGAAATATATCTCAGTGGTAGCCAGTTTGTGCAAACGCTTCAAAAGCTTTCCTATCGTATCTTGCCTGGCACTGCAAACGCGGAGGAAATTTTCTACCGTGCCATGTATAACACGGCGCCTAACCTGGACGTGACACAAACCGTGATGCCAGCGATTAAAAATCGTGACAAGATGCGTGAGTCGATGAGGTTTATTTCTCACCTGACCTTCGCAACGGGCGCTTTTGCACTGGCACTGGCGGTGATTGGTATCTATGGCCTGACTGCCAATGCAGTGGCACAGCGGACACACGAAATCGGTATTCGCCGGGCCGTGGGGGCTCGTGATCGCACTATTATTGCGCTGTTTATGCGCCAGGGAGCGACGCAATTGGTGATTGGCCTGGGGATGGCGTTGCTTCTGTTTAGCTTGATTGCGATGGGATTTCAAAGTTTCACTGAAGGCTTGTTCCCGGTCAGTGCCTATTTTGTGATGGCTTGTTTAGTGAGCATTGCATTGACTTTGGTGGTGCTGCTGGCAGTTTATATGCCTATCAGCAGGGCGATAAAACTTGAACCGAGTTCAGCGCTGCGTTATGAATAGCGGCTTTAAAATGAAGGAAGTATAAATACGGCATGAGCATAAAACGGCATATTTTGGTGGCCGATGATGATATGAACGTCATTGCGGGCTTATCTTTTTTGTTGCAGGACGAAGGGTACGAGGTGAGCTGTGTCACCACCGCTCAGGCCGCATTAGAGAAAGTCAAAGTGCAGTCGTTTGACTGCGCTTTGCTGGACATGAATTTTGGTAAGGATACGACTTCAGGCCAGGAGGGACTGGCCTTGATCTCTGAGCTCAGAGAGCTGGATAGTCGGCTGCCGATTGTCATGATGACCGGCTGGGCGACCATAGAACTTGCGGTGGATGCGATGCGCAGTGGTGCTCAGGATTTTGTGCAAAAGCCCTGGGACAATGAGCGTTTGCTACATACACTGGAAACACACATCACACTGGCGCAGTCGCAAGGGCTGAATGAGCGCCTCAAACAACAAAACCGGCTGTTGCAGCAGGCGGCTCATCCGCAAGCTCGCAATGAAATCGTGGCGCACTCTCAGGCGATGCAACAGCTTCTGACACAGCTTGAGCAGCTGGCGCAAAGCGACATGAATATCTTGCTCACAGGCGACAACGGTACCGGAAAAAGCATGCTGGCAGCCTATGTGCATCGATGCTCCGCGCGTGCTGAGCAGGCTTTTGTTACGGCAAATATGGGCGCGATTGTTGAAAGCCTGTTTGAAAGTGAGATGTTTGGCCATGTCAAAGGGGCGTTCACCGATGCTAAGGCTGCGCGGGCAGGGCGTTTCGAAATGGCCCGTCATGGCACTTTATTTCTCGATGAGATAGCCAATATACCGCTGTCACAGCAGGCCAAACTACTGAGTGTGCTGGAGGAGCGTAAGTTTGAGGCCGTTGGCAGCAGCCAGTCTCAGGTTGCTGATGTGCGCCTGATCTCAGCCACCAATGGCGATTTACCTGCGCATATTCAGGCGGGGACGTTTCGTCAGGATCTGTACTACCGGCTCAATACCGTTGAACTCAGAGTGCCATCTCTCAGAGAAAGAGCGGAAGATATCGCACCGCTGAGCGACTACTTTTTGGCGCAGTTTGCGGCTAAATACAATAAACCTGAGCCAACACTGAGTGAGGAAGCGGCTGTCGCACTGCACAATTATGACTGGCCCGGCAATATTCGGGAGCTGCGTCATGTGCTGGAAAGAGCCTTGTTTGTCTGCAATTCTGCCTTGATCATGCCCGAAGATCTGGCAATTGTTGCGACAGGTGAAGAGCAGGTGCAAAATATTGATAACCCAAACCTGACGCTGGACGAAATCGAACAAGCTGTGCTGCGTCAGCGACTGCGCCATCATAAAGGTAATGCCAGTGAAACGGCCCGTTCACTTGGGCTGAGTCGCAGTGGATATTACCGTCGACTGGCAAAATTTGGGATGGCAGAGTAATGGTGCCTGAAGAACCCAGGTTTGGACTGACCCGCCTGCAACGCCTGATCATTGCGGTGTGTCTGCCGTGTTATCTGCTGATGATTACGGGTTTGCATATGGCGGGCTGGAATAGTTACTTAGTGGTGTTTATTGCCACTGTATTTGGCTTGCTGTTTTGCTATCTGGTCGTGGCGAGTAAAGTCTTACTGGCGCATCAACTCAGAACCCTGACAAATCTGATAGAGGCGATGACCGTTGGCGACTATTCGTTACGAGGTCGGGTTAGTGGTGACAGGGCAATGTCTGAGTTGCTGAGCCAGGTGAATCTGCTGGCAGAGAGCCTGAGTCATCATAAAGCGATGGCGGTGGAGTCCCGCCTGCTCTTGGATAAATTTATCGATCAAATGGATGCCATGGTGTTGGTGCTGGATGAGCACGAGCGCGTGATTATGGCCAACCAGCCTGCTCAGGCGGTACTCTTAACGCATAAGCCCAGTGCAGAGCATCCGCTGAAACTCACCAGTAGTACACTGGGCCAGCAGCTGATGGCCTGTGAGGGCAAAATAGTGACACTGGATGATGGCCGGCTCAGTGGAGAATATCTGGTGCTGCGAGAGCGATTTATCAGCGATGGCAAAACCCATCAGTTCTTAATCATCAGTAATGCCGAGCGCTTGCTGATGGAAAAAGAACGCACTGCCTGGCAGGGGTTACTGCGGGTGTTGAGTCACGAGGTAAACAACTCGCTGACCCCGATCAGTACTATCGCCCAGCAGCTCAACAAACGCCTGGCTCAGCAAGATAATTTGCCGTCTGCACAAAGCCTGCGTCAGGGGGTGGGGATCATCAGCGAGCGGGCAGGCTCACTCAGCACTTTCCTCGAAGGCTACACTCGCCTGACGCACTTACCCCAGCCCAATAAGACCCCACTTAAGTTGGGTTTTGTCACCCAGACACTGGAAGCGCTTTATCCTGAGATCCATTGGCGGTTTGCGGTCGATGAGTCTGCTACTGTGATGGCCGATAAACAACAGTTCGAACAAATCTTACTTAACCTGACCAAGAATGCGCTGGAAGCGGTACCGTCGGATCAGCATCCCGAAATCACCTTTTCCTCCTCCACTCAAATGAGTCAGCTGGTCCTGACTATGGTCGACAACGGGACTGGGATCTCAAATCCGGAAAATGTGTTTGTGCCGTTTTACACAACGAAAGCACAAGGCAGTGGTATAGGGCTGGCTCTGTGTCGGCAGATCATGTTTTCTCACGGAGGCAGTATTAAACTGGATAATAACCCGGATGGTCCGGGCGCCCGGGTCAGGTTGTTTTTTCCTTATTACAGCTAGCTTATATCTAACCGTTGTTTTTGCTAAACGCAGTACGCAGCGTGCTCCCGACACATGAACCTCTATGTCAGGAGCCACGCCTATATTACGTAAAACGTGTTATGAACGTTTTTGCTTTTCTACTTTCCAGGCCCTGAGTCCTTCAAAACTGAAACCCAGATAGAAACTGACTTCCGTGTTGACATCATCCGTTGTGAATTCGCTCTTAGGTACGAAAAATGCTTCGAACCCATTAATGCGGATAGTTCCTTTAACATGGCTTTCAACGGAAAGAATCATACCTGTGACTCGTCTGAGTTTTTTTGTATGCTCAAAAAAGCCGTCCCATTTGCCAAGCTCATTTGAGTTTACAAGCGGAAGTACTCTTTTGTTGTCTGACGACTCCCATTCAAATGACTTTTTACTTGTCGTTGATATGGAGAGGTTTCTATTACACTTTTCAATGTAATCTTTTGCCTTCTGTTGGCTGGGTCCTACCCCCTGTTGATAGAAAAAGTAGTGCAGAATATAGAGGTAGTATGATGCCTGCAGAGAACTTTTAAGTTGCTCCCAGGCCTCAATTTTATCTATGGCTTCCGGATATGAAAAGTTAGGCAGCATGCGATATGCTCTAAACCAATACTTAATATCCCGGTCATCCCCATTGTTACCAGCAATATTGTTTTCCATTAATTCTACCACTTTGCTGAGTTTCTGAGTTGTCAGGCCTGATTCTTCATGGATCTTGAAGTACGTACTGGCCAGCAGTCTGCGTGTGTTTGAATGGTCGATATCCGCATGTGAAGCAATCAGGCTTGATAGCCCCTCAATCAGACTTGCTTTGTCATCATAATATTTGGGAACTCTTGAAATTCTTTCCTCCGCATGGTGTGACATTTCACCTTCGGCCTGGAGTTGTTTTAGCTCTGAAATTGCCCACTCCAGCTCTTCCAATGCTTCTCGGCACCACTTGGCAGCCTGGTTATTTTGTTTAAAGAAGTCGCAATATTTATATTCGCCATGCGCGGTATCAGCAGGTTTACTCTGTCTGTATATTGCATCCACTGTTCTTTCAATTAATTTGGTATAAGAAACCAGTGCGTGCTCAGATTTCCAGGTAAATTCATACGCTTTTTTAAAGAAGCTTTTAGATTGTTCATAATTCTTCTCAATCCGCTCAATGACTTCGATAGCCCGAATACGATGCCCTTGTTGCGATTCCGGGTTTCTCGAAATGTCGTCAAGAGTGGCAATAACTAAGTTGCTGTATACCATGGCCAGGCCGTGATAGTGCACTTCACTTTCTGCATCCAGCTCTATGGCTCGCTCAAAATAGCGGATAGCTTCACTGCTATCTCGGCTGTTATCATAGTTTATATGCCTGCCAAAATGGCTGTGGTAGTGAGGCTCATCGGAGAACTTTTCACATAAATGCTTAAGCACGTTGTGTTGCTTGTTAGGGCTTTTTATCTCTTGTAAAAGCTCCGAAAACTTGGCTTTGTTGCCACTGTCCTGGTTACCTCCGGACTGACGGAATATGAATAACCCCTGGAGGATCTGGCCCGTTTTGTCTTCGTTACAAAGCTTATTAGTGCTGAGACTGTCTATCAAGGCAATACATGCGTCGCGCAGTCTCTCCGGGTAGGCTATGGGTTCATGCTTGCCCAGCAATTTAAAGAGCAGTTGTTGCGCAATTATGGGGTGAATAATGCTGACAGAGTTATTTTTTTCCTTAAAGAGTGGTTCAGCGCTTGAGCCAAATACATTTTTGATCCGAAATGCGCTGCTTGCTTCTTTACCCTGCATCACATTAAGAAAGCTCTTAGGCAGGCTTTCTTGTGTGTAACGAGAGATCAAAGCTACCCATAACAGTAATCGCTTCTTGTCATCCGGGAGGTCTTTTGTTGAATTTTCAATAAAGCTTTCTATGTTTCCATACTCATCTTCGAACGCATAAAAGCCGTAGAAGAAAGGCTGTCGATAAGCTGCCATATTTTCGTCATTGGTGAGATTTTCCAATGATACATGTCTTGATGGGTCTGAAATTGCAGTGTAATAATTACAAAATAACCTGGCATCTTTCAGCTCTAAAGGACAGGGCACCGCAAGTGCGGCTTTGTGTTTCTTCGTGGGAGTAATGGATCCGCGTTCCGACTCCAGCAATAAGTGAATCACGCCGCGAACTTTCAACTCATTAACCAGCTTTTCCTTTTCGGTTGAATTTAGTACTGAGCCATCGACAACAACAAGCACTGGCAGATTGGTTAAATTATATATTTTCTCAATATATTCATGGATGTTGACACTGTTTTTAATTACTTCTACAGCTGGCCAGTCATCTTTCAGGCGCCAGGCTGCTTTTCTGATTGCTGTGCTGCCGCCCGACCCTGGTGGGTGGTAGATGGTAAATTTCTCGTAACTGTTTTTCTTGAGAGCCCCACTAGCCTGTTTGATGATTTTGCTATCCTGAGGCATTTCAATTGCCAGGTCCTGTTCTAATTCGGCCCAGGAAATTTTATGTCCTTTACGAAATTGCCCAATACCAGTTTTGTCTTGGACCAGGCCCGAGTGTAATATGGTCAAGCATTTCGAACTGAGTGCATAAAGCTCTTTTGGTACTTCGACTTTAGAAAACTCATTGTTGTGAGAACTTAGGCTTGGGATAAGCACCTTGTCACTTTGAGAGGGTAAGGTGTAGTACTGCGAAATACTTTTAACAAAATCCTGAGGGGGACACTGGATACACTGAAATTCGTCTAACTCAAGATTGCTGCCAAGTTCCTCGTAGGCTTGCTGTTCGTCGTCGTCGTCGCAAAGAACAACCACTTTGAGCTTATCCCCCAAATATTCATCGAGTGCTTCGATGATCTTATCCGTCTTGTTTGACTCCGTTTTATCAGCAATGACTACCAGGTTTACCGGCAATACTGAAGTATGTTTGGCGAGCTCTTCACTCAAAACTCGCAGTTTATTGGGGACCGTCCGGCGCCAGGCTTTAAACCCGTTATACATAGAGCTAACGTCCAACTCATGGCCATTGATACTCAGCCAGACCAGGATGTCAGTTTCAAGTGTATTATCAATTTGTTCCGGAAAGTACCGCTTCCAGGGTTTATTGTTTTTTATGTACTGCTCAGATTTACCAAGTAAACCATTACGTTCAGTGTCAAAATCTAATACCAGATTCCAAGGCAGTGCGGTAAGCAACTCCGCATGTTCGGCGCTCAGGTTATTGAGCTTTGATCCGGCGATCAGCAGGTATTTGGCTTTATGGCGGTGAAAGTAATCACATTCTTTCCACAGGGGCTCTATAACCTCATTGTTCTCAATGGGCGTTGCAAATACAGGTTGGGCAATTACTTGCGGTTCATCAATCGCTACTTTCTTGGTTTTGTACAGGTGATTCAGGTTGGTTGCGGCATAAAGGAACGCGAACACCTTCATTTTATTGGATTGCTCGTCGTCATCTGCCAGGCGGACCTTATTGGCAAAATTGAGGCCCGCGGCCACTCTGGCCAGTAAGATTTGTGTATACACATCCTCGAACCTGGCGCTGTAGTGTTTGGTGACCCAACCTCTGATACTTTTACGGTAGCGCTGAATTTGCCGAACCCTGTTATATATCTCACCATCTATATCAATGGTATCTGAGATTTTTTTCTCTTCGATATCAGTCAGCAGATCAATAACATTGGTCCACTCTTGTATGGATAATTCAGTATGATTATTGAGCAGCAAAGAAAATTCAAGATAGGCATGGTCAAAGAATAACGGGACACCTTCTTTAAATTGCTCAAAATCAATTAAGAAAGCACTTTGCTTACCTCTGTCCTGTCCTCCATATAAGCAGTTATGACCGTGTAAGTCACCATGCATATATCCTTCAAGTGGCCTTAATTTGATATCACCTAGCGGCAACCCCGGGGTCTTTGCATGGAAAAAGGGGTTGGTAAAAGATTTGCCCGCAAAGTAAAAAGACGCTTCCTGAGCCGAGATATCCAGCAAGTCATCAAGGAGTTTTGGGAGTGTGCTTTGCTCTCCAAGGCGGTAGTCGAGCCAGTTTGACAGCACTGTTTGTGCGGAGCATTCTGCAGCGATACTTCCTGTGTGCCATTTTTCTAGCAGTAGTTCAGAGATATGGCACATAATCTGAGTTTGAATATCATGCGTCAGGCTGGCCAGTTCTTCAGTGAGTGACAGCCCGTTACCTGCAATCGTCATAATGAAAGCCGACTGATTGTCACCGTCAACTTTTTTGATCAACTTTGGAATATGTTGCTCAGCAAATTCAGGGAGTGTTTTTGCTGCAAGTTGATGGGCCGCGAATTCATCTTTTGAATATTGAGGGTGGTTGGTGCTGTATTTTATAACTGCGAAACCGGAGTAGGATGGGTTATCGATTATTATGTCGCACAGGTAAACCGAATCACCGGATTTACCTGAAAGCTTCTTCTTAAGGTGAAATTCTTTTGCTGCGCATTGCTCTTGGATCAATGCATGCAGCGCTTTATAGTTATCTTCAATTTCCATCTGCTTTACCATTCAATTTATTGTTGCAGTTGCTTGCTTACTGCTTATAACCGGATGCCCCCAGAGGGATAACACATCCACTCCTTTCGCTTTTGGCGCATTTATATATAGAAATGTAACACTAATTTAATGAAAAGTGGTCAGTTTTGTGTTGAGCAACAGTGAATTCATGTCATAGCTTGAGGTTGACTTAATACAGATCAAAGAAGAGCCGGGATTTCTATCACTTTACTCCCTGCTGAGCCGGGGGAGCTAAGCTTTACTGATCTTAGCTTTACTTTCATAGGGTAAAGGGCACCTCGTTATCCAATTAATGAGCCGCAAAACCTGCGAGGTCCTCCTTAAGCTATCAGACCTGATCTACAGACGCGGAGCATTGACAGAAAAATGAGTCACTTCGTTTTTTTGTTTACGAATGTAAAGTTTTTGTTTATATTTATCGGTTCCCAATAAAGGAAAAACAAGGTATACACATGTTAAAGGTTAAAAATACACTTTCAATGACAGCGCTGTCTGTTTCGCTGGGGCTGGGCCTGAGTGCCGCAGCTATCGCTCAGCCGGCCGGTGTTGGTGAACACTCACTTGATAGCATAAGCGCTGAATATTATGAGCCTGAAATTGTCGGTGGTAATCCAGCTAACACCGCAGACTGGCCATTCTACACCCAGATCCTTAATTCTAACGGGACCACCGCGTTTTGTGGCGGCAGTTATGTGGGTGATGGTTACGTATTGACGGCTGCACATTGTGTTAACAATAAATCTGCGCGCTTTTTGAATGTTAAGGTCGCGGGGTTTTTACTTGGTGGCAATGATGGTGACCGCATTGCTGTGGCTGATAAGTACGTACATCCCCAGTATAACAGCAGCACCCTGAACTATGATATTGCGTTACTTAAACTGGTACGCACACCTACTCAGGGCAGCTCGGTTGCATTAGCTCAGGGGAATGTTGAGCAATATGTACGGGTTGGTGATTTAATCTCAGTAGCGGGCCTTGGTCGCCTGAGCGAGGGGGGGAGCCGTCCTACCAATCTGTATGAAGTAGACGTACCACTTGTTTCTGATCAGGTATGTCGTCAGTCCGGCGGTGCCTATCAGAATGTTGGCAGTGTGGCGTTCTGTGCAGGTTACCCTCAGGGTCAGAAAGATTCGTGTAGCGGTGACAGTGGTGGCCCTATTGTTGCGAATTCCGGTGGTCAGGTCGTTCAGCTGGGGATTGTCAGCTGGGGTGTTGGCTGTGCCCGCCCGGAAAAATATGGCGTGTACTCAGATGTGGCGGCGCTGCGTAGCTGGATCGACAGTGTGAAAGGCGGTGCTGAGCCGGTGTCTGTGTCGTTCAAGGCAAACGATACCCTCACAGGGTTTAAAGTCGGCGAAACCAAAGCGCATACCTTCACTATCACCAATTCAGGCAATACGCCTTTTAGCTTTAAGTCAGTCAACCTGACAAGCAACGGCGTGACATCTGGTCTGGTTAATCCGGTCAATACGTGTAGCGCGAGCACCTTGACGGCAAACCAGAGTTGTCAGGTTGGTGTTGAATTTGGTGCAAGCCGCAACGGAACTGCGGGTGTGGTGCTGAACTTCACACTGGAAGAAAGTCAGGTGAACTACAGTGCTAACGCCACTGCGACAGTTACATCAGGTGGTGACACGGGGTGTCCGGGCAACTGGGATGCAAGCAAAGTGTATGATAAGCCAGATCAGGTGACGTATCAGGGCTTTAAGTATGAAGCACGCTGGTGGACGCGTGGTGATGTGCCAAGTGAGTCGGGTACCTGGGGCGTCTGGAAGCAAATTGGCGTTGATTCCGGTTGTACACGCTAACCCGTAATAATAAAAGCAGCTTAGGCTGCTTTTATTGATTTTAAATATGGGCTGTTAACCAGCCAACACCTATTTCCTAAAGCAGGTACATCACTGTCATTACAGGGGGCTCAGCTGCCAGCTTTTGACAGGCTTTTTCCCTCTGTTGGTAGTTCGTACATTCATCCAGAGTGTTGCCTTAAAGCAAGCCTAGCGCTCGCCACCGTGTGTCATTTTGAGCAAAGTTCGATCACGTTTTACAAAGTGATGGTAAAGCGCTGCAGCGGCATGGCCTAAGATCAGCATCCAAATCAACCAGGCACCCAGAATTTCCTTGTGAATAAAATCTATGGGTTGCTCAAATTCGGCAAATGACAGTCCCATGCCGTGCTCGATGAGCACAGTAAATACCGCGGTACTTTCAAACTTAGGAATGTCGAACAGAAAGAAAAACTCGGTGTCCACGCCTGTGCCGATATACCCCGTGAGTGGCGCAATGATCATCACGGCATATAAGGCGTAATGGCCAAAGTGAGCTGCCAGGTGCTCTATAGGGGTTCCCGGCTCGGCTGCTGGTGTGGTATTAAACCATCGCCAGATAACTCTGAGTGTGACGATCACCGCTATCGAAATACCAAAAGACAAGTGCAGTTGCAGTGCGGTCCAGTTTTGTGCTGTTTGGGCGTCGGTAAACCATTGACGATAATAGACGCTCACATAGGCCGCCAGAAATAACAGCGCTGTGCCCCAGTGCAGCCATTTGGCTATTGTGCCATAGTCACGCGCGGTATTTTTCATGCCCATGATAATGTTACTCCAAAGTGATTTTTGTACTGCCGAAAATGGTAACAGTTTAACGTTAGGGTGGATGCCTCAAAGATCCGGATAAAGCATTCTGTTTTTGAGAACACTCTTTTAGTTATTTGAAATATTTATGGTTTCTATAGAGATGGTAAGAGGGAATGGTATTGGCCGCTCCGGCTGGTTACGATTTCCCCTGCTATACTGCAAGCGGACACCAGCAGCAATTACCTGGAGGGCGCTTGCGTACTTTAACCTTAGTTTCTTTGTCGGGGTGGCCCGATATCATCGACCGTATCGGTCAGTCCACTGCGCAGAAAGTGTGGCATGCTCTGGTTGCTTTACTGTCGCAAAACGAATCAACAGGGCTGAAGCAAGATATTTTTGAACTGGGCGAGTTGTGGTTCGAATCCGCGCAGTTTGATACACCGGCGCAGGCTGAGCGTGCGTGCAGTCAGTGCGTTGCACAGCACCTATTGAAAGAATTGGATAATCAGCTTGTCCATGAGGCGGAGATTCAGATTAGTTCAGCTGTTGTGACGGAGCAACCACAGGAAGAGCAGGTTATTCGTGCAGAGGCAGCCTGCGCACTAAACGAGCTCTACCCGGATAGCAAAGAAGCGCTGCTGAGGGTTTTTGCCAACAAAAACCTGCTCCCGTATTGGCAGTCAATTCAGTTAGTGCAAAGCGAGGGCATATTTGGCTATGAAGCCCTGATCCGGGGCCCGAAAGAGTCACAATTACATCGCGCGGATAAACTATTTGGTGCCGCGATGGCACAGGGGCGGCAATTTGATATGGAAAAGCTGGCGCTTATGACGCATTTTTCTGCGCATCAGCAGCATTGTGATTGTGCACCCGAGGAGGGTCACTCGAAAAGGCTCACTGTTAATCTATCTCCGGGATTACTATTTGATGCAGAGGTATCGGATACACTTTGTTGCTATCCATATGCTCACCTGATCTGCATCGAATTAACAGAACATCTGCCCGTCGAGGACTGGGCTCCCATCAAACAGAAAATGGCTGAACTGCGGCAGCTGGGTTACACCTTTTGGTTAGATGATGTTGGCTGTGGTTTTTTCGAGCTGGCCCTGATCAATGCCGTGAAGCCCGACGTTGCAAAGCTCTGTATTACCATTATCAGTCGGCTCGATTATGGTGCTGAGATTATTGAGGAGATCAAACAGGTTGTTGATACGGTACACTTGTATGGCGGTAAGGTACTGGCCGAAGGCATTGAAACCCAACAGCAACTGGATATTGCTCGTGAGCTGGGGGTGGATTATGCGCAAGGCTACTTTTTTGACAGACCAAAGGAGTTTGGCACTTAGTGTTTGAATTTTGCAAATCTGAACACAAAAAGTATACTCTTTTGCTCCGTGGCTCGGTAATGAGTACAGCGATTACTAGAAGATTGGAGTTCGAGTATGCAGTGTCCCAGAACTTTACACCCACTGAAAAAGGTTAAAGTGGGTGGTATTGAGGTGTTTATATCTGAACACAGTGGCGGCGTCTTTTTTGACAACCAGGTATTGGCTAATTTCACCAATCCAGCTGACTTGCGTGCAGAGGTGCTGGCTAAGCACTTACGCCAGTTTTCAGCTCCACTCGCTGATGAAAGTAACCGAGTCAACTGCCCTAAATGTCCTGATATCGTAATGATGCGCCGTTATTTCAGTCCATTACGTGTCGTTGAAATTGACGAATGTCCGGGCTGTGGCGGTATCTGGCTTGATACTGGTGAGCTGGACAAGTTACACGAGAATCACCTGAGTGCAAAAGAGCGCGAGATGTTAAGGATCAAAATGCTGGAGGAGCACCAGACTTTTCATATTGATAGTCCCAGTCACTATAAATTGTCCGGGCAAGATGGCCGCAGCAACCTGGAAAAAGCGTTTGCAATCGCCGCGGAAATGATAAGTGATTGAGCTGTAAGCGGAAAATAACGGAGTTGTGAAGTCTGAGTGTCTAAACAACTTATGCTATAAAATGGAACAGTAGCACCGCAGACTGGATGCCGATACAGCACCAAAATACACAGGTAGAAATGGCATACCATGTATGTCGTCGTTGCTTGAATTCAGGCTTGTCAGGATACTTGTAGTGAGGCGGGCCACCAAACATGGGCAAACCCAGTTTATAGTCATTCATCAGGATTAAGCAGGTGAGTCCCACTAACAGGTTTAGCGATGCCAGGCTGAAAAATTGCTCCACAGAGTAGCCAAAGTAATTCAGTGCAGACACGACCACAAGACAGGCCCAGCAACGAGAAAACGAACATTGCGCAAGCAAAAAATGCAAACCCTGCACTGCGGCTGATCTTAAATAAGCGAGCATGTGGATTGAGTTGACTCCGCTGCTGTCTAACTGTTGATATCCAGTAGCATCCCTACTGCAACGCCGATTGCGATACCCAGTGTCACACCATTGGCAATATTTTCCGATGAAACACCAATGGCTGTACCAATTG
Source organism: Pseudoalteromonas sp. AWH4_217 (assembly GCF_056161105.1). NCBI lineage: Bacteria > Pseudomonadati > Pseudomonadota > Gammaproteobacteria > Alteromonadales > Pseudoalteromonadaceae > Pseudoalteromonas > Pseudoalteromonas sp. AWH4_217. The sequence goes on along the minus strand of NZ_JBSWYM010000013.1, from coordinate 189,734 downwards.
CTACGCCCGTTACCATGCTGATACCTATTTTACTGGCGGCTTTTTTACGGGTTTCTTTATCTGCCTTCATGATTTCGCTCCTTAAAACTCACGTTAGACTATGGCTAATTTTACACCAATTGATTTCCTATTCCAGCAATTTTATCGAAAGTGCATAGTCAAACCTTAAATTAAGAAGAGTGATATATGGACCGGAATGTGTGTGGCGGGATCTGTCGTTGTGGTATTTAAACGCCACTGTAAATGGGGTTTACAGTGGCTTGAAAGCTGTTATCCGCGATTGTGCGGCTGTGTGTAGTCTATGTCCGGGCCGACAGGGACAACCTGGGTTGGGTTGATCATAGTGTGGCTGAAATAGTAGTGACGCTTAATATGATAAAAATCCACCGTCTCGGCCACGTTCGACCACTGATATAGCTCACGGATATACCCTGCCAGATTCGGATAGTCTTCGATCTGTTTCAGGTTACATTTAAAGTGGCCATGGTACACGCTGTCGAAGCGGATCAGTGTGGTAAACAAGCGCCAGTCTGCTTCGGTGAGTGTATCGCCCACCAGATAACGCTGCTTGCTCAGTCGTTGTTCCAGTTGTTCAAGAGCTTCAAACAAGGCTGTTACGGCTTCTTCGTAGGCTGCCTGTTCTGTCGCAAACCCCGCTTTATATACTCCGTTGTTGATTTTGTGATATACAAACTCGTTGATTTCATCAATGTCCTGACGCAACGCTTCAGGATAGTAATCATCGGTGTTGCCCGTCAGTTCATTGAAGGCCGAATTGAACATGCGAATGATCTCGCTCGACTCATTACTAACAATCCGGTTGGTGTGTTTGTCCCAAAGGACAGGCACTGTCACACGGCCAGAGTAATCTGTTTTATTGCGGGTATACAGCTGGTGCATGTAGCTGTGCTCAAATAGCGTGTCACCACTGCTGAGCGTCTCCTTGTCAAAGGTCCAGCCGTGTTCCAGCATGTCCGGGCTCACTACAGAGACGTCAATATGGGCTTCAAGTTGCTTTAGCTTTCTGAAGATCAGGGTTCGATGTGCCCAGGGACATGCCAGCGACACATATAAATGATAGCGGCCAGACTCGGCTTTGAAGCCGCTGTCTCCGCTCGGTCCTGCGCTGCCATCGGCGGTTACCCAATTGCGCAACTGGGCATCTTCGCGTTGAAACTTACCCTGGTTACTTTTAGTATCGTACCAGACATCATGCCATTTACCTTCAATCAATCGTCCCATTGTCTTGTCCTCTCAATTTGGTTAATTCTGACTATGCGTTAAATGCTACCGAATTTACCGGCATGATAGTCACGCACGGCCTGATGTAGCTCTTCCTGTGTATTCATGACAAACGGCCCCATATGGGCAATTTTCTCCCCGATTGGCTGGCCTGCCAGCACCAGCATGCCAGCTCCTTGCTCGCCACTGTGCAGCACTACAGGGTGAGATGGGTCAAGCTCCAGCTGATAAGTGGCGCTCAGGCGTGTATCGGCCAGACTGCCTGTATGAATGTAGAGCAGCACTTTGCCAAAACCCGACATATCAAGCGTGACCTGTTGCTGAGGGGGTAAAACCACATCTGCAATGGCGCCATTACCTGCTAAGTCATTTATCGGTGAACGGGCTGTTTGCCCTTCAACGTGCCACTCTCCAGCCAGTGCCTTGAGCTCAGCGCCAGAGTGGGTGACTATGACGGGGGCCCTGTGCTCTGTCGTATCCTGATAACGGGGAGCGCGCATTTTGTCTTTGGCGGGCATATTGAGCCAGATCTGAAAACCGTGCATGCCCTGCTCGGCATCGCTCAGTGGCATTTCCGAATGGATCACGCCGCGTCCGGTACTCATCCACTGTACATCTCCGGCGCGAATGGCTTTCTTGTTGCCCATCTGATCCTGATGTTCAAAGCCGCCCTTACGAATGTAGGTAAAGGTTTCAATACCGCGATGTGGATGTGGTGGGAAGCCAGCCATATAGTCACTGCTGTTGTCTGATTTCAGTTCATCGATCATCAAAAAGGGATCCAAACTTTTACCATCAAAGCCCGCAATCCGGGTGATGTTTACGCCTGCACCATCCTGCGTAGCCTGCGCTTTGTTGATACGAATAATTTGCATAAAAACCTCGTTGCCTGCGCCATCAGTTAAAGTTAGTCCAATGCGCTGTGTTTGCCTGATAAAGTCACTTTAGCAACGACATCATGAGAATGAAATTTGCAAATATTGAAGGTTTTGTTCTATTAAATAGAATTTGTATCGTTCATGGACCGCTCAGTTTACCGATTGGATACTGGCAGCGTATAATAATAAGGTACGCTGAATCGCGACTAACAGCGACAGGCATAATAAGGAAAGCACAATGAATAAAATCGGATTACTTGCCGCTATGGTAAGTGTTGTTTTACACACCCCATTATCTGCGCAGGCGTCGGAACCAAGCTGGCACTGTAATGAACGAGCACTGGTGTTTAACAATAAAGCTGAGGACAACTTACATGCCTACCTGAGTTTTCTGGCACGCAATCCCAGTATGCTTCCTCGCGGACTCAATGACCAAGATCAGCAAAAATGGCATGCCGCTATCGAGCAATATCGTGTACTGACAAGCCAACCCAGATATCACCCTTTGTTCAGTGATTCGGAACTAAGTGAGCTGACTCAGCACCTTTTGGAGCCCGATAATGTTATCACCGATTTACCAGTCAACGACCTGACACGCGGCTATTTCGCGGTGATGAGTAGCTATCGGGATGAGATATGGCCACAACATCAGGCACAGAACAAGGCCTGGACTGAGCACAGCATCGCACTCCTCAATGAGTATGGCGACAGTGTTTGCTCGCGATTGATTGATATCTTAGGAACAGACGTGATTGTGGTGGAGCAACATCAGGTTTCTACGGTTGCCCGGCCTTTTACGCACGCTGGCGCATTTACCTCAGGCAGGAACTTTTTTACGTTTATCAATACATTTCAGGATGGTTATAAAGACTGGTTTGCGCTTGAAATGGTGTTTCATGAGGTGGCGCATACCAGCTTCCCCGATTCTCCTTTATATCAGGCGTTGAAACGCCAGGCTGAACAGCAGGGCAAGCTAGAAGCCTTTAAATCATTGTGGCACCCTATGTTGTTTTATATTGTTGGTGAGGTAACCCGGCAATCACTCGCCGCACAGGGCCATGCCTTTGTACCTTATGTCTCCTGGAAAGGATTATATAAAAATCGCCAGGACGAGTTAGCTAAGCTAACGCGGTATTTACAGCCCTACATCGATGGCCAGGTGTCGCAGGAGCTGGCCATTAACAACCTGATAGCTGCTCTGTAAAAGGCAAAATAATCGTCAGCTGCCTTGACCGATACCAAAATGTGGCATTTAATTTAGGCGGCTCGGCAGGCTGAGTAGCCTGGATTGTTGCAACGGATTGTTTCCGTTACACTACGGGCTGAAAGTAGGCAGACAAAGCCCATGTTTTTAGTTTTTAGTGAGCGTCTTGCTGGCTGTCAGAGTCGGTAGTCAATAGAGTAATAATTATGTTAGAGCAAATGCTGCTGAGCAATCTGAACAATAAAGCAGAACTTGATGATGAGTCCTTTGAGTATAAAAGTATTTTTTTAAGCTCAATTGTTCCGGATCCCACTAATGGCCGTTTTTTACCTTCGATATGTATTGATGATGAAGATGCGCGCCTGTTTGTGGCCCGTAAATTAAGCAAGGCGCAACTCACTAAGCTTTATCAGGGCGAAAACCATGTTCTGATTGGTAAATCCATCATTATTAACTGTCTTAAGCACGGCTCCGAAGACTGGAAGCGTGCTTCCCAGACCATAGACTCTATCATTGAGTTGGGTGACAACATTTCCGTGTCTGAGATGATCCAGGCACCTACTTTGTATCCTCTGGAGGACGGCCGCTTCCAAATTCTAACCGGCCACCGTCGCTTTTTTGCATTGGTATATGCAAAAGGGTATGGCGCTGCCGCCCAGTTTAAGGTCTACGACAGTAAGCCGTTGCTCACTAAAGTGAAGCAGTTTCAGGAAAATGCCAGCCGTGAAGACTTACCTCAGTATGGCAAGCTACAGGCATTTTCAAATGCGGTAACCGAAATCGAACAGCTAAACAAAGCACGTTTGCAATCCGGGTTATCACGTCTCACAGTGAGAGAGATAGTACCTAAGCTTGGTATCTCAATGGGCGCGTACGATAATTACAAGGTCTTATCTCGCTACCCAGTGGTGATGTCCGCGTATGAAAGGGGTTGTAGTTACTCTTTTATCAAAATGAAGCGACTGATTTTGTCATTGGAATCCCAGTATAAAGAAGCGCAAAATAAGTCGACCCTGAATGCCATGGACAAACGAGCGGTTTCAGAGCTGATTGAACAACAATTACAGGGGATCAAAAAGCAGCCTGCGAAAAGCAACTCTCCCTTTGTTACCACGTCGTTTTCATCTCATACGGCTTTGCAAAGACTGCTCACGCAAGATGTTACGCAACTGGCATGTGGGGTAGACTGGTCATCACTGGACTGGCAGGACAAAAAAGCCGTATCCGCGGCGCTGGAGCATGTCATTGCTTACCTTGAGCAAGAGTCATAAGCTGAAAAATCTGGATTATATCAGTGCTTTGCCGCATGTATCAGTGAACATAGCGGCATAATCTCGCCAACTCAGAGCCATTGCTTGACGATAGATTATTGTGATTTGCGATATGTTCCCGTCAACATTACCCCACTATCATTGCTTTTAAATAAGCATTTTCTTATTAATTATGTGCACTTTTTGGGTATTTTTATCTGAGTAATCTGGCGCGTATATTGAGACAAGCATTTAAATATTTTGGCTTCAAACCGCCCCGCAGGTACCTGGAGGTTAGCGTCATTCCAGTTTTGCAGTTCTGAAAATAAAAGGCACTTTTTTTGTAATGTGACAGTAAAAAGTCATTTAATTGTGTCGTATTTATTACCTGGTACATGAAACTATAATCTATAAAATAATCATATCAGTAAATGTCATGTTCACCGCAAGCTTGTTGTCTGGGACAAGCTGATTTCCTTCTCAGTGGTACATTTTGAAACATATAATTCCTCAAACCGTCATGTTATTGTCCCGATGTACGGGGTATAAATATCCCCAACGAAGCAGACTGAAGGGGCTGAGTTAGCCAGCATCAGGCGAAGGTTCTGCTAGCTGTCTGCGGGGTAGAGTGCGGTTTGTTTGAGGACTAAAATTTAACGCATGTTTTATTTGTTAATGGTTTGTTTGATTTGGTTTTATCTGCATTATATGGTGCTTACTGATTAAGTGTGCAGAGTTGTAAAATAAATAAGCCTAATAAAAATAGTGGTTTATTTGTTTGTTTTATGAAATTTATAATTTTTAGAAACAAAAGTGTAGAAAAAAAGTGCAGATTACATAATAATGCGCTTGCGTAAAACATTTAACACTTTGCAATACTTTTTAACATGGACTGATAAGATGAAAAATGACGCATTGACTGAGTTGGGCATCAATCTGAACATTCACAACATGAATTCAGACGCAATAGATGTGCAGCTTCTCCATCATATCTTCAAACTGGCCTATGACTTTGGCTATAAAGACGGTTGTAGTGGTGTATATGTGTGCCCTGCTTCTTCATTACGTTCATTAAGTGGTAGTGAGCTCGACGCGTAAGTCAGGCTATGAATTTATACATATCTTAGCATTGCGACCAGACATTCAGACATGTTGGCGCTGTGCAATAGCAACATAAAAACCGGAGGGCAGGTTGTGTGTGCATGTTGCTCTTCGTACCCCAATTCGCTTAATTAAGTGGGCTATTTTGCCGCTGAGAATGCTGTTTTCGCACGGCACATAATATATGCGCCATGATTGTCCGAAAGTTTTGGATAAGTACGGCCAGGATAGGATTTTTCTCGCTGATAGTACAAGGGTTATGGCTGATTGGATTTGTGTGCACCTGGCGACTTCAACTAATGACATGTCTGCCAGTGCTTTTCTTTATCATCAATTTGATTGCAAAAGCGAAAATATGAAACAGTTCTTTTTACAGCTCAGTGAAAAAGGGATCAAACTCACTGTCGATGAGCAGGGTAAGTTGCTCGTCAGGGGTAAATTGAAAGCCCTGACCACAGAAGAAAAAGATTTTCTGAAGAACAATAAAGCGCAGATCATAGAGTCTATTCTGGCACACCAAAAGGTGCCGGCCGTGTCTCCTATTGTAGCCACAAAATCAGAGCCGCATGCTGATACTGTATTGTCCTTTTCTCAGCGTCGTTTATGGTTTATCGACAAGCTCAATGGTGGCTCCAGTGAATACAATATGCCTATGGCGTTTGAGGTGCACGGACAGCTGAACATCGACAGGGTAGAGCTGGCCCTGAATGAGATAATACAACGCCATGAAGTATTGAGAACGGTTTTTTATGAGCGCGATGGTGAGCCCTGCCAGAAGGTGTTGGACAATACGTCGTTAACCATCACAGTGCAGGATCTGAGCGAGCAGACAGACCCCCACGGTGCGGCTGACGCTTATCTTATTCGTGACGCTGCCAGAACATTTGATTTGAGCAAGGATTTGATGGTGCGGGCCAGTTACTTGCAGCTGACGCATGATGACAGTGCTGTTTGCCAGGCCATTTTAAGTTTCAATATGCATCATATTGCCTCCGACGGTTGGTCGATGGATGTGCTGACCAAAGAGTTTTTTGCCATTTACCAGGCGCTTGAGCAAGGCATACCAGGTACACTGACGCCGTTGCCTATCCAGTATCGAGACTTTGCCCACTGGCAACAGCAGACCTTTGCCGGGGAAGGGCTAAACAAACAGTTAGATTTCTGGCAACAGCAGTTAGAGAATGTGCCAGCACTGCACCAGCTGCCATTAGATGCAAGCCGGCCTGCTGAAAAACAGTATCAGGGAGAACTGGTTACGGCACAGCTAAGCGGTGCCATTGCAACTCAGTTGCTGGAACTGGCCAGAGTCTTTCAGTTAACCCCTTTTATGTTGTTACATGGTGCGCTGGCGTTAGTCTTAAGCCGACACAGTAACACTAAAGACATTGTTATTGGCAGTCCGGTCGCTAACCGCCAGGATCCGGCTCTGGCTCCTTTAATCGGTTTTTTTGTCAACACGTTGGTGTTCAGAGTCAGCACAGCACATGACACTCTGAGTGACTATCTGGGCCACGTCAGAGCGGTACATCTGGGTGCACAGAGCAATCAGGATGTGCCATTTGAGCAGCTGGTTGAAGTACTTAATGTGCCCCGCAATAACGCCTACAGTCCACTGTTTCAGATTTTACTGACCACGGATAACCACTATGGAACAGCACCGGCTGACGCGCAGGGAATAAAGCTTGGGGCCGCCATTTTGCAGGCTATGCCCGAAGCTGCCCTGACCACCAAATTTGATTTAGACATTCATATGTCAATGAATGAGTCGGGCGTGTCGGTGGGCTGGACTTATGATATTGCTCTGTTCAGCAAAGCACATATCAGTCAGCTGAGTCAGCACTTATGCAATGTACTGAGTGCTCTGGCTAAGTTGGCCGAAGCAGGAGACTGGTCTGCCAGGCTTGCAGCCATACCGATGGAGAGTGAGCAAGAGCAGCAACAAGCGTTAGCGCTAGGCTGTGGTCGCGTAGTTGACCCCAAGTACCCGGCTGTGCATCACTTGCTTGAACATCAGGCTCAGGTCAATCCTGATGCCGTGGCAGTGGAAACACAAGGAGCTCAGGTCACTTTTGCGCAGTTAAATGCACGTGCTGATGTATTGGCAACGCGCCTGCTGACAGAGCATCAGGTGAGCATGGGCCAACCGGTGGGCATTGTGGCGCAACGCTGTGTTGACACTTTGTGCGGGATTGCCGCAATACTGAAAGCGGGTGGGGCTTATGTACCACTAGACCCCCAGGCGCCGGCAGACAGATTAAACTATATTGTCGTTGAACTTTCACTGTCGCTGGTATTATCTCACTCGCTGGATTCTTTTGCCGGCATGCCGTGCGTAAGGCTGGACGACCCCGTGCTGTGGCAACCTCCTGAACGGCCTGCCGAGCTCCCGGAGGTGGCAGCCGACAACCCGGCTTATATCCTGTATACCTCAGGCTCAACAGGCAGGCCAAAAGGTGTCAGCCAGCGCCACAGCACGCTGGTTAATCTGTGTATGCATCAAGCGTATGTTGACGGCATTACACAGCCCTACCGCACATTGCAATTTACGCCACTGACATTTGATGTGTCCGCTCAGGAGCTGGCAACAAGCTGGTATACCGGATCTCCGCTGGTGCTCATGTCTCAGCAGCAAAAAGACCAGTTACAAGAGCTGGGTGCTCTGGTTGCAAAGCACAATATTGAACGCTTATTTGTGCCACCAGCTGTGTTTGACCTATTGGCTGAGCAGGTTACGCAACATCCGGGTATTCCTATGGCAGCACTTAAGCAAGTGTGTGTTGCCGGAGATGTGCTGAAGATCACCCCCAGTATTCGCGCATTTATGGCACAGCATCCGCAGTGTGATTTATATAATCATTACGGCCCGACAGAGACGCATGTCGCCACCACTTATCATGTACAAAACTCAAACGAAGAAGAAGTCAGTATAGGCCAGGCAATTGCCAACACGACTTGTCTGATCCTGGACGCCGATTTAGCGCCCGTGCCTGTGGGCTGTGTGGGTGAGCTCTATGTTGCCGGACCCGGTGTGGCATTGGGTTACTACAACAACCCAAGCCTGACTGAAGCGCGTTTTCTTGATACATCACAGTTGCAGGTGCCACAGACGGATATCACGTGCGTCTACAAAACGGGCGACTTGGTGCGCATGACGTCGCAGGGCAACTTACAGTACCTGGGCCGCAGTGATGAACAAATAAAAATTCGAGGTTTCCGTATTGAGCCGGGTGAGATAAGTGCGGTGCTTGAGTCCTGCCCAGAGGTGGAATCGGCGCTGGTGCTTGCCACTGGCGAGGGCGACAATAAACACCTGGTTGCATATGTGCGCCCTTGTATCACGTGTGAGACAAATGAGACACAGCAGCACCTGATCACCGCTTTACAGACTCAGCTAAAAGATCTGTTGCCCGCATATATGGTGCCTGCCGCCATTGTGGTGGTCGAGCAATGGCCGCTGACCCGTAACGGCAAAATTGACAGGCGTGCACTGCCTGTCATCGACTTAACTCAAACGCAGTGTCAGGGAGAGGCGCCGCACACTGCGACTGAACAGGCACTGGCGCAGATCTGGTCAACCCTGTTAGGGTGTGAAGCAGAAACGCTGACTCGCGATGCTGATTTCTTCGCGCTGGGTGGCCACTCTTTGCTGTCAGTCAGGTTAGTTTCTTTGATCCGCAGTGAGTTTGAGATTGAGGTTGCGGTTAAACAGGTTTTCTCAGCGAGCACGTTACTGACAATGGCGGCCCTGATTGAGTCAGGCACACAAGCCACTCGGCCACCCATTGAACCACAGGAGAGAAATACAAACCGCTTTGCGCTATCTTATGCTCAGCAACGCCTGTGGTTTATCGATCAGTTTCAGGGCAGCTCTGCTCAGTATAATATGCCCACGGCTTTTGAAATAGAAGGTCCATTTGATCTGACTCTGGCCCAGCAGGCACTGACGGCGATAGTAGAGCGTCATGAGGTATTGCGGACTGTTTATCAGGAAGGGCAACAAGGACCTGTGCAAGTGATCATGGCGGTACAACCTGTGGTGATACGACATCTGGAACTCAGTCATCTGGATGGTGCGCACGCACAACAACTTGATCAGCTGTTGGCTGAAGATGCGCATGCGGCCTTTGATTTAGCCGCCGACCTGATGCTACGTGCCAGCTATATTAGCCTGGGTTCGCAGCGAGGTGTGCTACTGCTTAATATGCATCATATTGCCTCAGATGGCTGGTCATTAAACCTGTTCAGAGAAGAATTCTTTACGCTTTACTGCGCATTTAGTGCTGGCCAGGACAACCCGCTGCCTGCTTTGAAGATTCAGTATGCTGATTTTGCCCAGTGGCAACGTAACTGGCTACAAGGTGAGGTGCTGCAACAGCAGCTCGATTACTGGCAGGCACAGCTGAGTGAAGCGCCAGGCGTACACAGTATTCCACTGGATAGTCCAAGACCTGCCGAAAAACAATATGATGGTGCTATGGTATCGGGCAAAGCATCTGCACAGCTGGCGACACAATTATGTGATATGGCTGCGCACTATCAGATGACGCCATTTATGCTGCTGCATGCGGCACTGGCACTGACCATCAGTCGTTACAGCAACAGTCTTGATGTGGTGATTGGCACGCCGGTAGCGAATCGGATGCAGGCGGAAGTTGAGCCGCTGATAGGCTTTTTTGTCAATATTCTTGCGCTGCGGGTCAACACTGAGCAGCCTTCTTTGGACAGCTATCTGCAACACGTCAGAGCCGTTCATCTGGATGCACAAAGTCATCAGGACCTGCCGTTTGAGCAGCTGGTTGATGCATTGCAGATCCCCCGGGGTGATGCCCATGCGCCGCTTTGTCAGATCATGACCTCATTCAACAGCGCTCAGACACAGTCAGGCTCAACGCAGAGCGCGCCGGACGGCTTGGTGATCACACCCGTTATGCAGGCCGGTTGCGTGGCAAAATTTGATCTCGAAGTGGAGTTTTCCATGAGTGAATCCGGGCTGCAGGCTAACTGGATTTACGATACTTCGCTGTTCACTGAGTCGCATATCACCCAATTGAGCGAGCACTTGATGTTGCTGCTAGAGCGCCTGGTGCAAACTGAGATGACACAAAGCCTGAACAACTCACCCGGACAGCTGAGTGTGCTGGCTAACGAGCAAAGCCAGTATCTGGTTAATGCCCTCAACGACAATTACCATGACTATGATCGGTCGCTATGTATCCATCAGGCATTTGAACAGCAGGCAGCGCGTAATCCTGAGCATATTGCGCTGATCTTTGCCGATCAACAACTGAGTTATGCTCAGCTTAATGGCAGAGCCAACCAGCTTGCACACTTTCTGCGTGAACGCGGCGCCATACAGTCAGACACATTGATAGGTGTTGCGCTGGAGCGTTCGCTGGAAATGATCGTCGCCACACTCGCGGTGCTTAAAGCGGGGGGCGCTTACGTACCACTTGACCCGGCCTACCCACCCGCGCGACTGAGCTATATGCTCGAAGATGCTGGGATCAAAACCATTATCAGCAGCAAGGCCATCAGCGAAGCTGTGCGCCTCTCGGATTATGATCTTATTACTGTAGACGGTCTGCTGAGTGATGCTGCGTTGGGGCCTTTCAGTCATTGCAGTGATGAAAACCTGGACAGCAAAGCACTCGGACTATTGCCTACCAGTTTGGCGTATGAAATCTATACCTCAGGGTCAACAGGCCAGCCAAAAGGCGTGTTGCTTGAGCATCAGGGGATCGTGAACCTGGCGGATAATCAGCGTCGGGCATTTGCTATCACCCCGCGCAGCAAAATCCTGCACTTTGCCTCCATGAGTTTTGATGCCGGTACCTGGGAATATGCCATGGCGCTGCTAAATGGCGCGACTTTGGTGATTGCACAGAGTGAACAAAGACGCTCGCCTGAGGCCATTACGGCGCTGCTGGCAGAGCAACAGATCAGCCATGTCACTTTGCCACCGGCATTCCTGGCCATGATGCCGCTCGATACGTCTTTGGCCTTGCAGGCGTTGATTGTCGCCGGTGAAGCGTGTGAAGCGGAGCTGGCCAATCAGTGGTCGGCACATTATCCCTTCTTTAATGCCTATGGTCCGACGGAAGCCTCCGTATGTGCTTCTTATCAGCGGCTCTATCCGGGCGCGCCAATCACCATAGGCAAACCCCTGAACAATGTCAGTCTGTATGTCCTGGATAAGCAAATGAATCTGGTGCCTCCGGGCGTGATTGGGGAGTTGCATATTGGCGGTGATGGTCTGGCTCGTGGCTATCATCAACGTCCCGAACTGAGCGCTGAAAAGTTCGTCGATAACCCGTTCTATTATTGCCCGGCCCATCGTGACAGCACACGCTTGTATAAGACCGGAGATCTGGCCCGGGTTCTGCCTGATGGCAGTATTGACTTTGTCGGTCGTCTGGATGCTCAGGTTAAAATCAGGGGCTTTCGGATTGAACTAAGCGAAATTGAAGCGCAATTAAACCGCTGTCCACAACTGGATTCGGCCGTAGTGTTAGTGAAACAAGCCAGTAACGGGGCCGATATGCTGGTCGCATACATTCAGCCACACACTGAGGCTGAAAACACCACAGAGCTTATCTCAGGCGTTGAGCAAGATATGTATGAGCAATTACCGGAATATATGGTGCCGAGCCGCTTTGTGGTGGTTATGCAATGGCCGCTGACTCCGAACGGTAAGATTGATAAAAAAGCCCTGCCGGATATATCCGCAGAAGACTCTGAGCAGCCCTATGTGGCGCCACAGACTGAAACTGAGCTGGCGCTGGCCCAGGTCTGGTCCGAATTACTGGGTATAGATCCCGCAATGATCAGCAGCCATGCACGTTTCTTTGAACAAGGGGGCAACTCCATTTTGGTAACCCGGCTGGAGACTCAGATCCGACATCGTTTTGCGGTGGAGTTCTCTATCAAAGAGCTGTTTGCTCAACCTCAGCTTAAAGAGCAGGCCTTACATATTGATTATCTGCTCAGCCGCCAGAGCGACCTGCAGACCCAAGATGATGCTGAGCTGGAGGAAATGGACTGGTAAAGGTGGCGGGCTACTTAATTCGCCCGCTCAACATGAGCACAGGTACCAAAAAGCACGTATAAACCTGCCAGCCTGAGTGTTCACTCAGGCTGGCTTTAAGTCGTAGAGGCTAAGCCAGTGTCGGGGTTTTGTTCGGATACACGAACAGCACACCTGTTGCGGGCGCAGCGCTTTTGCAGTTAACACAGATATGAGTTAGTCAGTCATTATGGAAAATATCAAACAGCTACTCGTGCAGCTTGAGCAGGCGGGGATCCGGCTATTTCTGCAGGACGGGGCATTAAAGTCTAAAGCCAGAAAAGGGGCCATAACGCCCGACATTGCCAGGCAGATCAAACAACATAAAAGTGCGATTATTGAGGCGCTGACACACTATAGCGATGCCCCGCAGGTAAATCCGGTGACCCCCCGTGAAGACCTCAGCCATTATCCACTATCATTTGCACAGCAACGCCTGTATACGCTGGACCAAATTCAGGGTGGCTCCGCCGAGTACCATATGCCGATGGTGTTCAGGCTCAGTGGACAACTAGATGTGGCATTGATAGAGCGGGTGTTTCGTGAAATTGTTTCCCGTCATGAGGTGCTCAGAGCCGTTTTCCGGCAATCCGCTCAAGGTGTGCAGCAATCCCTGCTTGACCCGCAAGACTTTACTGTTGAGCAGTCACTCCTGACAGGTCAGGACGAGGCAAGTGGTATTGAGCGCTTTGTTCGTGAGGCCGCAGAGCAGCCTTTCAATCTGGCTGAAGACTTTATGCTGCGGGTGCGCTTTGCGACTCTGCCAGCGGGAGATGCAGGTGTGTTGTTTATCAATATGCACCATATCGCCACCGACGGCTGGTCTATGGACATCCTGATCCGAGAATTCTTTGCCCTGTTCCATGCCTTTGGTTATGGTCAGCCAAATCCGTTGCCGGAGCTTTCCATTCAGTATGCCGACTATGCACAATGGCAACGTGACTGGCTGCAAGGTGAGGTGCTGGATGCCCAGCTCAGTTACTGGCAGCAGCAACTGGCTGAACTGCCCCGAGTTCATGCCCTGGGGCTCGATTACCCCAGACCTGAGGTGAAAACATATCAGGGCGAGGTGGTATCACAGATTTTGAGTGCACAGTTATGTCAGCAGCTGGCATCCGTTGCCCGTCGCTATGGGTTAACCCCGTTTATGCTGATCCATGGGGCGCTGGCGCTGGTACTGTCTCGCAACAGTAATCACCATGATATTGTCATCGGCACGCCTGTGGCTAACCGCCGTCAGGTGGAGCTCGAATCGCTGATCGGCTTTTTCGTCAATACATTAATCCTGAGGGTGAATACTCAGGCGCAACCACTTGGTGACTATCTGGCTCAGCTCAGGCAGGTACACCTGGATGCTCAGTCTCATCAGGATCTGCCTTTTGAAAAACTCGTTGAAGTGTTGAAAGTACCGCGCAGCACAGCCCATAGCCCACTGTTCCAGATCATGCTGACCACGAACTCCGAATACGGTGTGCGCGATGCACATGCTGATACCACTGAGCTGGCAGGTCTGTCCATCAGCCCATTGCAGGGCAATGGCGCAACGACCAAGTTTGATCTGGACATCAATGCCTCGGTAAGTGATGACGGCGGCGCAATTGAATGGACCTATGACGTGGCACTGTTCACGCGCGAGCGCATCGAAACCCTGGCGCAGCACCTCAACAACACATTGGCTTTTCTGGCACAGCTCAATGCCGACAGTAAGCTGAGCACCGCTGCTATCCCTATGCTGACTGATGCCGAGATTACACAGCTCAGCGGGTTTAATGACAACGCCATTGAGTATCCACAACAGCGCTGTATTCACGAGCTATTTGAAGCACAGGCAGAGCAAACACCTGAACGCATTGCTGTGCAGTGTGGCGAAGTTGCTGTGAGTTATGGTGAACTGAATGCCAGAGCCAATCAGCTGGCTCACTATTTGCGGTTTGAGCATCACATTGCTCCGGATTGTCCGGTGGGGATATGTCTGGAGCGTGGCGTGGAAATGATCATTGCTATGCTGGCTGTTCTCAAGGCCGGTGGCGCTTATATTCCGCTTGACCCGGCTTATCCTGAGGAGCGTCTGGCTTATTTGATTGAAGACGCCAGCCTGAAAGTGGTCCTGACCCAGCAAACGCTTACCGGTACAGTGTCATTGCCCGGTACGCAGAGGGTAATGCTGGATGACCTGATTGCACAGCCCGGCTGTGCGTTCTCGCATTATTCCACGGCAAATATCGGGCGCTGTGAAAGTGGCGTGACTGAACAGCATCTGGCCTATCTGATCTATACCTCGGGGTCGACGGGCAAACCAAAAGGCGTGATGATCGAACACCGTAACACAGTCGCAATGCTTTACTGGGCCAGGGCTGCTTTTAGCGATCAGGCGCTGCGCCGGGTACTGGCCTCAACGTCACTGAACTTTGACTTGTCGGTGTATGAAATCTTCTTACCTTTAAGCTTTGGGTTCGAAGTGGTGGTGGTTAAAAATGCCCTGGCATTGGCGGATCAGTCGCTGGATATCAGCCTGATCAATACCGTGCCCTCAGCAATGAAGGCGTTGCTGGATGTGGGCGCATTACCCGCAAGCCTGACTACAGTTAACCTGGCCGGTGAACCACTGACAGCGCAACAGGTAAACCAAATTTTTGCAGCCTTGCCCGAGGCTGAGGTGTGTAATCTGTATGGGCCGTCGGAAGATACCACCTACTCAACCTGTGCGCGCTTTTCCACACAGCTAGAGTCGGTGCCGGACATAGGTTATGTCATCGCCAACAGTCAGGCCTATGTGCTGGGTGACGCGATGGAGCGCTTGCCGATTGGCTGTGTTGGTGAGCTCTATCTGGGTGGTGCCGGTGTTGCCCGTGGTTATCTCAATAGGCCTGAACTGACCGAAGAACGCTTTATTGCCAACCCCTATTACGAGACACACAGCACGGATTGCAGCCCTCGCCTCTATCGCACTGGTGACTTAGTGCGTTACCGGCAGGACGGACGACTGGAGTTTATTGGTCGCAGCGATGACCAGGTGAAAATCCGTGGATTCCGTATTGAGCTGGGTGAGATTGAGCATCGCCTTAACCAACTCGAAGATGTTGCATTGTCGCAGGTACTGGCGCGCACACTGGCGGATAGTCAGCAGCAGTTGGTGGCTTATGTCCAGCCTTGTATCACGTGTGAGACAACCCTGGATGAGACGCAACAGGCAGCCTGGATCAGCGATATCAAATTACGTCTGGGGCAACAATTACCGGCCCATATGGTACCCGGTCTGTTTGTGGTCATGCCACAGTGGCCGTTGACACCAAACGGCAAAATTGACAAAAAAGCCCTGCCAGCGCCGGATGCGTTACAACAAAGCAGTGCACAATATGTGGCGCCCGAGACTGAGCTCGCTCAATTGCTGGCAAGCCTGTGGGCCGAGCTGCTGGGGCTGGAGCAGGATAAAATCAGTGCCACCGCTAACTTCTTTGAACTGGGTGGCCATTCCTTGCTGATTATGCAGTTACTGGCCAAACTGCAGCAGCACAACCTCAGTTGCAGCGCCCAGCAGCTGTTCCAGGCCGTTGACCTGGCGGCTATGGCGGAGGTTATTTGCGAGGCCGGCGACACCTTTGCCATCCCTGAGAATAAAATACCACCTCAGTGTGATGCCATTACGCCCGACATGCTGACGCTGGCAACGCTTGAACAATCTGAGATTGATGCCATCGCCGCAGCGACATCTGGCGGGATGCGCAACATTCAGGATATGTATCCACTGGCGCCTCTGCAAGAGGGTGTACTCTTTGTTCATACGCTGAATCCACAACATGACCCCTACGTCACTACTGCCAGTTTTGAGTTCACATCAGCGGGTAAATTGTCCGGGTTTGTTACCCAGCTGAACTGGCTGATCCAACGCCATGATGTGCTGCGCACCGCGATTTTCTGGCGTGGTCGTCAGCAGGCGATGCAGGTTGTCATGCGTGAAGCCAGGCTACCGGTTACTGAACTGGCGCTCCGTGAGGGCAACATTGAGGCACAGTTTACTGAGTATGTTGCAAGCGGACCACATGGGTTTGATCTGGAGTCTGCGCCGCTGATCCAGTTGGTGGTCACGCCAGAGGATGAACTGGGGCGGGTATTCGCCATGCTCAAATTCCATCATCTCATTACCGATCATGTGTCATTAGAGATCCTGATGAGTGAACTCGAAGCCGACAATGTGTTGGCACTGCCAGCGCCTTTGCCTTACCGGGAATTTATCGCTCGTTCAATGGCGCAAAGCGCTGAACTGGACACTGAAGCCTTCTTCACTGAACAACTGGGCGACATAGATACACCCACCTTGCCGTTTGATTTGGCTCAGGTCACCGGGGATGGTAATTCGGTAGTTGAATATCACTCGACGCTCAGCGACACGCAGTCTCAGCTGATCCGCACTTTATGTAAACGCCATCAGTGCAGCCCGGCGGCTTTGTTTCACCTTGCCTGGGCGCAAGTACTCAGTGCCTGTTGTGGTCGTGATGAAGTGGTGTTTGGTACTGTGATGTCTGGCCGGATGAACGGTATGGCGGGCATTGAGCGTATGATGGGGATGCTGATCAATACCTTGCCACTGCGCGTATCATTAGGTCATCAGGCGGCCCATGTTGCACTTAAAGAAGTCAATGATGCCTTGCAGGCGCTGTTACCCTATGAACAGGTATCTCTGGCCGAAGCGCAAAGTTACAGTGGGATAGACGGCAATACGCCGCTGTTCAGTGCCATCGTGAATTATCGCCACTCGGCGACACAGTCGGAACCAGCGGGTGAACAGGATACGTCGCCCGGCGTGGCGCTGCTTAGCACGCGTGAACGCACCAATTATCCGTTCGATTTATCGGTGAATGATCTGGGAGAGGGCGATAGTTTTAGTCTGGACTATCAGATTGAACAAAGCGTCAGTGCAGCACGGATCGCTGAGCTAATGCACACCGCGTTAGACGCGCTGGTGGAGGCATTGAATGAGCACAGTGAGCAGCCGGTTGCAACACTGGCAGTACTGAGTGAGCCTGAGCTGACACAACTCAGTCAGGAGCAAAGTGACGAAGCCAGTTATCCTCGCAGTGCCTGTATTCATGAGGTGTTTGAACTGCATGCCAGAGCTACACCGGACAGTATTGCCTTACAGCTGAATGAGCAGACCCTCAGTTATGATGAACTGAATGCCAAAGCCAATCAGCTGGCGCGTTATTTGCGCGAAGCGCATCAGGTTGGCTCCGGAACTTTAGTGGGCCTGTGTATAGGCCGCTCTGTAGAGATGATAGTGGCCAGTTTGGCGATTCTGAAAGCCGGTGGTGCGTACGTACCGCTGGACCCTAACTATCCGCAATCGCGACTGGCCTATATGTTAGAAGATACTCAGCTGAGCGTGATCCTGACCGAGCGAGCGCAACAAGAGATTCTGGCCTTCAGTCAGGTGACAAAACTGATGCTGGATGACGCTGACACGCCCTGGTCAGCCCTGAGTATAGACAATCTGACCCGGGCAGATGCGCTGACACCGCAATCGCTGGCCTATGTGATTTACACCTCTGGCTCCACGGGCACACCTAAAGGCGTAATGACCCCACACCGTGCCGTCAATCGCCTGGTACATGCGCCAAACTTTATGACTCTGGATAGCCAGACGGTATTTCTGCAAAGTGCCAACATTGCCTTCGATGCCGCGACGCTGGAGATCTGGGGGCCCTTACTGAATGGCGGGCGCTGTGTGTTATATCCGGACAGCCTGATCACACTGGATGGGCTGAATCGGGTATTGCGTACTCAGGAGATCACGGCACTGTGGCTGACCTCGGGGCTGTTTACCGAGTGGAGCAAAGTGTGTAATGAACTGGCAGCTGACACCCTGGCGTTGCAAAACGTGCTGGCCGGTGGGGACGTGCTCAATCCGCAGGCGGTTGCCGCCGTGCAACGGGCACTGCCTGAGGTCACAGTGATCAATGGTTATGGACCAACGGAAAACACCACTTTTACTTGTTGTTACCCGGTGCCCCAACACAGCGACCTAAGTTCAGGCGTGCCAATTGGTCGCGCAGTGCAGGGCGACCAGCTGCTGATCTTAACGCCGCATGGCCGTCGGGTACCACAAGGTGTGGTTGGTGAGCTGTGCGTTGGGGGGGATGGTCTGGCACTGGGTTATCTTAATCAGCCAGCGCTAAGCAAAGAGCGCTTTATTCGCAATCCGTATCAGACTCAGGGCAACCAGCCCGAAATCTTGTATCGCACCGGCGATCTGGTGCGCTGCAATACTGACGGACTGATTGAATATGCCGGCCGGGTAGATGATCAAATTAAAATTCGTGGCTTTCGGGTTGAGCTGGGTGAAATTGAACGCCAGCTGGAAGCGCTGGACGATGTTGCCGCGGCTCTGATCACCATTAAAGCGCACACCGGGGGGGATAAACAGCTGGTTGCCTATGTGGAATTGAACTGCAGTGGCAAGCAGGAGGAACAAGGTGCGCATATTCAGGGGCTGGCCCAGGCACTGGCCGCTCAGTTACCTGCCTATATGATCCCCGCAGCCTTTGTACTGGTGCAAGACTGGCCGTTAACACCGAACGGAAAAATCGACAGACATGCTCTGCCCGAAGCGGATTTCAGTCTGATGCAGGCTGAATATGTGGCACCGGCCTGCGAGCTGGAAACGCAGCTGGTTGCACTGTGGTCTGAGTTACTGGACCTGCCAGCTGAGCAGATCAGTACACAGGCCAACTTTTTTGAGCTGGGTGGCCATTCACTGTTGGTCATGAAGTTACTGCAGGCACTTAACCAGCATCTTGAAATTGAACTGCAAATCGCCGACCTGTATCGCTGCGAAAATATTCAGCAAATTGCCGGGTTTATTGAGTCGGTTCAGGCCATTCATGACCAGACGCTGCCAGCGCAGCAAGACAACAATGAATTTGAGGATTTTGAGCTATGAGTGTTGAGTTGCTCTTTCAACAACTACAACAGGCGGGTGTTATTTTTCAGTCTCAGGATGAAAAAATCACCCTCAAGCTACCCAAAGAAATGGACAGTCAGCTGAAACGTCAGCTGGCCGAAAACAAAGACGCACTCAAGGCTTTTTTACACCAGCTTTATGCCCGCAGCCATAAGCGCCCGGCGCTGAAAAAGACGCCGGGTTGCAGCGCGCCTCTCTCTTTTGCACAGCAGCGTCTGTGGATGCTCAATGAGCTACACGGCGGCAGTGCGCACTATAATATGCCGCAGATCTATCGTGTCGAAGGTCAGCTGCAGCCTGCATTGGTGGAACAGGCGCTCGCACAAATTGTGCAGCGTCATCAGGTGTTGCGCACTGTGTACCAGTCTCAACAGGGCAAAGCGGTGCAGGTTGTGCGCGATGATGTGGTTTTCTCATTAACCAGTGTGGATCTGAGTGTGCAGGCACCTGATGCAGCGCAACAGGCTTTGGATGCGTTGCTGCAAGAAGATGCTCAGACACCCTTTGACCTGAGCCAGGATCTGATGATCCGTGCAACCTGGGTGAGCATGAGTGACACGGCTCCGGGCCAGGTGGGGTACTTGTTATTAAACATGCACCATATTGCTTCTGATGGCTGGTCGATGGCGATTCTGAGCCAGGAGTTCTTTGCGATTTATGCCAGCCTGGTGCAGGGCAATGCGTGTCCGCTGCCTGCGCTGGCTTTGCAATACAAAGATTATGCGCACTGGCAGCGTGAGTGGCTGAGCGAAGAGGTGCTCGCATCCGGGCTGACATTTTGGCAGCAGACACTGACCGATTTACCCGCATTGCATAGCCTGCCGCTGAGCTATCCAAGGCCCGTACAAAAAGGGTATCTGGGCGCCAGGCATGACGCCTCGCTGGGGGCGTCTGTTGCCAAAGCACTTACTCAGCTGTGTGAACAGTATCAGCTCAGCCCGTTTATGCTCATGCATGGTGCGCTGGCACTGACCTTGTCGCGTTTTAGCGGCACCTCAGATGTAGTGATTGGCACTCCGATTGCAAATCGCAGCGATGCCCAGCTGAAAGACCTGATTGGTTTTTTTGTCAATTCTCTGGTGCTCAGAGCAAGCACAGAGCATGACACGCTGGCAGACTTTTTAGCCCATATTCGCCACGTCAACCAGCAGGCTCAGTCCCACCAGGATGTGCCGTTTGAGCAGATTGTCGAGGCACTGAATATAGAGCGTGATAGTGCTCATACACCTTTATTTCAGATAGTTTTGACCACTAACTCTGATTATGGGGTGGCCAGTGAACAGGCGCCCAGCGTAGCACTGCCCGAGCTGAGCATGACACCGCTGAGTGGCGATGAACCTATCTGCAAATTTGATCTGGAGATTAACCTGAGTCTGGATGAGCAAGGTGTTCATATTAGCTGGTTATATGACAAAGCCTTATTCAGCCCGGCGCTCATTACACGTTTCAACGCCCAGTTGGTGGCGGTTATCGAAAGGCTGGCAGGTGCTGCGGCGAGTGCCAGTCAGCCAATGTTGAGTGAAATCTCGGCGCTTCATGCAACAGAGCAGGCGCAGCTGGCGGCGCTGATGACCCCCAGTGAGCTGACAGAGGATGCTCAGCAGACGGTGACAGAGTTGTTCAGCCGCAGTGTCGCACTTGCGCCGCAGCATATCGCACTGGAGTGTGGTCAGCGTCAGCTTAGCTATGGTGAACTCGACAGTGCGTCCAGTCGTCTTGCTCGTTATCTGATAGCACAAGGTCGCCAGGCGTATGTCGGTTTATTGTTGCCGCGCGGTATCGAGATGATAGTCGCCATGCTGGCCGTGCTCAAAAGTGGCGCGACCTATGTACCGCTGAACCCCGACTATCCGCAGTCTCGCATCGACCATATTGTGGCAGACGCTGATCTTAACCTGGTGATCACCTGTGCTGAACATCGCCCGATACTGCAAAACAGCGATATACAGACACTGGAGCTGACCCCTGCACTCACAATTGAGGGGTGTGATGCGTTTATGCGTTTTGGCTCTGCACAGCTTACTGAGCACTTGCCTGAGCCAGAAAACCCAGCTTATGTGATCTATACATCGGGCTCGACCGGATTACCCAAAGGGGTTGCGGTGCCACACCGGGCCATCAGCCGACTGGTGATGTCGCCCAATTTTATGAGTTTGGACCGGGATACGGTGTTTTTGCAGGCCGCGAATGTGGCGTTTGATGCAGCAACGCTGGAAATTTGGGGGCCGCTGCTTAATGGTGGTTGCTGCGTGATCTATCCGCAAGCCCATATCACACTGGAGACACTGAATCAGGCGATTGAGGCGCACCGGGTTAATGCGATGTGGTTAACCGCCGGACTGTTTAGTGAGTGGAGTAAGATAAGCACGCAGGCACAGACACAGCTGAGCTCGCTGCGCACTGTGCTGGCCGGTGGTGATGTGTTAGACCCGCAGGCTGTGGCCCGGGTGCAACATGCTTTGCCAGCAGTGCAAGTGGTTAATGGTTACGGTCCGACCGAAAACACCACCTTTACCTGTTGTTATCCGGTTCCTGCGGACTTTGATCCCGCAAACGCGGTGCCGATTGGTCGTGCACTGCAGGGCGACAGTGTGATGGTGCTCAGCGGCAATGATCTGGTACCGCTGGGGAGTGTGGGTGAGTTGTGTGTCAGCGGACCCGGACTGGCGCTGGGCTATTTAAACCTGGCAGCACTGAGCGCAGAAAAATTCACCGCCAACCCTTTCTATGACGACGCTCAAAGTGATGCCTATCGACGCCTTTATCGTACCGGTGACTTAGTACGTGTTCAGGCCGATGGCGTCATTGACTATGTGGGTCGTACCGACAACCAGATCAAGATCCGCGGTTTCCGGGTTGAGCTGGGCGAAATCGAGCAACAAATCACGCAGCTGGAGAGCGTGGCCAGTGCGCTGGTGGTAGTAAACGGCGAAGCAAATAAACGCCTGGTGGCTTACATTGAGCTAACCTGTGCAGCACGGGAGCTTGGGGCCGTGGATAACACTCAGCTGAGCCAGACACTGGCACAGCGGTTACCTGGCTATATGGTCCCGGATGCGCTGGTCCTGATTGAGCACTGGCCGTTAACCAGCAACGGAAAAATCGACCGCCGTGCGCTGCCAGAGCCCGTACTGACAGAGGTGGATGCAGCATACACGGCCCCCGTTACTGAGGCGGAACAGGTAGTGGTTGACGTGTGTGGTGAATTGCTTGAACGCGACCCGGCAGAGCTCAGCACAACGGCTAATTTCTTTGCGCTGGGTGGTCACTCGTTGCTGATGATACAGCTTATTGCTGCGCTCAAAGAGCGAGGGTATCAGGTTGATAGTCAGGCCCTGTTTACCAGCAGCACACTGGCGCAGATGGCGACTCAATTGAGTGAAGATGCAGAACAAGGCTTTGTGGCGCCGCAAAACAGGATCCCTCCTGTGTGTACTGAAATTACGCCTGAACTGCTGGATTTGGTGAGCCTTACGCAGGACGAGATCAATGAGATAACGGCGCAGATTCCGGGTGGTGCTATAAACATTCAGGATATCTATCCTCTGGCGCCGTTGCAGCAGGGGATCCTGGCGATGCATACTCTCAGTGATGGTCGCGACCCCTATGTTACAACCATGGCGTTTTCATTCTCTCAGCGAGCGTTATTACAGCTGTTGGAGACGCAGCTCAATGCGCTGATCGCCCGTCATGATGTATTGCGCACCGCGATTTTGTGGCGCGGCCGGACAGAGCCCGTCCAGGTGGTACTGCGTGAGGCGAAGATTGCGGCGCAATGGCTGCCGGTGAACGCCGGGCAGGATGTGCAAGCGGTGTTCGAAAATTATGTCGCACACGGTGCACACCGCCTTGAGCTGGAATCGGCACCTATGATGCAGTTACAGGCGATGGAGGATAAACAATCCCGGCAAATTTATGTTGTGCTTAAAGTACACCACTTGCTGATTGACCATGTCTCGCTGGATATTCTGATTGCTGAGCTGGCTCGGATAGAAAGCGAAGGCGCAGCCAGTTTGCCTGCTGTGACACCCTATCGCCATTTTATCGCTCGTGTACTACACGACCAGCAGCATCACGACGCTCAGCAATATTTCAAAGCGCAATTAGGCGACTTTGACCAGCCGGCCTATCCGTTTGGGCTGAGTGAAGTAAACGGCGATGGTGGTCAAATTGACGAGTTTAAACAGCGCATTCCGGCTGAGCTTGCCAGTAAAGTGAGAGACTATGCCAAAAGCCAGGCAATGAGCCCGGCTGCGTTATTTCATCTGGCCTGGGGGCGGGTAGTGGCCGCCTGTTCGGGTCAGCAGGATGTGGTGTTTGGCACTGTGTTATCAGGGCGAATGCAGGGCGGTCCTGAAATGGCAAACATGCTGGGCATGATGATTAATACCTTACCTGTGCGTGTCAAACTAGACCGGTGCAGTGCACAGGAGGCTTTGCTCGATGTGCATGCGGCACTGCAGTCGCTGCTCCCCCATGAGCAAGCTCCGCTTTCTGAGGCCATGCAGGCTTCGGGCGTTGAAGGCAATATGCCATTGTTCAGCGCGGTACTTAATTATCGTCATTCTCACGATGTGAGCGCGCCCGATGAAGCAGCTGATCTGAAATTATTGGGCGTGAAAGAACGTACTAACTATCCGTGTGTGATGTCGGTCGATGATTTGGGCAGTGATTTTTCACTTACGCTGCAAATCGACAACAAGGTGAATGGCCAGCGTATCAATGCGTATCTGGTTACCGCGCTGACTCAGTTACTGGATGCGCTGCAAAGCCACTCACTCCAGCCGGTTGCTGCGCTGACGGTGTTGCCCGATGACGAGCAACATCGTTATCTGGAGCAATGGAATGACACTGAGCAAAGTTATGCGCGTGAGGCCTGTGTGCATCAGCTGTTTGAACAACAGGTCGCAGCGACCCCCGGGAATATTGCACTACGCTTCGAGGCGCAGACCCTCACCTATACCGCGCTGAACAGTAAGGCCAATCAGCTGGCACATTATTTACGCAACACTCATAACATTGGTCCGGATTCACTGGTTGGACTGTGTGTTGAACGCTCTTTCGAAATGGTGATTGGCATCTGGGGCATTCTCAAAGCCGGTGGTGCTTATGTGCCGCTGGACCCTGAATTACCCGCCGCCCGACTTAATTATCTGGTTGAGAATGCCTGTGCCGATGTGGTGCTCAGCACCCGCGCTGTGGCTAATCGCGTTGAACTGGGCGAAGCAAAGGTAGTGGCGCTGGATGAGTTTGATTATGACGCCCATGACGAGCGAAATATTGCCGTCGATGAAATCGGCCTGACGTCGCAGCATCTGGCTTATATGATTTATACCTCAGGCTCAACGGGCAAACCCAAAGGTGTACTGCTTGAGCATCAGGCGCTGCATAACCGTATCGACTGGATGGACAAAGAATATGGTTGTGATAGTTCAGATAAAATTCTGCAAAAAACCCCTTACAGTTTTGATGTATCAGTGTGGGAGTTCGTCTGGCCTATGCTTAAAGGTGCCGAGCTGGTGATTGCCAAGCCCGGTGGACACAAAGATCCTGGCTATCTGAGTGAGTTAGTTGTGGCCACCGGCGTCACTAAGCTGCACTTTGTGCCCTCGATGCTGGGTGTGATGCTGGAACAGGGTGACCTGGGCCGCGGCACCTCAATAAAACAGGTGTTCTGTAGTGGTGAGGCATTACAAATAAGTCATGTCGAACAGTTTAAGGCCAGCTTACCAACTGCGCAGTTACATAACCTGTATGGTCCGACGGAAGCCGCCATCGACGTGAGTTACTGGGATTGTGCACAACCGTATGGCAACAGTGTGCCGATAGGTAAGCCCATTCAGAATATTCAGCTCCTGATCCTCGATGAAGCACTGAACCTGCTACCGCAAGGGGCGTGCGGTGAGTTACACATTGGCGGTGAAGGCCTGGCCCGCGGCTATCTGAATCGCCCGGAACTGACTGACGAGCGCTTTATCGCCAACCCGTTTTTCGATGCCAGTGCAGCAAACAGCAGCCAGCGGTTGTACAAAACCGGCGACCTGGTGCGCTATCGCGAAGACGGCAATATTGAATATATGGGCCGGCTGGATCATCAGGTGAAAATCCGTGGTTTGCGTATCGAGCTGGGCGAAATTGAGTTTTATATCGGTGAGCACAGCGACGTAGACTCGGCGCTGGTGATGGCCTTAACGGATGAGCATGGCAGTCAGCGCCTGGTGGCTTATGTGAAGCCGCTGGGGGAATACGATGAGCAGGCACTGACGACTGCAATCAGAGCACAGCTTAGCGAGGTACTGGCCGAGTACATGGTGCCCGATAGCTTTATCTATATTAGTCAGTGGCCACAGACGCCAAACGGAAAAATTGACCGCAAGGCGCTGCCTGCGCCAGAGTTGTCCGCCCTAGCAGGTGGTTATGAGGCACCGAAAGGGGATGCTGAAGTGATGCTCGCGCAGGTGTGGGCCGATGTGCTTAAACTGCCCGCCGAACAGATCAGCCGTGACGCCAACTTCTTTGCACTGGGTGGCCACTCGTTGTTGGTAATGAAGCTGGTGCAAAACATTGATCAAGTTTTCAAAACCCACGGGATTGCTATCAACAAAGTGGTTGAGCGACCCACACTCAGCGCCATGGCCGAGTGCATTGCTCACCATAATGACCAGCAATGGCAGGCAATTCGGCCCGTGTTGTCACTGGATTTTGACCCGACAGTAACGATTTATCTGGCGCCCGGAGCAGGCATGACCAGCGGCGGCTACATGGACCTGGCACGGGCGTTACCTCAGGTGCAGATCATGAGCCTGGAGCCTGTGGGCATGAGCGAGCAGGACCCGGTTATCGACAGCTGGGATGAACTTATCAGTTGCTATGCAGATGCCATTGTCAGTGAGCGCAATGCGCGTGGCGCAGAGGCAGAACCGGCTGTACTGATGGGCCATAGTTCAGGGGGAGCCGTAGCATTTGCAACTGCACTGAAACTGGAGTCATTAGGATGTAAAACACAGCTGCTACTGTGCGAGTGTTTAGTGGCAACCGATGATGAAGCCCAGTTCGAGATCAGCGAAGCTGAAAAGCAGGAGTTAATGCTGTCCTATGCCAAAGCGCTTAAACCTGAAGACAGCGAAGAGCAGTTGTTGTCCTGGCTCAGCCTGGGTATGACTCAGCGCCTGTTCACTGTGTATTTTCAGCAGGTGGACTGGTCAAGACGCTATCAGCCCGAAGCCAGCCTGAATGGTACCGTAAGCATGATAGTGACTCCTGAGCTGGGAGCAACATACTGGCAGCAAAAACAGACCCAGTTGCAGGCATATGTCAGCACACAGGTAGAGACCATCCACACAGAAGGCAAGCATGTCACTATGGTGAAAAGTCCTTATGTCAGTGGCCTGGCAGACAAGCTCATGGCGCTACTGGCCTGAGTCAACAAAGAGTAAAACGGGTTATCTGACCCAAGCATGCAGGCTGGGGCAAAGTAGTTTCAGCCTGCCTAATACCTATTTTAGAATTAGTAACCATTACAAGGCTGTTTTATGTTATATCGGCTAGTTTTATCTCATAAGAAACTACTCATACTTGCCACGCTTTTGAGTGTTGTCAGTGCGCTCTCCGGCATCGGCATCATCTCACTGGTCAATGCTGAGATAGAAAATGTGTCTAACCCGGACTCTGACGTACTCAAAGCACTGGGCATTTTTTTCGCCGCACTGGCAGGGTTTCTTACCTTTAGTGTGATCTCTCAGTACATACTGACTAAGTTATCCGTTCAGATCATGGTGAGTATTCGCGAGAATCTGGTTCAGCGTGTTCTGTCGACCAGTTATGAGCAGATTGAGCGCGTGGGTGGGCATCGTATTTTTGCAACTTTGACCAAAGACATTGAATCACTCACCGCAACCCTGAGTGCCGTACCGCATGTGGCCTATAACCTGGCCACGGTATTGCTGTGTTTTGCTTATATGAGCTATCAGTCCTGGCAGCTGTTTTTGTTTGTCGGTGGCGTGTTGTTGTTAGCTATGCTGGTCGCCCAGCTGCTTATGAGCCTGGGCATTCAGCGCTTTCAGGCTGTGCGGGAACTGGATGACAGCCTGTTTAAGAACTTTCGTGCCCTGATTGACGGTGGTAAAGAACTGAATATTAACTTCAACCGTAAGCGCTTCTTTTACAAAGAGGTGGTGACGCCAAATATTCAGGAAATTAAAAAGTCGACAATTTCAGCACACATTATATTTATCATTCTGAGCAACTGGACCAATCTGATCTTGTTTCTGGCGCTGGGGTCTGTGGTTTTTATGTCACAACTGTTTTTGAGCGGCATAGCCACTGAGGTGGTGGTGAGCTTTGTGCTGACGCTGGTCTATGTGATAGGTCCACTGACGGTGTTGATCAACACCTACTCTGTGGTTGCTGAGGGCATAGTGTCGAGCCAGAAAATAGAAAAGCTGCAACTATCGGAAGAGATTTTGACTGATCAGCTGGACAACACACTGCACCCTGAGCATAACTGGCACACTCTGGACATTGAGGCCATCGAATATGAATACCGTCGTGATGACAGCGACGACTACCACTTCTCCATCGGGCCTATCAGTACGCAAATCCAGCGTGGCGAAATCGTTTTCCTGATTGGCGGCAATGGCTGTGGTAAATCTACCTTCGCCAAAGTGTTATGTGGTTTGTATACCCCAACTCGCGGCAGTATCCGCCTTGATGGTCGGGATGCCGCGCATGCAATGGATTGGTACCGTTGCCACTTTAGCACCATCTTTTCTGACTTCTACCTGTTTGAGCAAGTGATCGATGCCAACGGCATGTTGGCCGATGACAACAAAATTCGTCAGTATCTGAGCAAGCTGAAACTGGATCAGAAAGTCACGGTAGAAAAGGGCATTTTATCGACCACTGAGCTTTCTCAGGGTCAGAAAAAACGTCTGGGACTGTTGTTGTCATACATGGAAGACACACCGCTTTATATCTTTGACGAATGGGCAGCCGATCAGGACCCGTATTTCAGAAACTTCTTTTATCGCGAACTCTTACCTGAGCTTAAGTCTTTGGGTAAGACCGTATTCGTGATCAGTCACGACGAACATTACTTCTCACTGTCTGACCGCATTCTCAAATTTGAAGCCGGTCAGATGGAAGACGTAACCACGTCATTTGCATCTGCAGACCCTGTTGCTGAACAGCCTGTAGCGCTGGCCTGAAAGCCAGATAGCGGGCTTTTGGCCCGCCACGTTTTGTGCCTTACGGTGATGCCTTAAGGCCAGTGTATTATCAAGGTCTCCGCGCATCGGGGCCAGTGAGTATGGATAGACCAAGAATGAATAATAGACGTTACCCCCTGACATCATCTCAGCAACCAGTCTGGATGGAGCAAGTATTCAAGAGTGAATCCCCACTGTACAACGTTGGGGGTCGGTTTGTATTAACAGGGGCACTGGACCCGATACGCTTTAAGCATGCACTGGATCACGTCGTGGCGCACACAGATGCTTATCGTATCAACCTGGTACTGGAAGACACCCAACCCTGGCAAATCATCAATGATGATCTGGAACTGGACTGGAAGTGTATTGACCTCAGTGGCTATACGGATGCGCATCAGCGTGCAGCAGACTATTGCCAGACTCAGATGTCTACCCCCTTTGATATTTATGGCCCTTGTTTATGGCGTATCCACTGGTTAAAAATCTCCGAGCAGGAGAGTGCCATGTGTATGGTGTTCCACCACCTGATAGTGGATGGCATCGCGGGCAGTCTGTTCCTTGAGTACCTCAGTGAAACGTATCTGGCGATGGATGCACAGGGGCATTTCATTAAAGAAGTGCCAGAACGCCCGTCGTACAGCGAGTTTATTGAAAAAGACCAGGCCTATCGGCAGAGTAGCCGGTTCGAAAAAGACCGGGCTTTCTGGCAGGAAAAGTTTAAGGCCTTACCCGATCCGCTGCTGCTGAAGAAAACCAATCAGTTTGATGACCAGCCATTTGCCCGTCGCGAATACGAATTTACCCAGCAGCAGTACAATCAAATCGGTGCGGTTGCCGCGCGTTATGGCTGCTCGGCAACACACTTTTTCACCACCCTGGTCGCGGTGTATTTTTCGCAGATGAATGATAAGCGTGATCTGGTCCACATCGGAATGCCCGTCCACAACCGCAGCTCGGCTAAATTACGTCAGACTATAGGTATGATGGCGTCGGTGATCCCCGTTGGCGTGGCCTTTTCTCGTACCGATAGCTTTGCTGACACCTTTAAAGCCGTGGCTGCCGAGCTCAAACGCAGCTACAAATATCAAAAGTATCCGCTGCATGAAATGATCCGCGACCTTCGGCCGATGAATGAGGGTGAGGGCCAGTTGTTCGATATTCAGCTGTCAGTGGAAGATCACCCTTCCGATACCCAGTTTGGCGAAGTGTCCAGTTACAAGGCGGTACTGAACAGTGGCTTTAGCTCATACCCTTTGTCTATTTATGTGCGCAGCCATGATAATATTAATAACGTCCATGTTGAGTTTAACTTTGACCGAAACTTCTTCAACGAGGATGAGATTGATGGCCATGTCAGTCGTCTGACGACCATGATTGCCGATGTGGTAACCAACCCAACCATGCTGATTGGTGATTACACGTTAGCCACTGAGCAGGAAGTTGAACAGCAGCTGTTCGACTGGAATGGCAATCAGGTTGACTATGCCTCTCAGTTAACGATACAGCAAGTGTTTGAGCAGCAAGTTGCTGCCACGCCTAAACACTGCGCCCTGGTGTTTGGTGAGACGTCCCTGAGCTACCAGGCACTGAATGAACGGGCCAATCAACTGGCGCACTATTTAGCGCAACAAGGGGTTATGCCGGGCAGCTATGTTGGCGTGTGCATCAATCGCTCCATCGAAATGATGATAGCCATCCTGGCGACTCTAAAAGCGGGTGGTGTTTACGTGCCCCTGGATCCCAATTACCCGGTAGAGCGCCTTGCTTACATGATGGAAGACTCCGCAGTCAGTGTGATCCTGACCAATGAGCGGTGTCGTGAGTCGCTGGCATTTGCCGCTGACAAAGTGATTTCGCTGGACACCCAGACTGGACAATGGGCTCAGTGTGGCCTGGACAACCTCAGCACAGAGATACAGCAACACAGCGATGAGCTGGCATACCTGATTTATACGTCGGGGTCGACGGGCAAACCTAAGGGCGTGATGTGTACCCACCGTGGTATTGTCAATCTGGCGCAGAATCAGCAAGCCCGGTTTGCCATCACGCCACAAAGCCGGGTATTACATTACGCGTCAATCAGCTTTGATGCAGGCACCTGGGACTGGGTGATGGCGCTGCTGAACGGCGCAACTCTGGTGATCAGCAGCGATGAAGCACGTCTTGAACCGGCCAAAGTGGCCGATTTATTTGTCCAGCAGCAGATCACTCATGTGACCTTGCCTCCGGCGTTTTTGGCGACCATGGAATATCGCGAAGACTATGCATTGCAATGTCTGATTGTGGCGGGTGAGGCCTGCGAGCAAGAACTGATGGACTTATGGTCCTCACGTTATGGTTTTTATAATGCCTACGGTCCGTCTGAGGCATCGGTGTGTGCCACTGTATGTCAATTGATGCCGGGTAATGCGGTTCGCATCGGTAAGGCGCTCGATAATGTGTCTTTGTTTGTCCTGGATGAATATCAAAAAATGCTGCCGGTTGGCTCTATTGGTGAGTTGTATATCGGTGGTGCCGGATTGGCGCAAGGCTATCTGAATCGCCCTGAATTAAGCGAAGAGAAGTTTGTCGCTAATCCCTTTTATCAGCAAAACCCGCAGACCGGAGCGCGTCTGTATCGCAGTGGCGATCTGGTTCGTTATTTGCCGGATGGTGAGCTGGAGTTTGTCGGGCGTGCTGACGATCAGGTTAAAGTGCGCGGGTTCCGCGTCGAGCTGGGAGAAATTGAGCACGGCCTGAATAAACTCTCGGCCGTGCACTCATGTGTGGTGCTGGCAAAGCGCCAGGGTGGCACC
Source organism: Pseudoalteromonas sp. AWH4_217 (assembly GCF_056161105.1). Taxonomy (NCBI): domain Bacteria; kingdom Pseudomonadati; phylum Pseudomonadota; class Gammaproteobacteria; order Alteromonadales; family Pseudoalteromonadaceae; genus Pseudoalteromonas; species Pseudoalteromonas sp. AWH4_217. The sequence goes on along the minus strand of NZ_JBSWYM010000013.1, from coordinate 158,034 downwards.
AATCAGTTACTGGCCTGTGTGATCCCGGAGCAGCCGGTGGCAGAGTCGGAGCAGGCTGAGTTTGTCTTTGCTCTGCAACGAGAGCTAGAGCAGGGGCTGCCAGCACACATGGTGCCGGGGCATTTTACATTGCTGACTCAGTGGCCACTGACCCCGAACGGTAAAATTGATAAGAAAGCCCTGCTGGCGTGTACAACCATTGCGCTGCAGGGGGAATATCTTGCACCACAAACGGATACCGAAATTACGTTGGCGGCCTTATGGTCTGAGTTACTCAAAGTCGATGATGTAAGCGCGACTGCCAACTTCTTCCAGCTGGGCGGCCATTCCCTGTTGCTGATGCAACTGGCCAGTCAGCTGCAAAGTCTGGGCTGGCAGGCGCGGGTTCACGATCTGTTTGCCACCGCGTCGTTGCGGGAAATGGCAGAACTGCTGGACAGGCAGGGTAAAGATGGCAGCACGTTTGAAGTGCCGGCAAATGGCATCCCGGCTGATTGTGGCTATGTGACGCCTGAGATGCTGGATCTGGTTGAGTTGAGCCAGCATGAAATCGATGAGATTGCCGCAAAAATACCCGGTGCACACCGCAATATTGCCGATATATACCCACTGGCACCCCTTCAGGAAGGCGTGTTATTCGTGCATACCTTAAACACCCAGGCTGACCCGTATGTTACCACAGCGGCGTTTGAGTTTGCCGGATCTGAACAGCTTGCGAACTTCCAGCAGGCGCTGCAACGTATGCTGACAACCCACGATGTGCTGCGCACAGCGGTGATGTGGCGCGAGCGCGAAACTGCTGTGCAGGTGGTGATGCGCGAAGCAAAGCTGAGCGTGTCGCATCTGGTATTTGATACTGAGCAACCGATCAAAGCCGCATTTGAAGCCTATGTGGCTGAGCATCAGCACACTCTGGACCTTGAACTGGCACCACTTATCAAGTTGGCTGTTACAGAAGCCTGTGACGAGGGCAAGTGCTACGCATTATTGACTTTCCATCACCTCACAACGGATCACGTTTCACTGGATATCCTGGTATCCCAGTTACAACAGCTATGTGATAAACCCGGTTCGGCATTGCCCACGCCCTTACCTTATCGTGCCTTTATCGCGCATACGCTTGAACACAATCGAGGGCTTGACGTAGCCGGATTCTTCTCGGCGCAATTGGGCGATATAGAAACCCCCACACTGCCTTTTGGTCTGAGTGAGGTGACAGGCAGTGGTGAGACTATCGTTGATCACCATGACACATTATCGATTGAGTTGAGTGACGCAATCCGCACCCTGGCACGGCGTGAAAGACTGAGTCCGGCAGCCCTGTTTCATCTGGCCTGGGCGCAGGTGATAGCCGCCTGTTGTGGGTCGCAGGAGGTGGTATTTGGCAGTGTGATGTCTGGCCGGATGAATGGCATGGCGGGCATTGAGACCATGATGGGAATGATGATCAACACCCTACCATTGCGTGTTTCACTGGATGAGGCTCCTGTGCTGACTCAGCTTAAGCGGGTCGATCAGAGTCTTAAAGCCTTGTTGCCTTACGAGCAGGTATCGCTGGCCGAAGCACAAAAATACAGTGGCCTGGCCAGCGGCGCAACCCTGTTCAGTGCCATGCTGAACTACCGACATTCTGCCGCGCAGGATGATATAACTACACTGCACGACAGCAATGTTGCCTGGACTTTACTGAGCGCCAAAGAGCGTACCAATTATCCGTTTGGCGTGTCGGTAAATGATTTAGGGCAAGGCTTCTCGCTGGAGTATCAGATTGACCAACAGGTTGATGCAAAGCAGATAGCGGCTTATCTGACCAATGCGCTGACAAATCTGGTGACAGCATTAGAAGAGACACCGGAGCAAACCGCTGCTTACAGCGTACTGCCCGAGCAGGCACAGCAACATCAGCTGGTGCAGTGGCAGGCGGATGAGCCCTGGTATCGCAGTGATATGCAGATCCAACAGGTGTTTGAAGCGCAAGCCGCAAAAACGCCGGATGCCATTGCACTGCAACTCAATGAGCAGACACTCTGTTATGGCGAGCTCAACGCGCAGGCTAACCAGCTGGCACATTACTTACGTGAGCAACATAACGTGACTAATGGCACTTTAGTGGGCCTGTTCATTGGCCGCTCCATTCAATTGGTGGTGGCGACGTTGGCCATTTTGAAAGCCGGCGGTGCCTACTTGCCATTAGAGCCCAATTACCCCCAGTCCCGGCTTGAGTATATGCTGGCGGATAGCGGTGCGCAGGTGATATTGACTGAACAAGCGCTTTGCGAACGGCTCTCGTTCAGTGGTGCAGAGTTAGTGTCCGTGGATAGCCACAACAGCCGGTTTGCTAAGTACGGTACGGATAATCCGCTCTGCAATGACGCGCAGTCACCGCAGTCTCTGGCGTATGTGATTTATACTTCGGGCTCAACCGGAAACCCTAAAGGGGTCATGACGCCGCATCGTGCGGTGGTACGTCTGGTAGATAGTCCTGACTTTATTGAGCTGGGGAGTGACACGGCGTTTTTGCAATGTGCCAATATCGCCTTTGATGCAGCAACCATAGAGATCTGGGGACCCTTGCTCAATGGCGGTCGTTGTGTGCTGTTCCCCGATGAATATATGACGGTAACACGTCTGGACGAGGTGATCCGCGAACAGCAGATCACAGCCATGTTCCTGACCACCGGGCTGTTTGATGAGTGGAGCCGCACCGGGGTAACTCAGAATTCATTGCGTTGCGTGTTGTCCGGTGGTGAATCCGCGCGTCTGAACAGCTGGGAAAAAGCGCTGGCCAGTAACCCAAACTGTCAGTTTGTTCATGTATATGGACCCACAGAGAATACTACCTTTTCCACCTGGTATGTGGTCAATACTGACGATATTGCCCGTGGCGTGCTGCCGATTGGCACCGGGGTTTGCGGTGATCGTTGCTATATTCTGTCTGCACAGCAGCAGTTGTTGCCGGTGGGCGCTGTCGGTGAGCTTTATCTGGGGGGAGCCGGATTAGCTCTGGGATACCTGAATCGCCCTGAACTCAATACTGAGCGTTTTATTGATAATCCCTTTGTGAATTTACCGGGACAGTCTCAGTATCTTTATCGATCCGGCGACCTGGTACGCTACGACGAGCAGGGCCAGATTGTGTACGTTGGTCGGGTAGACGACCAGATTAAGATCCGCGGATTTCGCGTCGAGTTAGGAGAGATTGAACACGCACTTAATTCGCTGGGGCAGGTTGAGCAGGCCTTAGTGATTGCTCGTAAAGACCTCAGCAATAATGCCATGATAGTGGCCTATGTTGAGCCTGCAACTCAGGTGCCAGAGGGCCAGACACTGAGTCACTGGTTAAGTGAGGCACTGGGCGATAGTTTACCGGCCTACATGGTTCCGGGAGCGTTTGTAGCAATGACGCAATGGCCACTCAATGCCAATGGCAAAATTGATAAACGCGCGCTGCCAGAACCAGATATGGCCGCAGGGCAGGGCCTGTACGAAGCGCCTGAAACAGACACGGAAATTCTGCTCAGCGACATCTGGTCGCAGCTGCTCGGTATTGAAGCGAGCAACATCAGCCGCACGGCGAACTTCTTTGAACTGGGCGGACACTCACTGCTGGTGATGAAGATCCATGCCCGGCTTAAACAGGCCGGGTTTACGGCAGAAGCGGCAGCTATCTTTAAGGCCCAGACACTGGCTGAAATGGCCAGCACAGTGAGTAAGCTGGAAGAAGAGCTGAGCTGGCAAGTGCCCGCGAATGGGATAACGGCTGATACCACGGTTATTACGCCACAGATGCTGCCACTGATCTCTCTGAGCCAAAGCGAGATTGATTCAGTCTGTGCGCAGATCCCCGGCGGTGTGCAAAACCTTCAGGATATCTATCCGCTGGCACCACTGCAGGAAGGCATTTTGTTTGCGCATTCTTTGCAACAAGAGTTTGACCCCTATGTGATTTCTGCGGCACTGACCTTTGCTGATGACACCAAGTTTGAGCGCTTTGTTACGGCGCTGGAGCAGGTTGTCGCGCGCCATGATATCTTGCGTAGCGTGATCCTCTGGCGCGGTCGGGACAAAGCGGTTCAGGTGGTTCAGCGCGAGGTAGGCAGTCTGGTTGAGTGGCTGGACTTTGGTGCCGAGCAAGATGTGCTGGTGGCTTTTAATGACTTTGTTGAACACGGCAATCATAAAATTGATGTCGAGCAGGCACCTTTGGTACGCATGCAGGTTGTTCGGGACGAGGCCAGTGGCAAAGTCCATGCTTTGTTTAAGCATCATCACCTGATCACCGACCATGTGTCGGTTGAATTGATTCTGGAAGAACTCGCCATATGTGTGGCGGGTGAGCAGGAAAGCTTGCCACCTCAGGTGCCGTATCGCGAGTTTGTTGCCAAATCACAACACATTGCTAAAACCCTCGACAGCGCGGCATTTTTCTCGGCCCGTCTGGGTGATGTTGATACGCCAACCTTACCTTTTGGCCTGGCTGATACGCTGGGGGACGGGTCGAATTCGCAGGAGCTTAGCTATGCGCTGGCCCCTGAGCTGAATGAACGAATTCGTCAGTTGTCGCGCCAATTACAAATGGGCCCGGCAGTACTGTTCCATGCCGCCTGGGCACAGGTGCTGAGCCACTGCTGTAATATGCAGGATGTGGTCTTTGGTACTGTTCTCTCCGGGCGTATGAGCGGAGAGGCGGGCGTTGAACGTATGCTAGGTATGTTGATCAATACCTTGCCGGTGCGTGTCCAGCTGGCGGGTGTAGATGCCAGAACTTTGCTGACTCAGGTGCACGAGCAGCTGCAGGGATTGATCCCCTATGAGCAGGTGGCACTTGCCGAGGCGCAGCGTCATTCGCAAGTGGATGCCAGTTCGCCGCTGTTCAGCACCACGCTGAACTTCCGTCACTCTGAAAACCTTGATGAGCAACAAAGCAGCCTGTACGACATTGCAGCAGTGCGTGAGCGCAGTAACTATCCGCTGGATCTGTCGGTCAATGATTTTGGTGATGCGTTCACCCTCGATTTCCAGGCTGATACGCGTGTGCCGTTGGCGCTGGTGGCAGATCTGATGAATACCGCCATCGACAACTTATTACACCATGTCATGCGCGAATCAGAAGAATCACCGGCTCAGTGGACAGCCTATTCTGCCGAGCAGCGCCAGGCATTACTGAGTGCACAGCTGGGGCCGGTTGTGGATTTACCACAAGCTTCGGTACATCAGCTGTTTGAGCAGCAGGCCGCGAAAACCATGGACAGAGTGGCCGTCAGCTATGACGATGACATCCTGACCTACCATTTACTCAACGAGCGCGCTAACCAGCTGGCACACTATTTACGGGCCGAGCATCAGGTGGGCCCGGATACTTTGGTTGGCCTGTGTGTGGGTCGCTCGCTGGAAATGATGGTGGCCGTGCTGGGCATTCTAAAAGCCGGCGGCGCCTATGTGCCGCTGGACCCGGATTATCCGCAGGAGCGTCTGGCCTATATGGTCGAAGACACCGGTCTGTCTGTAGTGCTGACCCAGCAAAAAGTGGCTGCCATGCTAAGCGATTTTAACGTCACACCAGTGCTGCTGGATGATGCCAGCCAGTTCGCAGGCTACCCAATCTGCAACCCGGATGTGGCGCTAAGCCCGGAGAGCCTGGCCTATGTGATGTATACCTCGGGCTCAACCGGTAATCCCAAGGGTGTGATGATAAGCCATCACAACCTCATCAATTTTGCCGCTAACTGTGAGCAGCGCTATGAAATCACCGAAGCCGACAACGTGTTGCAATTCTCTACCATGAACTTCGATATTTTTGTTGAAGAGTGGCTGGCAACGTTAACTCAGGGCGCCACTCTGGTGCTGCGTGATGAAGAGGTGTCGCTGAGCCGCGAGGCCTTTATCACCTTCTGCGACAGCCATGCTATCAGTGTGGCCAGTCTGCCAACGGCGTTCTGGCATATGCTGGCGCTGAGTGAAGCGGAGCTTGAAGCGCTGGCACTGCGACTGGTGATTGTCGGCGGTGAAGCGCTGGATAAACAATCGGTGGCGTCGCTTAAACCGGGCTTTGTGCTGCTCAATACCTATGGTCCGACCGAGACCACGGTCACCGCATCGGGCTATGCCATCAGCGGTGGCTACGATGCGCCTCGAGCAGTGCCCATTGGCCGTGCCAACGTGAATACCGCGACCCTGGTGCTCAGCGAGCAGCTGACCTTGTGCCCGCCGGGGGTGGTTGGTGAGTTGTATGTCAGTGGTCAGTGTCTGGCCAGCGGTTATCTGCATCAACCGGCACTCACCGCCGAGCGATTTATTGATAACCCCTATTTTGACCCGGCCAATCCTGCGCTGAGCGCCCGTTTATACAAAACCGGCGACTTAGTGCGCATGGGCGCAGATGGCGAAATTGAGTTTGTCGGGCGCAGCGACGATCAGGTCAAAATCCGTGGTTTCCGGGTCGAACTGGGTGAGATTGAAACTCAGCTGATGAGCCATGAGCTGGTCGAGTCGGCGGCGGTACTGGCCGAATCTGGCGCTCTTGATGGTACGAACAGAGGCGGCAAGGTACTGCGCGCTTTTGTGAAGGCCAAGAGCGAGCAGGCCAACGACTTAATTGATGCACTGCAACAGCACCTGAGCGGCAACCTGCCGGATTACATGGTGCCCTCGGCCTACAGTTTTGTGGACCAGTGGCCGCTGACCGCCAATGGCAAACTGGACAAGCGAGCGTTGCTGGCCCTGCCTGTGAAAACGGTGGAGCAGCCTTATCAGGCACCGCAAACCGACGCCGAAAAAATGGTGGTAGAGATTGTCGCCTCACTGTTGTCGCTCGACGTCGCTGAGGTGAGTGTCCACGCTAATTTCTTCGCGCTGGGTGGCCACTCGTTACTGATTATGCAGCTGGTCAGTCAGTTGCGCGCACGTCAGTATCAGGCCGACGTGCAGGCCCTGTTCAGGGCACACACGCTACAGGACATGGCACGCCAGGTTCGGGCACTTGGGAATGAGGAATCAAGTTGTGTGCCCGCCAATTTAATTCCGGCGGACTGTAGCAAAATCACCCCGGAGATGGTGACGCTCACTGAGCTGGATGAACAACAACTCACCGATATTGCGGCGACCATTCCTGGTGGCATGGCTAATATTCAGGACATCTACCCGCTGGCACCGCTGCAAGAAGGCGTGCTGTTTGTACACACCATGAGTGAAGGGCAGGACCCGTATGTCACCAGCACCACCTTTGAGTTCGACAGCCGCGAGTCGCTCGAGCGCTTTAAGTGGGCACTGAACACCCTGATTGCCCGTCACGATGTGCTGCGCACCGCGATTTTATGGCGTAACCGTACCACTGCACTTCAGGTGGTACAGCGTGAGGTGGAGCTGCCCGTGACTGAGCTGGACTTTAGCGGGGAAGCGGATGTCTGGAGCGCATTTAGCGCGCATGTGGCTGAGCAGCCGCTGTGGATTGAGCTGGAAAACGCGCCGCTTTTACAGCTGAGCGTGTGTGAAGACGCCGCGCAGGGCAAGCATTATGCGCTGTTGTGCGAGCACCACCTGATCTCAGATCACGTGTCGCTGGAGATTCTGGTCCATGAATTAACGGCGCTGCTGAATGGCAATGAAGCCAGTCTGGGCGAGCCGGTGCCTTATCGGGAATTTGTCGGTCGCACCCTGGCGCGCACCGCGAGCCTGGACACCGAAGCCTTCTTTACCCAGATGCTGGGGGATGTCAGCGAACCCACCTTGCCTTATGGCCTGACCGATGTACTGAATGACGGCTCGGGCATTGAGACCGTACATGTCACGCTGGGTGAGGCGCAGGCGCAGCGTATTCGCCGTCTGACCCGCCAGTATCACAGTAGTCCGGCGGCGCTGTTTCATCTGGTGTGGGCCAAAGTGCTGGGCGTGTGTAGCGGTCAGTCGGAGGTGGTATTTGGTACTGTGTTATCGGGTCGAATGAGCGATGATGGTCTGAGCAGCCAGCTGATGGGGATGATGATCAACACCCTGCCGCTGCGGGTGTCGCTGCGCGAGCAGGATACAATGAGTCTGCTGGCACAAATTAACGACGACCTGCGTGCCTTGATGCCCTACGAGCAGGTGTCACTGGCCGAGGCGCAGCGCTGCAGCTGCGTAAGTGGTCAGCTCCCCCTGTTCAGCGCGATGCTGAACTATCGCCACTCGGCAACAGAGGAGACACAGCTGGAACAGGATGCCGGATTCAAGGTGATTGCCAGTGAAGAGCGCACCAACTATCCGTTTAACCTCTCGGTGGATGATTTCGGTGATGGCTTTGGCTTTGAGCTTCAGGTAGATAAACGCGCCCCGGCGGCGCGCATAGCACAGTACCTGCAAGTGACCCTGACTCAGGTGCTGGATTTACTGGACAGCCAGAGCAGCACAGTTGTGCAAAGCCTGTGTGTACTGGATGAGACCGAGCGTACGCAACAATTGCACAGCTGGAATGACACCGCGCTGGATTACCCGCGTGAGCTGTGTATCCACGAGCTGTTTGAACAGCAGGCAGCGGCGACGCCGGAGCAGGTTGCCCTGCGCTTTGGTGAGCAGACCCTGAGTTATGGTGAACTCAATGCCAAAGCCAACCAGCTGGCCCATTATCTGCGTGCAGAGCACAATATCGGGCCGGATTCGTTAGTGGGTTTATGTGTTGAGCGCTCGCTGGAAATGGTGATCGGGATTTGGGGCATTCTCAAAGCCGGCGGGGCTTATGTGCCGCTGGATCCTAACTACCCGCAATCGCGCCTGGCCTATCTGATTGAGGATGCCAGTCTAAATGTTGTATTAAGTCAACAGAATGTTGCAGAAGAGGTAACGCTGGGGTATGCTAACATCGTTTTACTGGACGCACCAGAGTCTCATAATCACGACATAATTTCGGCTTATCCTGCACACGATTTAACGCGAGCAGAAACGGGTGTGTGTGCCCAGAGCCTGGCTTATCTGATCTACACCTCAGGGTCGACGGGTAAACCAAAAGGCGTGATGATTGAGCATCGCAATACAGTGGCTATGTTGCAGTGGGCGAAACAGGCATACAGCGATGCAGAGCTGGATAAAGTGCTGGCATCGACGTCACTGAACTTTGACTTGTCGATTTATGAGCTGTTCTTACCGCTGTGCTTTGGTTATCAAAGCGTGATAGTGAACAATGCCATGGCACTGGCCGAACAGCAGCTTGATATCAGCATGATCAACACTGTGCCGTCGGCAATGAAAGCCTTGCTGGAAGTGGGGGCGGTGCCGCAAGGGGTTAAAGTGATTAACCTGGCGGGTGAGCCACTGACCGCGCAACAGGTGAATCAGATTTTAGAAGCGTGTCCGGGGGTTGCCGTATGCAACCTCTATGGTCCGTCGGAAGACACCACTTATTCGACGGCGGCGCGTTTTACATCTGCCTTGAGTCAGGTGCCGGATATTGGTCGGGTGATTGCAAACAGTCAGGCGTATGTACTTGGCTGCGCACAAGAACTGTTACCTACTGGCAGTGTGGGTGAGCTTTATCTGGGTGGTGCCGGTGTCGCGCGAGGGTATTTGAACCGTCCTGAACTGACGGCCGAGCGCTTTATCGACAACCCTTACTATGAAGCGGCGGGTGTTAATAACAGCAAGCGCTTATATCGCACTGGTGATTTGGTCCGTTATCGCGAAGATGGTCGTATAGAATTTATTGGCCGGATAGATGATCAGGTCAAGATCCGGGGCTTCAGGATAGAGTTGGGTGAAATTGAACACCGGCTCAATAACCATCCCGAAGTGGTGACGTCTTTAGTGATGGCCCAGGAACACACAGGTGGCGGACAATATTTGGTGGCGTATCTGCAGCCTTGTCTCACGCGTGAGACAAAGGAGGTAACACAGCAGCAAGCCTGGTTGAGTGATGTTAAGAATACGCTGGAATGTGAGTTACCGGCACATATGATCCCGGGCCAGTTTGTGCTGATAGACGAATGGCCGCTGACGCCAAACGGAAAAATAGATAAAAAAGCCCTGCCAGTGCCGCAAGGTATGCTGGCAGGACAAGAGTACATTGCACCACAAAGCGACACAGAGCATGCTCTGGTGGCAATCTGGGCTGAGTTGCTTGGCCTGGACCGAGAGCAGATAAGTACCAGCGCTAACTTCTTCGAGTTGGGCGGGCACTCTCTGTATCTAATCAAGCTGGCGGGGGCGATTAAAACCCAGTTCGAAATAGAGCTGACATTACGGGAAATTTACGAAGCTGCAGAATTAGCGGTCCTTTCACAGGTAATTGAGAGCAAGCAGGCCCAAAAATATCTCGAAGACAAAAAAGCCAATGAATCGGTAATGATGAGTGGAACACTATAATGATTGCACAATTAGTTAAATCGGCAGCAGACCAAGGCGTTTATCTGTATGCCAAAGAGGGCGCGCTACATTTTGACCTGACTGTGAGCGAATTTCCGGCCACACTGAAGCAGGACATCATAGCAAATAAGGCCGAAATCATCGCATTTCTGTCTCATGCACAAAGCGCAGACAGCGAGTCGCAAAGGCCGCAACCCGGACACTATCCGGATGGCTGCGTCCTCTCTTATACTCAGCAGCGCTTCTGGCTGCTGGAGCAAATGCAATCAGGTCAAAGTCAATACAATATGCCTGTTGCGCTGAATGTTGAAGGCGCACTGGAACTGACTTTGGTTGAAAAGGTGCTCAGCACTATCGTGGCACGCCATCAGATCCTGCGCACCGTTTATCGTGAGCTGGATGATGAAGTGCGTCAGCATGTTTTGCAAGACAGTGATGTTACTCTGAGCTTTGTCGATCTCAGTGACTGTGAAGGTGAGCAACAGCAGGCACAGTTGTCTCAGTGTCTGCTTGAAGAGGCACAGCGTCCATTTGATTTGACCCAACAACTTTCGATCCGCGGTCAGTATCTTAAGCTTCAGGGAACCGGCCATACTCAGCAAGGCGTGTTGTTGCTGACGCTGCACCACATTGCTTCTGACGGCTGGTCTATGGATGTATTGATCAATGAGTTTGTGACTCTGTATCGGGCCTATTCAGCTGAGCAGGTAAACCCGTTACCTGAACTGGCACTGCAATACGCCGACTTTGCCGTGTGGCAAAGAGACAAAATGCAGGGCGGCGAATTTGAGAAGCAACTGACATACTGGCAGCAGGCGCTGGAAGATGCACCGCTGGCACACAGCCTGCCGACCCAGCATCATCGCCCGGAAGTAAAACAAACACAGGGGGCACATGTCACTGCCACCTTGCCTGCGTATGTAGCACAGCAACTGGGCGAGGTGGCCAGACAGGCTCATCTGAGCCCGTTTATGTTGATGCACGCTGTTTTGGGTGTAGTACTTAGTCGTCACAGCAACCAGTCAGACATTGTCATTGGCACGCCGGTGGCAAACCGCGCCGATGAGGCTCTGAGCCCGTTGATTGGTTGTTTTGTCAATACCCTGGCACTGCGCCTGAACACCTGTCACAGCACTCTGGCCGAGTACTTTGCTCATGTTCGTCAGGTGCATATGAACGCCCAGGTCAATCAGGACGTGCCTTTTGAGCAGCTCATTGATGCCCTGAATCTGCCACGTACTTCGTCTTATACACCTTTGGTGCAGATCATGCTGACCACCAATGACAAGTTTACCGACGGCGCCGATGAATCATCTTTACTGAATCTGCCAGACTTGAGCCTGTCTCCGCTTCAGGGCAGTCATCCGGCCATCAAATTCGATATGGAAATTGCGCTGAATATTAGCGATAAGCAGATTGAGACCATCTGGAACTACGACGTGGCCTTGTTCGGCGCTGAATTTGTAGAGCAGCTAAGTGAACACTTTAATAATGCCTTGATAGCGTTGGCGGATATGAGCGCTCAGACACGTAGCACCTTGCCTTTGAATCGTCTGTCTATTCTGGGTGACAAGCTCGAATCCTATCTGATCGATGGTCTGAATAACAATGCTGCGGATTATCCAGTCGATAAGTGCATTCATCAGGTGTTTGAAGAGCAGGCGCTGCAAACCCCGGATCAGCTTGCCGTTAAGTTCGGCAATAAACAGCTGACTTATCGCGAACTGAATGAGCGTGCCAATCAGCTGGCGCACTTCCTGACTCGTGAATATCAGGTGACGCCGGATACCTTTATCGGCTTATGTGTTGAGCGCTCGCTGGAAATGATCATAGGTACTCTGGCCATCCTCAAAGCCGGTGCGGCATACGTACCACTGGATCCGGCATATCCGCGTCAGCGTGTCACCTATATGATGGAAAACTCCGGCGTTAAAATCATCCTTTCAACCCACTTTATTATTGAGCAGCTTGACTTAACCGATTATCACAGCGTCTGCATTGATGGCCTGGGTAATGAGCAAGTAGTACAGACCTTTGTCGATTACCCCACCCACAACCCAAGCGAGCTGGTAACGGGGCTGACGTCGTCAAACCTGGCCTATGCCATTTACACCTCAGGTTCAACCGGCAAGCCAAAGGGCGTGCTGCTTGAACACAAAGGGATAGTGAATATTGCATTTAACCACCGCCATTATTTGAAAGTCGATGAGCAAAGCAAGGTCTTGCACTTCGCCTCTATGAGCTTTGATGCAGGGACCTGGGAATATGTGATGGCGTTGCTGAGCGGCGCCACTCTGGTAATTGCCGACAGCGTTCAGCGTTTGTCTCCGGAGAGTATAGGTCAGCTGCTGCACAGTGAAGCCATTACCCATGTGCTCTTGCCACCGGCGTTCCTGGCCATGATGGAGTTTCGTGATGACTTAGCGCTTAAAGCGCTGGCCGTAGGCGGTGAGGCCTGCGATCAGGAAGTGGTGGAGCAGTGGGGGGGTACCTACCGGATGGTCAATGCCTACGGCCCGACTGAGATCTCTATCTGCGCAACCTGGGCTGAATTGCGTCCCGGACAGAAAGTCACCATAGGTAAGCCCCTGAAAAATACCAGTGCCTTTGTGCTAGACAGTAATCAGGCCTTGTTGTCACCGGGTGTGGTGGGCGAGTTGCATATCAGTGGCGTTGGTCTGGCGCGGGGCTATCACCAGCTACCTGAGCAAACCGCAGAGCGGTTTGTGCCGAACCCTTATTTCGATGGCCACAATAAATGTGTAACCGAAACCTTGTATAAAACAGGGGATCTGGTCCGCTATTTACCCGATGGCGAGCTGGAATATTTGGGTCGTATCGACCAGCAGGTCAAGATCCGGGGCTTCAGAATCGAAGTTAGTGAAATAGAAGGCTTACTGAGTGAGTGCCTTGATGTGGATGCTGCGGTGGTCACTGTTGCGACCAGTGCAACGGGTGCCAAACACTTAGTGGCCTATGTGCAGCTTAGTGACCAAACCGCTGTTAATACTGCCTCTGGCCATGAAAATATTAATGACGATATGGTAGTGATCCAGCGGATCAAAACAGAACTGGCAGACAGGCTCCCTGATTACATGGTACCCGGGATGTTTGTGCCAGTATCGCAGTGGCCTTTGACCAGTAATGGCAAGATTGATAAACGGGCGCTGCCCGAGCCGGACCTGGCCGCCGTTGAAGGTGAATATATTGCGCCTGAAACACACAGCGAACAACGCCTGGTTGCCATCTGGGCGCAATTACTGCATTTGCAGGAAAGTGAAATAAGCACCTCGGCCAACTTTTTTGCGCTGGGTGGTCACTCCCTGCTGGTTAGTAAGCTGGTCAGAGCTATCACCTCGGACCCGGAATTACAGCTACAACAGATAGACATGCAGGACATTTTTACGGCGCAGTCGCTGGCCCAGCTGGCCCAGCACATCGACTTGTTGCGAATGCAACAGCTCAATACACGGGCGGCAGACAGTATCTGCGATCAGGATTTAGTTGAGGATGGTGAGATTTAATGAATGTACATCAGGCTTTCGAGTTAGCGATATCACAGGGCGTTCATCTGTATGTCGAGCAGGGCAAACTCAAGTTTAAAGCAGCAAAAGGCAGTATGACTGATGAGCTGAGAAGCGCACTCAAGGAAAACAAAACTCAGCTTATTGAGCTGTTGAGTCAGCAGGCAACAAAAGCAAATGCGTTGAGCCAATCCGGGGACGCGATCCCCGCTCTGGGGTTAACGCAAAGCGTTTTGTCTTTTTCGCAGCAGCGCCTGTGGTTCTTAGAGCAACTGCGAGGGCCATCGGCTGAGTACAATATCCCCCTTGTACTGGATGTGCAGGGTCGTGTGGATTTAGCGGCCGTAGAGGATGCATTCAACGACATAATGGCGCGCCACACTATTTTGCGCTCCGGTTACTGTGATTCTGAGGATGGACCTGAACAGACTATCCGTGATGATGTGGCGCTTAATATTCAGCAAATTGATTTGAGCAATAGCGACGACCAGGCTACAGAGGTGGCTGTACACGTAGAACGCGATACCCTCAAACCGTTTGATTTAACTAAAGATGTTCTGTTCAGAGTGACCTACCTGTGTACTCACCAGCACAATGATGGCACCCAGCAGGGCGTGTTACTACTGAATATGCATCATATTGTATCGGATGGCTGGTCGATGGAAATTCTGACCGGTGAGTTCGTTCAGGCGTATCAGGCCAGAGTGAGCGGACAGGTCGCCAGCTGGGCACCTTTGCCATTGCAGTATATTGATTATGCGCACTGGCAGCGTGAGACCCTGACCCCGCAAGCGCTCGCTGAGCAGCTGTCATACTGGCAACAAAGTTTAGCCGGTGCACCCGCGGTACACGGGATCATGCCAGATTTTGAACGGCCGGCCACTAAGCAGCTGCACGGTGATCTGGTACGCAGTGAGCTGGGAGCCGCTGAGGCACAAGCGCTGCAAAACTTAGCCCGACAGCATCAGCTCACGCCCTTTATGCTCATCCACAGTGCACTGGCCTATGTATTATCACGGCACAGCAACAGCAATGATATTGTCATAGGCACGCCCATCGCCAACCGGGGACACGCAGAGTTAGAGGGCTTGATTGGTTACTTTGCTAATACCCTGGTACTGCGAGTCAACACCGGGCAGCACAGTATTGGCGATTATTTTGCTCATGTGAAATCGGTACACCTAGGCGCTCAGGCCAATCAGGATGTGCCTTTTGAGCAGTTGGTCGAAAAGCTCAACGTTCCCCGTAGCGGCGCCCATGCGCCGCTGTTTCAGATCATGCTGACCACCAATTCTGATTATGGTGTCAGAGATCAGCAATTAGCACTGGATGGCTTGCGCATTTCACAACGTCCTGCCAGCAGTGTGACGACTAAGTTTGATCTGGAAATCGAAGTTGCACTAAACGAGCAGGGCGTGGCGATAGAAATCACCTATGATACCGCTTTGTTCCGTGCACAACGTGTCAGCGCTATTGCTAACCACTTAAACACCGTACTTGCGCAACTGGCAGCATTGACCCCAGCTGAGTTATTAGCCAAGCCTAATACGTTGAAACTACTGTCCGACACTGAGCGTCAACAACAGCTGCTGGATTGGAATGACACGGCGCTGGATTACTCACGCGAGCGCTGTGTGCACGAACTGTTTGAACAGCAAGCCAAAGCTACACCGGATGCTATTGCCCTGCGCTTTGACGGGCGCACCATGAGCTATGAGGCGCTCAATACCAAAGCCAACCAATTGGCGCATTATCTGCGTACTGAGTATAACATCGGCCCTGATACTCTGGTTGGCTTGTGCACCGAGCGCTCATTTGAGATGGTGATTGGCATCTGGGGTATTTTGAAGGCCGGTGGTGCGTATGTGCCACTGGACCCGGAACTGCCATCAGGTCGGCTGAATTATTTAATTGAAGATGCCTGCGCCAATGTGGTGTTGAGTACACAAAGGGTGATTGAACAGGTGTTACTGGGCGATGCGGCGGTCATTGCACTGGACAACTTCGACTTTGCTGCATACTCGGGTTCGAATATTGCGGTGAGCGACATCGGCCTGACAGCCAATCATCTTGCCTATGCTATTTATACTTCGGGCTCCACAGGTAAACCCAAAGGTGTGTTGCTGGAACATCAGGCGCTGCATAACCGCATCGACTGGATGGACAATGAATACGGGTGTGAGCCACAGGATAAAATCTTACAAAAAACGCCCTACAGTTTTGATGTTTCGGTATGGGAATTCGTCTGGCCTATGCTCAAAGGGGCCGAGCTGGTTATCGCTAAACCGGGCGGACACAAAGACCCCGCTTATCTGAGCGAGCTGATTGAGAAAACGGGTGTAACTAAATTGCACTTTGTTCCCTCTATGCTGGGTGTGATGCTGGAGCATGGCGACCTGGCCAGGTGCAGTACTATCAGGCAGGTGTTCTGTAGTGGAGAGGCCCTGCAGGTAAGCCATGTAGAGCAGTTTAAAGTCCGGCTGCCCGAGGCGCAGCTGCACAACCTCTATGGTCCGACGGAAGCAGCCATCGATGTCAGCTACTGGGATTGTGCTTTGCCTCATGGCAGCAGCATTCCTATCGGTAAGCCCATCCAGAATATTCAGCTATACATACTGGACGATGGGCTTAATCTATTGCCACAAGGCGCCTGCGGCGAGTTACACATTGGTGGTGATGGCCTGGCAAGGGGCTATCATAACCGTCCTGAGTTGACCGAAGAGCGCTTTATCGCTAATCCAATTTATCCGCAAAGCCCTGGTAAACGTCTGTATAAGACCGGCGACCTGGTGCGTTTTCGTGAAGACGGCAACATTGAATATATGGGGCGGCTGGATCATCAGGTCAAGATCCGGGGGCAGCGCATCGAGTTGGGTGAAATCGAATACCACATTGGTGAGCACGCACAGGTCGATTCAGCCCTGGTCCTGGCAATGAAGGATGATAAAGGTAATCAGAGACTGGTTGCCTATGTTAAGCCGTCCATTGAATTGACTGAAGACACACAGCAGGCGCTGATCGCTTCCGTGCAGGAACAGCTGGGTGAATCGCTGGCCGATTATATGATCCCGGCAAATTTCGTATTGTTAAACGAGTGGCCACAAACGCCCAACGGTAAAATAGATCGTAAAGCGCTGCCAGTGCCGCAAAGTCTCGGTTATGAAGTGGCATATGTGGCCCCCGTCACCGAGCAGGAAAAGGTGTTGGCCGAGTTATGTGCTGAGCTGTTAACCCTTGAGCTTGCCGAAGTCAGCATGGCCGCCAACTTCTTTGAGCTAGGCGGGCATTCACTGATGGTGATGGAGCTGGTCAGCAGGTTGAAAAAGCAAGGCTGGAGCACCTCGGTACAGGCGCTGTTTAATGCCCGGGTGTTGGGCGAAATGGCCAAAACCATTACGGATGGCACACAGCAGAGCGCCCCTGAACTGCCGCAAAATGGTATCCCGGCGCAATGCACACTGATCACCCCGGACATGGTAACGCTGGCCTCGATGACTCAGAGCGAGCTGGATTCGCTGGCACAACGTGTTCCCGGCGGAGCAGCTAACATCGCGGATATCTATCCGCTGGCTCCTTTGCAGGAGAGTATTTTCCTGGTTCATAGCGCGACGGAAAAAACCGACCCTTATGTGACCACCATCACATTGGAGTTTGGCTGCAAAGATGAAATTGACCGGTTTGTCACACGTTTCAATCAGATCATTGCACGCTATGATGTGCTGCGTACATTGGTCGCGTGGCGCGAGCGTCAAGCCCCTTTACAGCTGGTATTGCGCCATTGTGAATTGCTGCCAACCTGGTTGTCGTTCTCTGGTCAGCAAGATGCCAGACAAAAACTCGACGCTTACGTTACACAGGGCATACATCGTATGGATCTGGAGCTGGCGCCTTTGGTGCAACTGGAGCTGGCCCACGACCCCGTCACAGATAAATACTGTGGCGTGCTTAAAGAGCACCACATTTTGCTCGATCATATCTCAGTTGAAATGATTATGACTGAGCTGGCAATGGATGAGCAAGCCTTCCGGCAATTGCCAGAACCTTTGGCGTATCGACAATTTATTGCTCAAACACTGCACAATGCCGGGCAGCTCAATACCCGTGACTATTTTACCGAGCAACTGGGTGATATCGACACGCCCTGCCATCCGTTTGGGCTGGACAGCACCCAAGCCGATGAGCTGCATTGTAACGATTTGCATGTTGAGCTGACTCTGGAGCAATCGCAACAGATCCGCACCCAGATGCAACAGCGTGGCATGAGCCCGGCGGCATTTTTCCATCTGGCCTGGGCCATGGTGGTATCGGCCTGTAGTCAGAGCCGGGATGTGGTATTTGGTACTGTGTTATCGGGCAGAATGAGCGCTCAGCAGGGCATAGAGCAGATGATGGGCATGATGATCAATACCTTGCCTCTGCGTGTTAATCTGGCAGACAAAACGGCAGCAGCGCTGTTACAGCAGGTCGATAAGTCTCTGCTCGGGTTAATGCCTTACGAGCAGGCATCGCTGACTGAAGCGCAGGCATGCAGCGGTGTCAGCACACAAACGCCGTTATTCAGCGCCATTTTCAATTATCGTCACTCCCGTCTGGCTGAAGCGTCAGCGCAAGGCGGCGCGCAGGCCACAGCCGCCAGAGAGCGCACTAACTATCCATTTAACTTATGTGTTGATGACTGGGGTGAGGGTTTTTCTTTCAATCTGCAGGTTGAACGCTCTGTCGACATTAACGCGGTGGGAGACTATGTCACATGCGCCATCGAACAGTTACTGAGTGCACTGAATCATGAATCAGATACACCTGTGGCACAGCTGGCGGTACTGACTGAGACACAGCAGGATGCCCTGATGCAGGCGAATGTCGGCGAAGTGGTAAGTATAGATAGTGTAAGCAGCATTCAGGCCCGATTCGAGCGTCAGGTGGCCAGAGTTGGCGAGCGCACTGCACTGGTGTACCAACAAGAGTCGCTGACCTATCATGAACTGAACGCGCGGGCGAACGCACTGGCACACTACCTGATTGACGCACACGATATTCGCCCGGATACTCTGGTAGGCCTGTGTGTGGGTCGCGGCGTTAATATGATTGTGGGCATACTGGCAATACTTAAAGCCGGTGGTGCTTATGTGCCGCTTGATCCAAATTACCCGCAAGAGCGTCTCGATTTTATCTGTCAGGATGCGGGCGTGGCACTGGTACTGAGTGAAGATCAGGTGGCTGATGGGTTAGCGATACAAGACACGCCTGTTGTCGACCTTAATCAGCTGACACTAACCAGCTACAGCACCGATAATGTGCAGCTGGCAGCGCATACATCAGACAATCTGGCATATGTCATTTACACCTCAGGCTCCACGGGCAAACCAAAAGGGGTGCTGCAAACCCACCGTAATGTGGTCCGTCTGTTTGATGTGACTCAGCCCGATTTTAACTTCAGTGAAGACGATTGCTGGTGTGTGTTCCACTCCTTTGCCTTCGATTTCAGTGTCTGGGAGATCTGGGGCGCCTTGTTGTTTGGCGGCAAACTGCTGATGCCGAGCCTGGATGAAGTCAAAGACAGTCAGTTGTTCGTAAAACTGTGTCAGCGCAACGCACTGACTATTCTTAACCAGACGCCGAGTGCCTTTAAACAGCTCACCGAATATCTGGTTACGGCCCGGCAGGCGCTATCCTCATTGCGTAGCATCGTATTTGGTGGGGAAGGGCTTACGCCAAGTCACGTTACCCAGTGGTGGACGCATTTTGCACAGCAGCAAACTGAGCTGATCAACATGTATGGGATCACAGAAACCACAGTACATGTGACCTATAAACGCATTGAGCCAGGTGCGCAAATCAATATCGGCAGACCGCTGCGCGATCAGCATATTGTATTGCTGGACGACGCGTTAAAGCTGGTACCTAAAGGGTGTGCGGGCGAAATCTATGTCGGCGGGTCAGGCCTGGCACTGGGCTATCTGAACCGCGAAGCACTCAGTGCAGAACGTTTTATTGACAACCCATTCGACAGGGGACGCTATCCCTGGCTGGGTGAACGCTTGTATCGTGCTGGCGATTTGGCCCGTTATGACGAGCAGGGCGAGCTGCATTATCTGGGCCGTCAGGATGACCAGGTGAAAATTCGCGGTCACCGCATTGAACTGGGCGAAGTTGAAAACCGTATCGCCGAGCTGGCTTTGGTTGACTCAGCCCTGGTACTGGCTGTACCTGCTGTGGATGGCACACTGCAACTGGTTGCCTATGTCAAAAGTGCGCAGGACAGTGCTGATGAGCACTGGCTGAGCCATTTAAAAGAGGCGCTTGGTGAGCAGTTACCGGCATACATGCTACCAGGCGCTATCGTCACTGTGCAGCAATGGCCGCTGACAGCCAATGGCAAGGTCGACAGGCGCGCCTTGCCTGCGCCAGATAGCGGACTTGCGCAGCAAGCGTATGTTGCCCCGCGTAATGATACCGAGTACACCCTGGTTGGGATCTGGGCCGAGTTGCTTAAGCTTGAGCACAGTCAGGTTAGCGTCGAGGTAAATTTCTTTGAACTGGGTGGACATTCCTTATTGCTGATGAGGTTGCTTGCAGGGATCCGCGAGCAGCTCAACTGTGAGCTGAGCGTGAAGGATATCTTTGCGGCCACCACCATTGCACAGCTAGCGCAGCGGGTCGCGCAGCAGGCCGATACTGAGGTGCTGCCATCCATTGTCGCGCAACCTCGTGAGGCAAATGCCCGTCTGCCGTTATCGTTTGCTCAGCAGCGTCTGTGGTTTATCGATAAACTCAATGGCAGTAGCGCCGAGTACAATATGCCGGTGGCGTTTGATGTTGATGGCGTATTAGACCTGGATGCGGCACAAGCCGCGTTAAATCGCCTGATTGCTCGACATGAAGCGTTACGCACCGTGTATCTGGAGCAGGATGCCGAGCCTGTCCAGCTGATCCGCAGTAAGGCGCAGTTGACGCTGACCCTGCATGACTTAAGCGACCTGAATGAGCACACCAAAGCAGACCGCCTCAGTCAGTTGCTCAAAGAAGATGCGTTAACACCTTTTAAGCTGAACAGCGACCTGATGCTGCGTGCTCAGTATATTTTGCTGAACTATGCCGATCAGGGCGAGGCGCAGCGTGGTGTGCTGGCGTTCAATATGCACCATATTGCCTCGGATGGCTGGTCAGTTGAGCTGATGTCGAACGAGTTTATGGCGCTGTACGAAGCAGCCACTCAGGGCACCGAGGCTGCCTTATCGCCTTTAGCTATCCAGTATGCCGATTATGCCTTGTGGCAACGCGACTGGCTGAGTCAGGCACAAGGGGGAGCAAAAGCGCTGGAAACACAACTCAATTACTGGCGTGAGACATTGGCTGATGCGCCGGCGGTGCATGGTCTGCAACTGGATAAAGCTCGTCCGGAAGAAAAAGCATTCAATGCCAATGGCTTCACCAGTCTATTGCCAGGCTCGCTGAGTCAGGGTCTCAAAGCGTTTGCTGAAGCGGCACGGATCACGCCATTTATGCTGGTACACAGTGCGCTGGCCTATGTTTTGTCGCGGCACAGTAATCAGCAGGATATTGTGATTGGCACGCCGGTGGCGAATCGTGCCCAGCCAGAAGTGGCCGGTCTTATCGGATACTTTGCCAATACTCTGGTACTGCGAGTGAACACCCAGCATTCTAATCTGGGTGACTATCTTGCTCATGTGAAAGACGCTCATATCGGTGCACAATCGCATCAGGATGTGCCGTTTGAACAGCTGGTTGATGCCTTACAGATCCCGCGTTCAACGGCTTACAGTCCGGTGTTCCAGATAATGCTGACAACCAACTCAGAATTTGCCCTGGCAGAGCAACCAGAGCAGGGACTGGCAGGACTGACGTTTACCCCAAGACTGCCACAGGCCTGTTCGACCAAGTTTGATATTGAAATTAATATCGACCTGGATGAGGCCGGACTGACCGTCAACTGGTTGTATGATTGTGCTCTGTTCACGGAGCAACACATCGCAGCGCTGGATAAACATCTGCAAGGTGTGCTCAGATATCTGGCGCGGCTTACTCAGGCACAGCTAGCCAATCCGCTGGATACGCTCCCGCTGCTATCTGAACAGGAACGTTATGAACAGCTTCAGCAATGGAATGATACGGCGCGGGAATATGATCAAGCGCTGTGTGTTCACGAATTGTTTGAGCAGCAGGTTGTAAAATCGCCCAGTCAGACAGCTTTACGTTTTGGCGCTCAGACCATGAGCTATCGTGAACTTAATACCAGAGCGAACCAGCTTGCAGATTATCTGCGCAATGAACACGGCGTTGGACCAGACACTTTAGTGGGGCTGTGTGTAGAACGTTCATTTGAAATGGTCATTGGGATCTGGGGGATTTTGAAAGCCGGCGGAGCTTATGTGCCGCTAGATCCTGAGTTACCCAGCGCCAGGTTGAACTATCTGGTTGCCGATGCCAATGTCAGTGTCGTGCTCAGCACGCAAGAGGTCGCCGCACGTGTCATGCTGGGCGGGGCCTGCGTTATTGAGCTTGATGGCTTTAATTATCACGCCTACAGCGATGCCAATATTGCACCGAACGACATTGGTCTGAGCGCCCGAAATCTGGCCTATACCATTTACACCTCGGGCTCTACGGGTATGCCAAAAGGTGTGCTGCTTGAGCATCAGGCGCTGCATAACCGCATCGACTGGATGGACAATGAATACCATTGCGGACCTGACGACAAGATACTACAGAAAACGCCGTACAGCTTTGATGTGTCGGTATGGGAATTTGTCTGGCCGATGCTCAAAGGTGCAGAACTGGTGATTGCCAAGCCGGGCGGCCACAAAGACCCGGGCTACCTGAGCGATCTGATTGTTGAGACAGGCATCACCAAATTGCACTTTGTGCCGTCTATGCTGGGCGTCATGCTGGAGCATGGTGACCTGAGCCGTTGTACGTCAATCCAGCAGGTTTTCTGTAGTGGTGAAGCGTTGCAGATCAGCCATGTTGAGCAGTTCCAAACCATGCTGCCAGCGGCGCAGCTTCATAACCTCTATGGCCCGACTGAAGCGGCCATTGACGTCAGCTATTGGGACTGCGCGCAGCCTCATGGCAGCAATGTGCCTATTGGCCGGCCAATCCAGAATATCCAGCTATACATCCTTGATGAGTCGCTGAACCTGTTGCCAAAAGGTGCCTGTGGCGAGTTACACATAGGCGGTGATGGTCTGGCACGTGGATATCACAATCGCGCTGATCTGACTGAAGAACGCTTTATCGCCAACCCGTTTTACGATGACAGCCAGGCAGGCAGCAGTCAGCGTCTGTATAAAACCGGCGATCTGGTCCGTTATCGCGCTGATGGCATTATTGAATACATGGGGCGTATTGACCATCAGGTGAAGATCCGCGGGTTGCGCATTGAGCTTGGTGAGATTGAGTATCACATCGGCGAGCACAGCGAAGTGGACTCTGCTCTGGTGATGGCTTTGGATGACCAACAGGGTAACCAGCACCTGGTCGGCTATGTTAAACCGCACTCGCTGGATACAGACGATACACAGCAAGCACTTATTGACTCTATCAAAGCACAACTGGGTGAGTCTCTTGCTGAGTATATGATCCCCGCCAGCTTTGTGCTGCTGGAAGAATGGCCACAAACGCCCAACGGCAAAATTGATCGTAAAGCCCTGCCTGCTCCGGAGCACGCCGGGCTCGGTGGTGAATATGTTGCGCCTGACAGCGACACCGAGCGGACTCTGGTGACTATCTGGTCACAGGTACTTGGCCTGGATGAAGCGCATATCAGCACGCAGGCGAGTTTCTTCTCACTGGGTGGTCAGTCTTTGCTGGTCGTCAAACTGATGAAAGAGATTGAGGCCAAGTTTGACTGCGCGCTGACCATCAAACAGTTATTTAAGTACACCTCGGTGGCTGAACAAGCCTTGCAGTTAGACGAGCTGCACGCTGCTCAGGCTCTGAAAGACAAGTTAGAACAATCAGATAATGTAGAAAGGATTGTGTTTTAATGAAACCGCAACAGTTAGTCAGTCTGCTTCAGGAAAAGTTGATTTTGGTGAGTGTCTCTGACGGGTCACTTGTAGTCGAAGCTGAAAAGGGCGCAGTCACAGCAGAGATTGCGCAACTGATCAGAGAGAATAAAACACAATTACTGGATTATTTAAGCGACAGCGAAACACAGCCCAAGCGCCAGGCTATTACGCCGCGTACTGAGCAGTATCAGACGTTTGCACCACTGTCTTTTTCACAGCACCGGTTATGGTTTATCGATCAGCTGCAACAGGGGTCGGCACAATATAATATGCCAGCTCTGATGACGGTCACCGGGGAGCTGGATCTGGCGGTGGCTGAGCGTGCCTGTCAGGCCATTATCCGCCGCCATGAAATACTGCGCACTGTGATTGTGGATGGTGAAAACGGTGCACGGCAGCACATTCGTGACGAGGTGACGTTTGCTATCGCCCACAGCGATTTGACCACACTGGAAGCAAGTGCTCGTTCGGCGCAGCTCGAAGCCCTGATTGATGAGGAGCTGAATACCCCGTTTGATCTGACCAAGGATGTGATGATGCGGGCGCGTTATATTCTGCTGGCCAACCCTGGCACTGCGCAACAAGCAGGGGTGTTGCTGTTCAATATGCATCATATTGCCTCCGATGGCTGGTCGATTGAATTACTCAGTCAGGAGTTTCTGACTTTATATCGCGCCTTTGCACAGGGGGCAACGAACCCATTACCTGAGCTGACTATCCAGTACGCAGACTATGCGCTGTGGCAGCAAACCTGGTTGCAGGAAAATGTACTGGAAACTCAGCTGGCATACTGGCAGGAAACCCTGGCCGATGCCCCGTCTGTCCACAGTCTGCCCTTAAAACAGCCTCGCCCTGAAGAAAAGCAAAGTGCTGCGGGGTGCCAGAGCTTTAATCTTGACAGCACACTTAGTCAGCAGCTGGGTGCTGTTGCGCAGCGCCACCAAATGTCGCCCTTTATGTTGGTACACAGTGCGTTGAGTTGGGTGCTGGCGCAGCACAGCAACCAGCAGGATATCCTGATTGGTACGCCGGTTGCCAACCGAATGCAAAGTGAACTGGAGCCGCTGATCGGCTTTTTTGTCAATAATCTGGTGCTCAGAACTCAGACCAGGCATACCACGCTGGGAGACTATTTCGCCCATGTACGCGATGTGCATCGCAATGCGCAGGCCAATCAGGATGTACCGTTTGAGCAACTGGTAGAGCGCTTAAATGTAGAGCGCAGCCTGTCGCATGATCCGCTGTTTCAGATCATGTTGTCCATGGACAGCGAGTTTGGTGTCAGCGATCAGGCCGATGCTGGACTGGATGGACTGAGCTTTGCGCAATATGAGCGCGAGATAGTGTCGCTGAAGTACGACATAGATATCGACATTACCCCACAGGATGAAGGCTACACACTGCGCTGGACCTACGATCTGGCGCTGTTTGAAGACCATTATATTGAAACTCTGAATCGTCACCTTATCCACGCACTGCAACTGTTCAGCGACCATGCTGCCAGCACTGCACTTGCTCAGTTGACCCTGATGGATAAGCAGGAGCAACAGGCACATCTTGCACAACTGTGTGGACCGGGCGTGTCCTTGCCGTCTACTCCGGTACATCAGCTGATTGAAACACGCGCCACACAAAGCGACGCGCGTATTGCCGTCAAGAGCCATGAGGGCACACTGAATTATCAGCAATTGAACGAGCGCGCCAACCAGCTGGCGCACTATTTACGTGCTGAACATCAGGTGGGCCCGAATACCTTGGTCGGCCTGTGTGTTGGTCGCTCGCTGGAAATGATGGTCGCGGTACTGGCCATCCTCAAAGCCGGTGGTGCCTATGTGCCGCTGGATCCGGATTACCCGCAGGAACGTCTGGCGTATATGGTCGAGGACACCGGTCTGTCTGTGGTGCTGACCCAGCAAAAAGTGGCAGCCATGCTGAGCGATTTTAACGTCACACCAGTGCTGCTGGATGATGCCAGCCAGTTTGCAGGCTACCCAATCAGCAACCCGGATGTGGCACTAAGCCCGGAGAGCCTGGCCTATGTGATGTATACCTCAGGCTCAACCGGTAATCCCAAGGGCGTGATGATAAGCCATCATAACCTGATCAACTTTGCCGCTAACTGTGAGCAGCGCTACGAAATCACCGAAGCCGACAACGTGTTGCAGTTCTCTACCATGAATTTCGATATTTTCGTCGAAGAATGGCTGGCGACGCTGGCTCAGGGCGCCACTTTGGTGCTGCGCGATGAAGAGGTGTCGCTGAGCCGCGAGGCCTTCATCGCCTTCTGTGACAGCCATGCTATCAGTGTGGCCAGTCTGCCAACGGCGTTCTGGCATATGCTGGCGCTGAGCGAAGCGGAGCTTGAAGCGCTGGCACTGCGACTGGTGATTGTCGGCGGTGAAGCGCTGGATAAACAGTCGGTGGCGTCGCTTAAACCGGGCTTTGTGCTGCTCAATACCTATGGTCCAACTGAGACCACAGTCACGGCATCCGGCTATGCCATCAGCGGTGGTTACGATGAGCCGCGGGCGGTGCCCATTGGCCGTGCCAACGTGAATACCGCGACCCTGGTGCTCAGCGAGCAGCTGACCTTGTGCCCGCCGGGTGTGGTGGGTGAGCTGTATATCAGTGGTCAGTGTCTGGCCAGTGGTTATTTACATCAAAGCGAACTCACCGCCGAGCGCTTTATTGACAATCCTTACTTTGACCCGGCCAACCCTGCGCTGAGCGCCCGTTTATACAAAACCGGCGACCTGGTACGCATGGGCGCAGACGGCGAAATCGAGTTTGTCGGACGCAGCGACGATCAGGTCAAGATCCGTGGTTTCCGCGTCGAGCTGGGGGAGATAGAAACCCAGCTGATGAGCCATGAGCAGGTCGAGTCGGCGGTGGTACTGGCCGAATCTGGCGCTCTTGATGGTACGAACAGAGGCGGCAAGGTACTGCGCGCTTTTGTGAAGGCACAGAGTGAGCAAGACAGCAGCTTAATTGACGCACTGCAACAGCATCTGAGCGGCAACCTGCCGGATTATATGGTGCCCTCGGCTTACAGCTTTGTGGACCAGTGGCCGCTGACCGCCAATGGTAAGCTGGACAAACGTGCACTGCTGGCCCTGCCGGCGAAAACGGTAGAGCAGCCTTATCAGGCACCACACACCGACGCCGAAAAAATGGTGGTAGAGATTGTCGCCTCACTGTTGTCGCTCGACGCCGCTAAGGTGGGTGTCCACGCTAATTTCTTTGCGCTGGGCGGCCACTCGTTACTGATTATGCAGCTGGTCAGCCAGCTGCGTGCACGTCAGTATCAGGCTGATGTGCAGGCCCTGTTCAGAGCACACACGCTACAGGACATGGCACGCCAGGTTCGGGCACTTGGGAATGAGGAATCAAGTCGTGTGCCCGCCAATTTAATTCCGGCGGACTGTACTCACATCACCCCGGAGATGGTGACACTCACCGAGCTGGATGAACAACAACTCACCGATATTGCGGCGACCATTCCTGGTGGCATGGCCAACATTCAGGACATCTACCCGCTGGCACCTTTGCAAGAAGGCGTGCTGTTTGTACACACCATGAGTGAAGGGCAGGACCCGTATGTTACCAGCACCACCTTTGAATTCGACAGCACGGAGTCCCTTGAGCGCTTTAAATGGGCACTCAATACCCTCATTGCCCGCCACGATGTACTGCGCACCGCGATTTTATGGCGCAACCGCACCACTGCACTTCAGGTGGTACAGCGTGAGGTGGAATTGCCCGTGGCTGAGCTGGACTTCAGTGAGGCAAACGATGTCTGGAGCGCATTCAGCGCTTATGTGGCCGGGCAGCCGCTGTGGATTGAGCTTGAAAACGCGCCGCTTTTACAACTGAGCGTGTGTGAAGATGCCGCGCAGGGCAAGCATTATGCGCTGCTGTGCGAGCATCACCTGATCTCAGATCACGTGTCGCTGGAAATTCTGGTCCATGAATTAACGGCGCTGCTGAATGGCAATGAAGCGAGCCTGGCAGAGCCGGTGCCCTATCGGGAATTTGTTGGCCGCACCCTGGCGCGCACCGCGAGTCTGGACACCGAAGCCTTCTTTACCCAAATGCTGGGTGATGTCAGCGAACCCACCTTGCCTTATGGCCTGACGGATGTGCTGAATGACGGCTCGGGCATTGAGACCGTACATGTCACCCTGGATGACGCGCAGGCGCAGCGTATTCGCCGCCTGACCCGCCAGTATCACAGTAGTCCGGCGGCGCTGTTTCATCTGGTGTGGGCCAAAGTGCTGGGCGTGTGTAGCAGTCAGTCGGAGGTGGTATTTGGTACTGTGTTATCGGGTCGTATGAGCGACGATGGCCTGAGCAGCCAGCTGATGGGCATGATGATCAATACGCTGCCGCTGCGGGTGTCTCTGAGCGAACAAGATGTAATGAGCCTGCTGGCACAAATTAACGACGACCTGCGTGCTTTGATGCCCTACGAGCAGGTGTCACTGGCCGAGGCGCAGCGCTGTAGCGGCGTAAGTGGTCAGCTGCCCCTGTTCAGCGCGATGCTGAACTATCGCCACTCGGCGGTGGAAGAGTCGCAGCTGGAGCAGGAGGACGGATTCAAGGTGATTGCCAGTGAAGAGCGCACCAACTATCCGTTTAACCTCTCGGTAGATGATTTCGGCGATGGCTTTGGCTTTGAACTTCAGGTAGATAAACGTGCCCCGGCGGCGCGCATTGCCGAGTATCTGCAAGTGACCCTGACTCAGGTGCTGGATTTACTGGACAGCCAGAGCAATACAGCGGTGCAGAGCCTGTGTGTACTGGACGAAGCCGAGCGTACGCAACAATTGCACAGCTGGAATGACACCGCGCTGGATTATCCGCGTGAGCTGTGTATCCACGAACTGTTTGAACAGCAGGCAGCGGCGACACCGGAGCAGATTGCGCTGCGCTTCGGCGAGCAGACTCTGAGCTATGGTGAATTAAATGCCAGAGCCAACCAGCTGGCTCATTATCTGCGTGCAGAGCACAATATCGGACCGGATTCATTAGTGGGCTTATGTGTTGAGCGTTCACTGGAGATGGTGATCGGCATTTGGGGTATTCTCAAAGCCGGCGGGGCTTATGTGCCATTGGATCCTGAGCTGCCACCGGCACGCCTGAACTACCTAGTGGAGGATGCTAATGCTACGGTAGTGCTGAGCACAACCGCAGTTACCGGACGAGTCAGCCTTGGCGAAGCCAATATTACCCGTCTGGATGAGTTCGATTTTAGCGCCTATCCGGATACCAATATTGCGCTAAAAGACATAGGTCTGAGTGCGCACAACCTGGCCTATACCATTTACACTTCGGGCTCCACCGGGCTGCCAAAAGGCGTGCTGGTCGAGCATCAGGCACTGCATAACCGCATCGACTGGATGGACAACGAATATGGCTGTGGCCCGGACGACCGAATTCTGCAAAAGACCCCCTACAGCTTTGATGTCTCCGTGTGGGAATTCGTCTGGCCTATGCTCAAAGGCGCGGAGCTGGTGATTGCAAAACCGGGCGGTCATAAAGAGCCGGAATACCTCAGTGAGCTGATTGTCGCTGCCGGGATCACCAAATTGCACTTTGTGCCTTCTATGTTGGGTGTGATGCTAGAGCATGGCAACCTTGAGCGCTGCACCTCCATCAATCAGGTATTCTGTAGTGGTGAAGCGCTGCAAATAGGCCATGTTGAACAGTTCAGAGCCTGTTTGCCAAAAGCACAACTACATAATCTGTATGGCCCCACTGAAGCGGCCATCGATGTCAGTTACTGGGATTGCACTCAGCCATACGGCAGCAGTGTGCCGATTGGTAAACCGATTCAGAACATACAGCTAGTGATTTTGGATGAAGCCCTCAACTTGCTGCCACAAGGAGCCTGCGGTGAATTGCACATTGGCGGCGAAGGTCTGGCGCGTGGTTATCATAACCGTCCTGAGCTGACGGCCGAGCGTTTTATCGACAACCCGTTTAAAGATGAGTTACCAAGCGCACGACTTTATAAAACCGGCGATCTGGTGCGTTTTCGTGACGATGGCACTATAGAATATATGGGTCGGATGGATCATCAGGTGAAAATTCGCGGTCTGCGCATCGAGCTGGGTGAGATTGAATATCATATTGGTGAGCATAGTGAAGTGGATTCGGCACTGGTAATGGCGTTGTCAGATCCGCAGGGCAACCAGCGTCTGGTGGCTTACGTTAAACCGTGTACCGAGCAACCGGATACGGCAAAGCAGGCATTGATTGAATCGATTGTCACCAAACTGAGTCAGTCACTGGCCGAGTACATGGTACCAAACAGCTTTGTGCTGATTGATGAGTGGCCACAGACACCAAATGGCAAAATTGACCGCAAGGCGCTGCCTGCACCGGAGCAGGCAGATTTAAACGGCGACTATGTGCCGCCGCAGAGCGATACTGAGCACACGTTGGCGGCAATCTGGGCTGATGTACTTAACCTGCCCGTTGAGCAAATCAGTCGTGATGCGAATTTCTTCGCACTGGGTGGCCATTCTTTGTTGGTGATGCAGCTGTTGACCCGGGTGAAACAGCTAGGCTATCAATGCCAGGCACAGGCCCTGTTTAAGGCCAGCAGTCTGAGTGCGATGGCCGCGCATCTCGACGCACAGCCACAGGTTGAGTTTGAATTTAATGTGCCGCAAAACCGTATTCCAGCAAGAGCAGACGCCATCTCACCTGAGATGTTGCCCCTGATTGAGCTAACACAGAACAGTATTGATGCCATCATAGCTCAGGTACCCGGTGGTGCGGCGAATGTGCAGGATATGTACCCGCTGGCACCGTTGCAAGAAGGGGTGCTGTTTGTCCATACCATGAATCAGCAGCACGACCCGTATGTCAGTACTATGGCGTTTGAGCTCGATGGTGAACAACTGCTGGCTCAGCTCATCGATGAGCTGAACTTTGTGATTCAGCGTCATGATGTGCTGCGTACCGCCATTTTCTGGCGCGGCCGCGAGCAGGCTGTGCAGGTGGTATTGCGTGAAGTCGAGCTGCCCGTGACGCTGTTGTCACTTGAGCCAGCAAGGGTGAAAGCACAATTTGAAGAGTATGTGGCAAATGCACCTCATGGCTTTGATCTTGAATCTGCGCCGCTGATCCAGTTAATGGTTTCACCGCAGGATCAACAGGGCAAAGTCTACGCACTGCTGAAGTTTCACCACCTGATCACTGACCATGTGTCACTGGAAATACTGCTGGCAGAACTCAGTGCCGAGAACAAGGCTGATTTGCCCGCTCCTTTGCCTTATCGTGAGTTTATAGCCCGCTCCATGGCACAAAGTGCTAAGCTGAATACCGCTGAGTTTTTCTCTGCTCAGCTTGGTGATATCGATACGCCAACTCTGCCATTTGGCCTGGCTCAGGTGACTGGCAACGGAAATGCGGTGGCAGAGTGCGCAACTGAGCTAAGCCCGGCGTTGTCACAACAGATCCGCGCTTTGTCCAGACGTCTGCAATGCAGTCCGGCAGCGCTGTTCCATCTGGCCTGGGCACAGGTGTTGAGCGCCGGTACGGGCCGCGATGAGGTGGTATTTGGTACTGTGATGTCGGGACGGATGAACGCTATGCCAGGCATTGAGCGTATGATGGGTATGCTGATCAATACCTTACCGCTAAAAGTTAAGCTGGGTCAGCAATCGGCACAGACGGCGCTCCATGAAGTCAACGAGGCGCTCCAGTCGTTACTGCCTTATGAACAAGTCTCGCTGGCCGAAGCGCAAAGTCACAGCGCCATCAGTGGTAACACACCTTTATTCAGTGCCATTCTCAATTATCGCCACACCGAGCCGTCCCAGCCGACCCCTGAGGGAAGCGCCACTCTATTGAGTACCCGAGAGAGAACCAACTATCCGTTTGATTTGTCTGTCAATGATCTGGGCGAGCAGGCCAGTTTTACGCTGGATTTCCAGATTGATCAAAGTATTGCAGCAACCCGGATTGCAGCATCAATGGATACCGCGCTGAAAGCACTGGTGGAGGCATTAGAAAGCAACAGTACACAGCCTGTTGCCACGCTGGCCGTGTTACCGGCAACCGAGCAAGCACAGCAAAGTGCATGGCAAAGTAGCGCGGCAAACTATCCGCGAACTGAGTGTATTCATACGTTATTTGAGCAACAAGCTGCGGCAAATCCACAGCAAGTTGCCGTGCAGCTCAACGAACAGGTCCTCAGCTATGGTGAGCTAAACGCGCGAGCCAACCAGCTGGCCAGGTATCTGCGTGACGAATACCAGATAGGCGCAGGTTCCTTAGTTGGACTGTGTCTGGGTCGCTCTCTTGAATTACTGGTGGCAACCCTGGCTATTTTAAAAGCGGGTGGGGCGTACGTACCGCTGGACCCGAGTTATCCTGAATCTCGTCTGGCGTATATGCTTGAAGATACCCAGCTGTCAGTGGTGTTGACAGGCAAAGCAGAGCACGACGTGCTGGCGTTTAGCCCGGTTGCTAAGGTTACACTGGATGAGAATAACGCCCTCTGGACTGATCTGAGTACCGAAAACCTGGATTATCCTGAAGGTTTGACGGCGCAGTCACTGGCCTATGTTATTTATACGTCGGGCTCCACTGGTACGCCCAAAGGGGTTATGACCCCGCACCGGGCTGTCAATCGCCTGGTGTGTGATCCGAACTTTATGACGCTCAATTCAGAGACGGTCTTTTTACAAAGCGCCAATATTGCCTTTGATGCGGCAACTCTGGAAATTTGGGGGCCATTGCTTAACGGCGGACGCTGTGTGCTCTATCCTGACGCCTACCTCTCACTGGCTGGGATCAACAAAGTGTTGGAAACTCGGGGCATTACCGCCATGTGGTTAACCTCCGGGTTGTTCACCGAATGGAGCAAGGCCTGTACTGATCTCAGTACCGGGCCACTGGCGCTACAGCATGTGCTGGCTGGCGGAGATGTGCTGAACCCGCTGGCGGTGATGGCTGTGCAGGCGGCACTACCGAATGTGACTGTGATCAATGGCTACGGCCCGACCGAAAACACCACCTTTACCTGCTGCTATCCGGTACCGGCAAAGCAAGATATCAGTTCCGGTGTGCCCATCGGGCGAGGCGTGCAGGGCGATCAGATTTTGATCCTGAGTCCGCAGGGGCGCAAAGTGTCTAACACTGTGGTTGGTGAGTTATGTGTGGGCGGCGATGGCCTGGCGCTTGGCTACCTCAACCAGCCTGAGCTGAGTAAAGCACGGTTTATCGATAACCCGTATGCGGCCGAACTGGGCCAGCCTGCGCACTTGTATCTGACTGGCGATTTGGTGCGCTTTAACGCTGAAGGTCTGATTGAATATGTCGGGCGGGTTGATGATCAAATCAAGATCCGTGGCTTTCGGGTGGAGCTGGGCGAGATCGAAAACGCCCTGAATGCAGATGAGCGGGTTGCGCAATCTCTGGTGACTGTCAATAAAGAAAAAGGCGTTATTGTGGCCTATGTTGAGCCCGTTTCTGAAGCGCATCAAGACACGTTGACCGCGCAATTAATGGCAAGTGTATCAGCAAGTCTGCCCCCATACATGGTGCCCTCAGCCTGGAAGCTGGTCGATACCTGGCCACTTACCGCGAACGGCAAAATTGACAGAAAGGCATTACCTGAAGTCGAGCTGACAGCTCTGGCTGATGAGTACATTGCACCGCAAAACGAACTGGAGCAACAGCTGGTCGGGATTGTGGCACGTTTATTGGGCGTGGATGCGGGTGATATCAGTATGTCAGCCAACTTCTTTGACCTTGGGGGACACTCCCTATTGATGATGCGACTGTTGAGTGAGGTGAACAAACACTGGCAGGTTGAACTGAGCGTTGGGGATGTCTTTGAATGTCAATATCTTGCCCAGGTGGCGGAGCTGATTCATAGCGAAGTCGCCTTACTATCGGCCTTTGATGACAGTGACATTGATGAGGATGAAGAAGTCCTTGAAATCTGAGCCTATAAAAGCAACCCGACAGGACATTTTCCGGGTTGCTTTTATTTTTTACATTATTGTGAATTCTTTATGTTTTAAGCTGCGATTAACCTGCCAGCTCTATCCTGATACAGATGTTTATTGAGTACCTGTTTCACGCGTTTTTCATATTTCAGTTTTATCTTTCTGGTTGATTTTTAATATTTGATTTAAAAGGGTTTTTTAGTGGCTTTTATTAAGCTTTCTGAAGAGTGTGGTAGCGCTGTCATTTAGCTTACAAAATTAAACAATTGTGCACACTTGTCAACCTTGGAGAAGGTAATGGATATGTTAATATTTGCGCGTGAACTGCATGGTTAGATACAGATAGAGGACACCGTCGGGTACCGCCCTGGGTGAGTACCGGATGACACTTATGATTTGTTTCAGGCCCAGTGAAGCCTGGCAGAATGACTTTTTATTATATGGATTTATGGAGATGATTATGAACAATGGCAACAAAGGATTCGGATTTGCGTTAGTGCTGGGTTTATCAGCGGCCCTGACAGGATGTGGCGAAGGTAGTGATGAGCTGGACGAGCAGCTGAGCCATGATGCGAAAATGTCTTTTGTTAACTCGTTGGACTATATGGCTGATTTTCATGCCAAAAAGAGATCTATCAGTTCAGGTTACAGCGGTTTATTTGACAGTGGCAGTGTGGTGTCGGCAGATGTCCCTGCAAAGGAAGTTGGCAAGACATACAGCTACAGCTATAAAGCCATCAACAACATGATCAATCTGGGTGTTAAGGACAGCAACAGCGGCGAGAAGCAAGAGCGCATGAACACCACACTAAAAGATGGTGCCAACTTGTGGGTGATTGCCTGGGAAGCAAACGGAGAAAGAGCTTTGTCTGTGGTAGCTAAAAAGCCAGACAATAAAGCGGACGTCTTTAACGTACGTTTGTTTGCCAACGGCAGCTATGACGTCATGGTTGATGGCAGCAAAGTGACAACAACCGAGAAAGGCAAGGTAACTGACTACTACGCTGTCAGCAGCTGCGCAGATGGCCTGCAGGTTGCGGGTAATGCGATAGACCTGTGCAATGGCGACTTTGGTAAGTCTTATTTGCTGGTTGTGGATGCCAACGGTAAGCGGGTTATGGCTACAGAATAATACCGAAAACGCGCAGTGACTATAGCCATTGCGCGTTTTTAATATTGGTAAATTGACGATTTAAGCCAGTTTACCTTTTACCAGCGGCTGAGACGCCAGTACTTTATGGTCGATACTGAATTTTCCCGCACCGTATGCTGCCAGCGCCAGGAAGCCACCCGCCATCGCCACGTTTTTGAAGAACATAATAAACTGCATCTGATCCGCCAGGTCGAAGTGGAACAACAGCGCACTTACCAGGCTAAACCCTGCAAATGCAATGGCCGTCAGGCGAGTCAGCAGGCCACCGAGAATCATCAGGCCACCAATGAGTTCAAATGCGATGACCAGAGGGAGCAACTCACCCGGCAATCCACTTGATGCCATGTACTGGGCATTGCCTTCAAAGTACTGAATTTTGTTCATTGCAGCCAGAATAAAAATGGCTGACAGACCAACGCGCGCTAGCAGCGCCGCGAGATGAGATAAAGATGTGTTTTGGTCAAATGGTTGAACGAGTTGAATTAGTTTAGTCATTACCGTTTCCTCAAGTTTGTAAAATCAAAGCCAGGGCTTGCGGGAAACGCCCTTAGTTGTTTTCCCCTCAGCCGATATGAAACAGTATAAATTCGTTTTTAGATTTTAAAATTTCTTAAAATCGCGCCTTTTGTTCTATAAAAAAGAATTTATACCAATTTGCTTAATTAAGTGTGCTATTTTGAGGCGAGAAAATATGGTCGATAACAAGGCAAAAATTTTGCTATTTAGTTGTTCTAAATGAGAAATTTTTAACGCCGTTAGCGCCATATTTGCTCCGTCAAATTGAACAGGTATTAAGTGAAATTGGTATTAAACTTCAAACAAAGATTCCGAGAGTAAAAAGTCAATCACGGCGCGGGTGCGCTGAGGTACCTGTCTTCTTGAGGGATAAACCAAAGAGAAGACCAGCGGCTCACTTTGCAGTTGCTCAAAAATGTGTACCAGTTTGCCCTGCCCAACTTCCTGTTGCACGGTTGACGGCAGCAAAGTGGCCACGCCAAGCCCGCTGGCGACCATTTGCTGCAACAAATAGGGTGAGTTACAGCTGTGATACCGCTGCGGGTGGATAATCACAGGTTCATCATTGCGATACAGTATTTGCGCGCCTTGCTCTGCCGTTTGCTTTAGTTCCAGCCAGGGCATGGCCTCCAATTCGTTCACAGTGGTGGGCATGCCGTGCTGCGCAATAAGTGCTGGGCTGGCGAATAAGGCAAATCGCTCCTGATGCAGAAGACGGGCAACCAGAGATTCATCCCGAACAAAGCCAATTCGAATGGCCAGGTCAATTTGCTGTTCAATTAAATCGAGCGGATCGTCATCGACAATGAGATCCAGGCTTATTTGTGGGTAGCGCTGTGCCAGTTTATCAAGCTTGGGCAAAATGAATTTATGGGCAATGTCATGATTCATGGTAAGCCTAACCCGCCCACTGGGCTCTGGATCTGTTAGCTGGGCCTCAATATGTTGCAAAATGCCAGTGAGCTGTCGGGCATGTTGCAGCACT
This sequence comes from Pseudoalteromonas sp. AWH4_217, assembly GCF_056161105.1. Taxonomy (NCBI): domain Bacteria; kingdom Pseudomonadati; phylum Pseudomonadota; class Gammaproteobacteria; order Alteromonadales; family Pseudoalteromonadaceae; genus Pseudoalteromonas; species Pseudoalteromonas sp. AWH4_217. The sequence goes on along the minus strand of NZ_JBSWYM010000013.1, from coordinate 121,528 downwards.
TTTTCTCCTTCCTGCGTCAGCTTTAACTGGCGGGTACTGCGTTGCAGCAGGCGCACATTTAATTGCGACTCTAACTGAGAAACCTGCTCACTGATGCGTGAGCGACTGGAGTGCAGACGCCTCGCGGCCGCCGCAAAACTACCACTGTCTATTACTGTGGCGAAGATCGCCAGCAACTTTAGGGAGTTATGATTTATTGTAATCATTTATAGAACACTCCATTTTGAAATGACCGTCTTATGGTAACAATGATTATGCCAGACAATAAACCTATCGACAGTAATCACACTAAGTGGAGATAAAATATGATTGCAGTAACAGGAGCAAATGGGCAGCTGGGTCGTCTGGTAATCGATGCATTATTAAAGCGTGTAGCGGCTTCGCAGATTGTGGCCTTAGTACGCACACCAGAGCAGGCAGATGAATTGCTCCAGCTGGGAGTTGAACTCAGATATGCTGACTATGACAAGCCTGAAACCCTAAATAGTGCGTTTGAAGGAGTAAGTAAGCTATTACTTATATCGGGGAATATGATTGGCGAGCGGGTAAGACAGCACACAGCCGTTATCACCGCTGCGCAACACGCGGGAGTCACCTTGCTGGCTTATACCAGTATTTTACATGCCGATACGTCGCCTTTGTTGCTCAGTGAAGAGCATCAAGTCACCGAGCAGCTAATCATACAGTCGGGCTTGCCCTATGTGCTGCTGCGTAACGGTTGGTACAACGAAAACTACAGCGGTGGGATTGCCGGTAGCCTTGCCGCCGGAGCCATCACTGGTGCCATGCACGAGGGGCGTATTGCCAGTGCTGCCCGCGCAGATTACGCAGAAGCGGCAGCTGTGGTACTGACCGAGCCGGGTCATGTGGGCAAAACCTATGAATTGGCGGGCGATGAGAGCTTCTCTTTGCAGACGTTGGCTGAACAGGCAGCAGAACTCAGTGGCAAAACCCTGCTAACCAATTATGTCTCTGAACAGCAGTATGCAGAGTTTCTGACGCAGGTAGGTGTGCCGGCCGGGTTTGCTGCGCTGCTGGCTGATGCGGAAATCCAGGCCAATTCGGGCTGGCTGAATGACCAAAGTGGTACATTAAGCACCTTAATTGGCCGACCAACTACGCCAATGCGTGACAGCCTGACACAACATCTCACTGCCTGATGAGCCTGTTACGGGTTTTCTTCTAATAAACTGAGTGACATGCTGGCGACTTTTACACAGTTTCGCCCAGCATGTTTGGCATCGTATAGTGCACCATCGGCCAGGTTTTGGGTGGATTCGAAGCCTTGTTGGCTGATCTCCCGGCTACAGGCAATGCCTACACTGATGGTCAATGGCGTGTCGCCCAGCCCAAGCGTCAGGCTTTGTTGCGCAAAGGCGTTTTGCAGCTTGTTTGCACAGACGACCGCCATGTCGGGTTGCATGTCAAACAGCACCAGACAAAACTCTTCACCACCCCAGCGTGCTAACAGATCGGCACTGCGAAACTGCTTTTTAAGTACCTCTGCAATGCAGCTAATGGCGCGGTCGCCACTTTGATGACCATACCTGTCATTGACACGTTTAAAGTGATCCAGGTCTATCATCATGATGGTGAGGGAGTCGCATTTTCTTTTACTTAGCGGCAATAGTTCATTTAATTGCTTTGCAAGTCCCCGGCGATTGAGCAGTCCGGTCAACAGATCGTGATTGGCTGCAAATTCCAACTGCTTAACAAAGCGCCCGGCGCTGAGTAACAGCAAAACAGGCGCACCGGCCAGGATCCCCAACAGTGCTGCAACCCAAGTGTATCCGGCTACCCAGTTGAAGGCCTCACCGATCTGCGGCAGATTACCCAGTGCACCTTGTAATGTATAAAGCACCGAAAATGACACTTCCAGCAATACCACGCCTGCGGTTATTTGTGCAGCCAGAAACTCGTTCTTGTCTTGTCGTGCATGCTTGTAAAGCACCCAGGCGTAGTGACACCTTACGGCTATCAGCCAGATACCAATGATCGTAATGCGTAGTTCTCGCTCAGGGTATACTGTGGCGGTCAGCCAGGAGGCGAGCAAAACCGGTAAGATAAGCGCGACTATCTTTTGTGTTGATGGGGTACGCTGAACAAATTGCCAGGTGCCTATCAGCCATGCGGAGTGACCTAAAATGAGGAAGCTATTAAAAGTTAAAACCCGCCATTGTACGTCGAGGTTTTGCATGCTCAGCTGCGATAAATAGGCGCATGAAAGTAGCAGCATGGCCAGTGACCAGAGCCGGGTGCCGGAAATGGTCTGAGTCATTTTAGAAATCACAAATAGCACTGTTGCACCAGCAAGCGATGCAATCCATAGCGACAACATCAGTGTAAGATCATGAACCTGCATTAACCCGACCTATTGCTCTTCTACATTATTGCCCGTGATTGCCCGCGCTTTATGGTTGGTTTTAAGCCGCGAGCCAGGGATCTTTAAGTTTCAAGCATAGCATTGTCATACTCAGATGAGCAGACATTGTTCGTATTTCAGCCTTTTACCAGCGTATTGAGGCTATCTCCGTTTTGAGTAATGTAAACAAAGGTAAATAGTGTTTCTCTTTTAACATATTGATATTAGATTATTTATATCTGAGATGCGTATGGACGAGATGTATCGCAATTAATCTCACTTGATAAAAACCGGCAGAGCAATTAATGTTCCCATAAGTACTTCATTTGTTAATTTATTGATATGTTGAAAGTGTTCACTTACATATTGATGGGCGTCTTTACGTGGTCGTCACTCGCTTTATTGCTGTTTTATGGCAATGTAAGTGCATACTTTGATGCGCAAGGATCGTCGGGCGAGCAGGTGAGTACGACTTTTAATGTATCTGAGCTGCATCAGGCGATGACGCATGAACCTGAATTGGTGACTTCGGGCCCGCAAAACAGTCCTGTCAGATTGCCACAGCATGAATTACAGAGCACTTATTACACCATCAATAAGGAGTCTCAAAACGCCAGAGCCTTCTTTAAATCTGGTACTACGGTACCTTTTGAGCTGCACAATGAAGCTTACCTTGAATTAGACGTCAAAAGTATTCGCCAGTTAGGTATGGGCGATAGCTTTGAGTTTTTGATCCCGCAGACACAGGAAAAAGTGTGCGCAGAAATCGTCGAGATAACACTAACCGAACGTGAAAAACGCTTAATCGGACAAATTAGTAAGCAGCCAGACGACCATTATCAGGTGCATCTTACCCTGACCGATGAGGTGATCTATGGCCAGATCCAGCTGCCCAGTGGCAACTATGTTTTTGAATCGTACGAGAAGTATGCCTGGGTGGCTGCAAAGCGAAATATCCACTCGACTCCGGCTCGGGTAAAACAGCAGGCAGCTCGAAGTCACACATCCGGAGTAAGCGTTGCAGATAATGTTGCGAAGCCATCAAACCCTAAAACCGCTCCACCTGGTTTATGATCCTGATCACACCTTGTTGTTAAAATGTTTGTTAATGTGAAAAGTTTGCGTTAATAAAAATGTAATCTAGAGTATATATTCTTGCCTCGAATTTAACGATGGGAGTATATATGAAGTTATCAAGGTTGACTCATATCACAGCTAAAACGGTTGCTGCGGCAGCCATTGTATGGTCTGTTGGTGCGCAGGCGCTGCCACAATGCCCAGAGCCAAGCTGGATAGAGCAAAATTACGCTAAACCTGAGGTACCCAGTGCCGGGTATCGCAATGGCCTAAATCGGTTCATTACCTGGTTGCCGAGCTTTCATATGGTCCACGACGAAGTTGTGGCAGAAGGCAATAGTGTAAAAGTGACAGCAAAGTTTGATTACGGTGCAATTGCACACAAAGACCTGGAATTTGAAACTGTTCGCTTTTATCTGCGCGGACAGCAAGACAGTAGCTGGCATTATCTGGGTGACGCCGTGACCAATAGTGATGGCAAGGCCAGTGTCACCCTACCAGCAATGAATGCGGGTCAGTACCGTATCTATGCGGCAGTGCCTGCGGATGGAACCGGAGCCGAAGGGTTTGTGACTGTGGTTCAGCCGGATACACCCGCCGTACTTTTCGATATCGATGGTACCTTGACTGAATCAGACGCTGAGCAAATTGGCGACTACACAGGTATTGACCGAGCCGACCAAAAAGAGGGGGCTTACAGTCTGGTACGTCGCTACTTGGATCTGGGGTATCAGCCCGTTTATCTGACCGCCCGTGTTTACTGGTACGCCAAAGGGACACGCGATTGGTTAAACTGGATGGGCCTGCCGCGGGGCTTCTTGCGCACTTCTCTTAGCAATGAAACCAGTTTGTTCAGAACGGCTGAGTACAAGATAGAGCAGATCCAACATCTGCAATCACAGGGCCTGAACATAGTGCGTGCGTACGGAAACGCAAAAACCGATGCTGAAGCCTTTATCCGTGCCGGACTGGGTGCCCAAAATAGCTTCACAATAGGCCCGGATGCCGGACATTACGGTACCACGGCTATCAGTCACAATAACTATTATTCACATATAACCAATGAGGTAGATACCTACCCGCCAGCACAATGTGAGTAAGATAAGTTGGGGCTTACGCGAGAGTAAGCCCTGAAGCCTTCTAAACTGGGTTATATAATTCCCAATCTGCCCATTTTAAATCAATATTCTGCAGTTACTCTGTACATTTTAATTCAAATATTTATAATTCGCACCCAAGTTCGGGTCAAGACAGGCTCGGAAGTCAGTATTTTTGAGATAGAATAATAAGGAAAACTATGAAGCAGTTATCTCTTGTGGCTGGATTAGTCACACTTCTGGCAGGTGCACCTGCAGCGGCACATACCATCAACTTTGATAAAGTTGAAGTGGGTTACAAGCGTATTAGTATTGATACTAATTTTCTCGATACGCATACCGGTGTAAACCTGGCGGCAAGCAAGCGCTTTGATAACTACTATGTTGAGGGACGTTATTACAGTGTAAGTGATTCAGAGAGTACCAGTGAGCAAATTGGTGTAGAGCACTTTATTAAAGCTAACTATGAGCTAGATATTAGCCAGTTTACGCTTGGTGCGGGTTATATTCACGAATTGGACGAGGTCTCACTGTTTGATGTGAGTTTTCATATTGGCCGCATGGATCTGAAAAATAAGTTGGACGCCACGGAAACGTACAGAACACTGGCATTCCAGTCTAACCGCTCTAATTCTGACGATTTCACCTTGTATCGCTTGCGTGCTCAATATCAGACACGCGTGCTGGAAGATATTGAATTAAGAGCAGGGCTTGGTTATGAAAAAGCCGACGAAGGAGGCAGCGATGGTGACCCGTTGTTCTTTGTTGGTGCAGGCTATCACTTTAACGATATGTTCTCGGTAAATGCAGAATATCGTGATGTTGATGATTACAACACGCTGGACATCAATTTTAGATACAGCTTCTAATCGCGTATTGAGTATAAGCAGAAGGCCAGTTATTTGACTGGCCTTCGACTGTCCCCAACAATTTCCCCAATTTGTATACATTGCCAGGTGACACGTCTATAATCCCGCGCGATTTTGCGCGCTAACAGGTAGCAATTTCATCTGATGGCGCAGTCAATTTCTAAGGTTCATATTAAAAAAGGAAAAATATGAAGCAGTTATCTCTTGTGGCTGGATTCGTCACACTTCTGGCAGGTGCACCTGCAGCCGCTCATCCCATAAACTTTGACAAAGTAGAAGTGGGTTACAAACGTTTTGAACTTGATGATAAAGATCTAGAGTTAGAGCCATTTGATGATTTGACCGGTATCAATCTGGTATTGAGTAAGCGCTTTGATAGCCTGTATATAGAAGGCCGTTACTACAATGTGAGTGATGATCTTCACGTAAGCCATAACAATCCGCTAACACTGGCTGCAAATCAAAAGTCCCTTGACTTGGATACAGAATTTGAAATTCAGCAATATACAGTGGGTGCGGGTTATATCCACATACTGGACGAGACTTCTATTTTTGATGTGAGCCTGCATATTGGTCGAGTTGATTTGTCGATGGATAGCACGCTGACGTTTGGTTACCAGGACGGTAGCGTGTCAGTCAAGCCATCGATCGCGTCTGATGAGGACGATGCCACTATCTACCGTTTGCGTGCTCAATATCAGACACGAGTGCTGGAAAATATTGAACTAAAAGCAGGGCTTGGCTACGAAGAAACCAGCGGTGAAGACGGTGATAGTAACCCACTGTTCTTTGTTGGTGCAGGCTACCACTTTAACGATATGTTCTCGGTAAATACAGAATATCGCAACGTTGACGACTACGACACGCTGGACATCAACTTTAGATACAGTTTCTAATCGCGTATTAAAGTACAAGCAAAAGGCCAGACATTTAACTGGCCTTTTTTGATCTCCATAATGAAACGCGTCAGCCTTGTTTTAATTGCACCCGCATACTTATTCCACTAATATTGGAAGAAATCCGGAAACTTTTTGGAGTAATTATGGCAGACAGCAAAAAAACCGAAGTACGCTTTTCCGTTGACGCAGACTATCTGGCACAGCTACAGCAGCGTTTAGGGTTAAAAAAATCCAGCGATCTGACCAAAGTAGCACTGACCTTACTGGACTGGGCCTCAGATGAGGTAGTTCATGACAGAGCGATTTTATCTGCAGATAAGCAAGGAAAAGATGTACACAGATTAGTGATGCCTGAACTCAATAACATCAGCAAATCAAAGCCGAGCGCACAGCATTAGGTAAACAGGATGACGGATAACGCACAGGACAGCGACCAAACCAACACTCAGACACCATGGCAAAACCTGGACTTAAGCACAGCCCGGGACTCATCGCCTATGGAAGCCCCGGTGTCCGACCCTGAACCACTCACTGGCAAAGAAAAAGCCGGTGTAAACCTTACCTGGGGGATCATCGCGGTCTTAATTGGCTTTCTGCTCATTATTCTCAGCATTTTTGTCTGGGGTGAAATTCGCTTTTTTAACGCCATCACCGCCAATCCAAACAACACTTTAACTGCCGATCAAATGCAGGCCAAACTTGAGCTGCTCACCAACCAGCGCGCCACCTTCCGCGCCTTCTGGTTCGACACCCTCCAGCTGATCATTCTCAACGTACTCTTCCCAACCCTGACTGCACTGCTAGGGTACGTATTTGGCACCAGCAGGAATAATGGGGCGTAAAAAGGGTGGATGAATGCAGGGTTTGTATGTGGTTGCAAACTTTGTACGACAAGGGCGAATTCTGGCTTGATGGCCACTTTCTATATTTGTTTGGCTTTTTTACAACTGTATGTTTTGCCGTTATAGAAGCCGAATGGGTGTTCTTACTCACCTCGCCGCTGGTGGCATTTTTAGCCGCGATATTGTTAGGCCTGCTCTTGTTTTGTTTATTTATGGCTCTGGCTGTAACTCTTTTTTCCTGCCTGCTGTGTTGCTACATTAAACAAATGCTCTTTAACAAAATGACGAAATAGCGAACAATAAATCGGAAAAAGCAAGGCCAAATTTGTACCCAATATTTTTGGTAACTTTTTCCATGCGATTTTTCTTTAATGAAAACAAGTATATAATTTTAGAGTGTTCCCCGCACGAGCGGGGCTGAACCGAATGATCAAGAGTGCCTTGAATAGGTGTTGTAGTGTTCCCCGCACGAGCGGGGCTGAACCGTAACTCGGACTTTTTCCGCTTCTGACCAAATACGTGTTCCCCGCACGAGCGGGGCTGAACCGCGCCTGTCAAACGCTGATAATGCGCCACATTCGTGTTCCCCGCACGAGCGGGGCTGAACCGGAATGAACACGATGACAATCACAAAAGCGCAAGTGTTCCCCGCACGAGCGGGGCTGAACCGTCTTTACGCATGATGTTACTGACCGTCTTTTGGTGTTCCCCGCACGAGCGGGGCTGAACCGCACCAAGACACAACCGCAAAGCGAGAGTCATTGTGTTCCCCGCACGAGCGGGGCTGAACCGTGTTAGTCAGTCGATAAATGTAAACTCTAACTGTGTTCCCCGCACGAGCGGGGCTGAACCGCCTTTTTCTTTGATGGAGTTATAGAGGAAGGCGTGTTCCCCGCACGAGCGGGGCTGAACCGGGCCTGAGTAAGCACTTCGTGGTCCAATAGTTGTGTTCCCCGCACGAGCGGGGCTGAACCGGCTTACCGCAGCCTTTAGCCATCCGAAGCAGGGTGTTCCCCGCACGAGCGGGGCTGAACCGTAATTGAATTTACTAAGCCTCAAATGAGCAAAGTGTTCCCCGCACGAGCGGGGCTGAACCGCTGAGCTATGCAGGTGAGACACCGATTGAAATGTGTTCCCCGCACGAGCGGGGCTGAACCGCAGTGCCAGCACTGCCACATAAATCGGCGCTAGTGTTCCCCGCACGAGCGGGGCTGAACCGATGTAGCCACCAAACTGCTCGAACGAGAGCTGGTGTTCCCCGCACGAGCGGGGCTGAACCGGTCTGAGCGTTGTCGGCGTAATGCGGTTTCGGGTGTTCCCCGCACGAGCGGGGCTGAACCCTCAAACCCCCACATGTCCACCCGATCCGTGACGTGTTCCCCGCACGAGCGGGGCTGAACCGAAACTGCCTGCTACGCTGGTTGATTGCTTCATGTGTTCCCCGCACGAGCGGGGCTGAACCGGCAGAGCAGGCATATGCACCGAAAAAGGACGGGTGTTCCCCGCACGAGCGGGGCTGAACCGGCATCGCCAGATGCGCCTCATCAATAAAAAACGTGTTCCCCGCACGAGCGGGGCTGAACCGGGCACGCATATTTATTATTTCCGTTAATGAGCGTGTTCCCCGCACGAGCGGGGCTGAACCCGCCACGCGTTACCAGCACAGACGGCCTGGCCGGTGTTCCCCGCACGAGCGGGGCTGAACCGCGCTGTGCCCAATACCCAAATCTCGTTGTCTTCGTGTTCCCCGCACGAGCGGGGCTGAACCGCCTCAACGGCGTGCGCGATGGCGTGGATGGGTGTGTTCCCCGCACACGCGGGGCTGAACCGCCAGTCTGGCGAATATCATGCCCAGCAATGGAGTGTTCCCCGCACACGCGGGGCTGAACCGAATTCTGTCCATCAATGCATTAATGCGAGTATGTGTTCCCCGCACACGCGGGGCTGAACCGCACCGCGCAAAATCTATGAAACTCGCGAGTACGTGTTCCCCGCACACGCGGGGCTGAACCGTGCTTTGGTTATTACAGGCATAGAGCGCCAGTGTGTTCCCCGCACACGCGGGGCTGAACCGTACTCGAAGCTGGGGACGCAGGCACGATTGCCGTGTTCCCCGCACACGCGGGGCTGAACCGGCACAAATAAGCTCAGCCGGTGCTGCGCATGGGTGTTCCCCGCACACGCGGGGCTGAACCGGCTATGCTGTCTGATGATGGCAGCTATGGAGGCGTGTTCCCCGCACACGCGGGGCTGAACCGTGCGGGCGGCCCGCACTATAATCAGAATGATTGTGTTCCCCGCACACGCGGGGCTGAACCGCGCTCGCGGTGTTTTGAAAATCCTGACGGCTCGTGTTCCCCGCACACGCGGGGCTGAACCGGTTGGTCAATGCCTGTTATCAGCAGGGTGTTGGTGTTCCCCGCACACGCGGGGCTGAACCGTCGAGATAAACCAACATTCACTTCTAAAATAGGTGTTCCCCGCACACGCGGGGCTGAACCGCATGTATTTTCCCGCAGCATCAAAATCCATTTGTGTTCCCCGCACACGCGGGGCTGAACCGGTTCAGTTACTGATTACGGCTTGTCGGACATTGTGTTCCCCGCACACGCGGGGCTGAACCGCAGGGTCTTGCTGACGCACAGGTCAAAGATGGGTGTTCCCCGCACACGCGGGGCTGAACCGCAGCTCGGTGCAAATGGGGAGTTTGATGCTATGTGTTCCCCGCACACGCGGGGCTGAACCGACAGCTTGCCTGGCTTGGTTTTCTTGTTCTGGGTGTTCCCCGCACACGCGGGGCTGAACCGGCGCGCATGCTTGCGGATGGCTGGTTTAAACTGTGTTCCCCGCACACGCGGGGCTGAACCGGCGCGCATGCTTGCGGATGGCTGGTTTAAACTGTGTTCCCCGCACACGCGGGGCTGAACCGCCCCGCGAGGGGCCAGCATTACGCGCCCCCGGGTGTTCCCCGCACACGCGGGGCTGAACCGCTGGGATTTTCCTTGTCTTAGTTCGCGCTTTATGTGTTCCCCGCACACGCGGGGCTGAACCGAGCTGGATGGTCGAGGTGAAAACCTGAAAATGGTGTTCCCCGCACACGCGGGGCTGAACCGACGACCAGGACGAAATTGTGCAAATGACCGAGGTGTTCCCCGCACACGCGGGGCTGAACCGTTATTGCTAGTTTCACATCACATGTAGCAGCCGTGTTCCCCGCACACGCGGGGCTGAACCGGAGTCAGTAATGAACATTGCAAGATACAATGCGTGTTCCCCGCACACGCGGGGCTGAACCGAATCCGGGCCACGTTCCGGCTCAGGTCCGCAAGTGTTCCCCGCACACGCGGGGCTGAACCGCGCGAGATAAGACAAGGGAAAAGCAAGCTCCAGTGTTCCCCGCACACGCGGGGCTGAACCGCCATGTCGTCGTACCCGTCCTGCTTGTCGTTTGTGTTCCCCGCACACGCGGGGCTGAACCGCAAAAGTCGGCCTTAGAACGGATCACCAAAAGGTGTTCCCCGCATACGCGGGGCTGAACCGGCAAAGTTCAGACTGATTTGATGCACAACAATGTGTTCCCCTACGCACGGGGCTGAACCGCCTATGACTATCCGCACACTTGTTTGATATCTGTGTTCCCTGTACGGACGGGGCTGAACCGGTTCACCGGTATAACCTGGATCTTCAGCCATAGTGTTCCCCGCAGGTGCGGGGCTAAACCGGGGCTGGCGGTGGAGTCTGCGTTCCTCGTGACGTGTTCCCCGCAGGTATGGGGCTGAACCGCTACTGGATGAGATTTTTGGCGCCAGCAAGACGTGTTCCCCGCATACGCGTGGCTGAACCGGTGGCTTATATGAGGTGTGGCGGCAGGGCGAGACTCGAACTCACATCATATATAAACAGCATATAACCGTTACCCATTGGAAACACTGCCGCCAGATTCGATTATTGCTCAAGCTAACCAGCTTGTGAAGCGACACTTGGCTTTGTGAATCAAGATAATACAGTGAGTGCGTTGAAGTGGCGGCAGGGTGAGAATCGAACTCACATCACTGTAATACAGCCCCTTACCTATCGGGGTACACTGCCGCCAGACTGATTATTAATCTCCCATCAAAAAAATGCCAGTACGATTGCTCTGGCAGTTTGTCTCAGGTCAATGACTTGTATCGCTTGTTTTGATACATTTATTTCACGATAAGTTTACTAAAGTGTTTTATGCAGGCTAAGGAAGAGCAGTATTTTCGGTATATTGAAGCGGTGTTGTTTTGGCAAGGAGAAATCCAAACCGGTACTTTCCAGGATAAATTCAAGCTTTCAAGGCCTAGCGCACGGCGTTATGTTACCGACTTTATCGAGCGTTACCAGATTGCAGCAAGCTATAACGAGTCTGAGAAAGCCTATGTACTGGCAAGCCCCTTTACACCTAATTATATTTCTCAGGATTTTGTTGAGTACGCCAGTTTGACCGGCGATCAGTACGTCCATAATCTGAGCACCTCCACCATCACAGCGCTGGCGTTACCACACAGAAAGCTCAATCCAACCATTTTGCGACCCATATTAAATGCCTGTCGGCGACAAAGCGTGCTGGATATTCGCTATCAGTCTATAAAAGAAGGCGACGAAACTGAACGCGTGATCCGCCCTCACACCTTGATCAACTCCGGGCTGCGCTATCACCTGAGAGCCTACTGTGAAAAAGCCAAAGGGTTCAGAGACTTTTCATTATCGCGTATCGTTTCTGCCTCCCCTGAATTTATCAGCAAAGCACAAAAGTACAAAAAAGACGACGAAGCCTGGCAGCAGGAAGTCACTTTAACCATTATCCCCGACCCAAGACTCAGCGAATACGCCCAGCAAGTTATCGCCCACGACTTTGATATGCACAATCACCAAAAGCAAATTAAAACCAATGCTGCACTGATCAATTACCTGATCAGCATTTTGAGGCTAGACGTTCAGCATCCGCACCCGGAAGCCCAACAAATAGTGATGGAACCGGCTTGTTATCGGGAGCTGAGGGCCAGAAGGTTGTTATGGAACAGCTAAACAAACGCACCAGACCGGGTAATTTTTTTACTGGTTGCAATCGCAGGATTGTTGGCATTCTATTCGCGTCGTAAGCTGAGTGTATTAAAAGCAAGGAAGTAATAGTGTGAGTGATTTTAACAGCGATATTTTTCAGTTCTGGGGCAAGGCCGATGAACAAAGTACGTTACCCGCAGTATGTCATATGCTGGATGTCGCCTTTGTCGCCCGGGCGATTATTCTCAAGCTGGCAGCACAGGAGCGGGCTATTTTACTCAAGCCGTTTTTAGCTATTGAAGGCGTTGATGAGGATACCGCGATTGCTATGGTAGTGTTGCTTATTGCTCTGCATGATATTGGTAAGATCACACCGGGTTTTCAGTATAAGTTGCATGATCGGGTAAAGGGTTTGTTTGATACCGAGGTTTATTGTCAAAAAGGCGCGGATGAGACTAAGCATGGTACATCGGGTTACGAGATTTTATCAAACTGGGCCACAAAGACAGGTCTGAACCGCTATGCTGTTAAGCCTTTAGTTTCTTCCGTTGCTAGTCATCATGGAGAATTTGTAACTGGCTCAAATAACGGTCGGTTTTGGGGGCGAAAATCGGCGTGGGAAACAATCCAGACTCAAGCAATAAGCTGGTTACTCGATTACTTTCAGGTTGACGTATCACAGCTTTGTGAGATTGATGATGAATTACTTACTCCTACTTGGTACGCCTATACGGCTGGGTTGTGCTCTGTTTCTGATTGGATTGGCTCTGACCCTTACCATTTTACCTATATCAGTGCAGAAGCGTATTTTTCTGATATTGCACTGCGTATTGACGCGGCGCAACGGTTGTCAGATACGCTAAGCATCAAACATATTAAAGCTGCACAAAGTATCATTGAATTTAATAAAGTATTTGAGTTTAAGCCCAACGCATTGCAGCAAAGCATGCTGGCTTTATTTAACTCACAAGAATTACCCTGGCTGACAGTGATTGAAAGCGGTATGGGGAGCGGAAAAACAGAAGCAGCACTCATCCTGGCGGATCATTTTATTCGTAATCTGGACCACTCAGGGCTGTATGTCGCTATGCCATCTCAGGCTACAGCGAATCAACTCTATAAACGGACATTAAAGTTCCTGAAGCACGAGTCCTTGGGATATGAGGACATTGAAACCCATTTAAAACACAGTAATGCCGAATTTAACCCAGCTTATGAGGGGTTGTTGCTGTCCAGTATTGAGAATCTGAATGAGCAAAATTCAGTAAAGGCTAATTTATGGTTTACAGCTAAAAAAAGGGGGCTATTGGCCGGAGCCTGTGTTGGCACTATTGATCAGCTACTTATGGCCGCCATGCTTTATAAGCATAACTTTGTACGGTTATTCGCTATTGCAAATAAAACCATCATTTTAGATGAGGTACATGCACTAGATTACTTCCAACTTTCTTTGCTCAAAAACACGTTACGGTGGATGGCAAAATTGAAAGTCAGGGTGATCATCTTATCTGCTACTTTACCTAAGCTAATGCTCCGAGAGTTAGTGCAGGCTTATGGCCAGGAGTTCGGTGAGAATATTGAGATAAAAGAGGCAGCCTATCCGAGGCTTACAACTTATAGCGGAGGGCAGTTGGCGACATCTGTTCACGTTGCAGAAGGTGAAAATACTGATGAGCTGGCTTCACCACCTAAACGGTTTGGGATTCAGTTACATAAAACCACGCCACAACAGTGCGTTGAAAAGATGGCAAGCGATGTTTTAGCACGCGCAAAGGAAGCGGGGTGCGGTGTATTTGTGTGTATTCTGAATACGGTGAACGCGGCACAGGCACTCACTGAAATTATCCTTGAGTACTGCAATCAGAGAGAAAGTCAAAACATGCAGTGTCTGGTGTTTCATGCCAGATACCCCATCGGTAACCGCTTAGCCATCGAAGACATGGTTGAATATCTGGTAGGCAAGAATCCGGGAGACCGAAAAGCGGTTAATCCAAATCGACCCGTCAAAGATCAGTGTTTAATTCTAATTGGGTCCCAAGTTTTGGAACAGAGTTTGGATTATGACGCCTGTGAGATGTTTACTCAGGTCGCACCCATTGATCTGATCATGCAGCGGCTAGGGCGGATATGGCGGCATCAGGTAAATAACCCTTTCAGATCTAAGCTTGTTCAAAGCCCGAGACTTAATGTCTATTTGCCGGGGTTAGATGAGATCCCTGAAGACTACGCTAAATGGCTTGGATACGCTGATGTTAAAATTTACCCGTCGCATATACTCGCGGTAACGACCCGTTTGCTGTGGGAGGAAGCTGCAAGTTCAGGGATAAATAACGGTTTCGAGTTGGATCTTGATACAGAGATTGATGATTGGGTAAATAACGTGTACAACGATATTGAGCAGCAGGTGGGCTGGTTGAGGCAGGAGCAAGAAAAAGCGTTTGAATTCGAGCTTGAAAAGAAGCTCGTGTACCGGCTTGCTAACAACATGATGTTCGATGCAGACCAGGAAGATGTATCGGATTTGCTGGATTATCTAAATGATCAGTTTGATGATGAGGACTTGGTTTTATCGACCCGGCTTGCCAGTCTCAGTGTGCAGATAATTCTGCTGATCCAGAATGAAGACGGCTCGTTGGTACCCATTACCGAATATCAGCCTTACCTGCAACAATGCCAGACGCCCATGAGAGAAAATACTCCCTATGAAGCGATAAACTGGCGTGCAGATAAACGCTTTAATAAAAATGATATTGGCAGACTGAAGCAATCCTTGGTGAAACTCAGCCATGCAGACTGGGTTGAGCACTTTCGTGAGGTTGAAAGCAACTGGCCATTTGATTTTGTTGCTAAGGATGTATGGCAAAGAACTTCGCAGCTACACAGTTGTTTACCGGTTATCTTAGATCAGCATTTTACCTACTCAGTGACCTCGATTGGCACACTTAAACTAGATCCAGTATTGGGGTTAAAAGTAGAGAAATGCAGGAGTAGTCACAACCATTCTAAGAGGTAAGAAGCCGATAGCAAAAGCTATCGGCAGACGCCCCGTGCGTACGGGGAACACATGAAGTACGCAGACATAAATGACCGTACTACTAGGTTTATCCCCGAGTGCTCGGGGAACTAAGGTTAGTGTAGCCATAAATTTTAGGTTTTTGAACTTTATTAAAATAAAAGAGTAGAACGGTATGTAGGTCAGCAAATTAGCAAATATTAATCCTAATTTGACAGTATCTGAGTTCGAGTCTAGCTTTAATAACTATGATGAAAAAATAGGCACTGTATACAATGTTTTCAGGACTAGCTGAAGCGATTGAAGCGCTACAAAATGCCAACACTACAACATATATATTGTTGTTTATTTGCGCCATCTCACTGCTTATTTGGGCTATTTCTAAATTATTTGGAAAGAGCGACGAGTAAAGCGCAGTCACATAATACTTACGAGTAATAACTAAGTGAATTGCATACAAACCTACAGGAGGACTTAAAGGATTATGAATTACGATCTTTTGGAACAGGAGTGCTGGATCCCGGCACAAAATTTAGAGGGTGAGATCCGGCATTACTCAATACTCGGTGTACTGCAGGCAGCCCCTCAACTGCGCCAAATTGTGCATGACAGGCCATTGGCCGTCAGTGCAATTTCAAGGCTATTGTTAGCCATATTGTACCGCAGTTACCGATATTTAAGCAGTAAAAATTGGCACAAAGCATTTGAACAAGGGGAGTTTGATGCGTGTGTATTTGATTATATAAAGTCTGACCGATGCCAGGGCAAGTTCGATCTGTTTTGTGCGCAGCATCCCTTTTTTCAGACTGCCGAATTTCAAAAAGACAATGGTGTAACCACGTCGGTTAAAAAGCTAGTGCCCGACTATAGTACAGGTTCAAATAAGCTACTCTGGAGCCATTTGGCTGATAGTAAAAAGTTCTCAATTTCAGCGGGTGAGGCGGCTATCCAGCTACTGGTTTGTCAGTATTTTAGTCTCGGCGGTGGGGTAAGTGGCAGTTCAAACTTATTTAAGAAACATCCCAACTTTACCAATGCGCCGTTAGTGGGCGGTGCTGTAGTGATGGTTGAAGGGGAAAACTTATTCCAAACTCTGATGCTTAACCTGAAAATGCCTAAAGATAAAGCCCTGCTGGATGACACAGATCTGCCTGTCTGGGAGCAAGCAGATAGTAAGCAGGAAGCCCCTAAAGCCAGGGCTATGCGTGGCTTAACCGACTATCTGACATGGCGTTCAAGGCACGTTCGGCTTATTGCTGAGGAAGATGGATCAGTGTCTGAAATGCATTTTTCTCAGGGCCTGCCAACACCGGAAGAAATGCCACGGGAACCTTATTTTGCTTACCGTCTTAACAAAGACGAAAAAATGCTGCCTGTTCGACTGAGCTTTGCACGCAGTTGCTGGCGAGAGACGGCTAATCTGTTGCGACTGGCGGAATTTACGAAAGGCAAAATAGCAACCAAAGACTTGCGGCCAGCGGGCATTCAGCAACTGGCAACATTGGATAACAGTGTGTTAAGTGGACTTACACTGAACTGTCAGCTGATAGGGTTGGATAACAATAAAGCTAACCCGCTTTCATGGTTTAATGAGCGCTTGCCCTTGCCAGCAAACCTGGTGCAAAAAGACGCAGAGTTGGGGATTAATTACAGTGAGTTATTGGTACATGGTTTGAAAAACGCAGAAGGAATGTTCTATCAGCTTGAAAATGCAATTAGGGTATTTGCTCGGCATTTGTTGCCTGATGGTGCTCGGGTGCAGGATGTGACTGCAAGGGTGTCTGCAATCAACCCAGGCAGATTTTACTGGCCACGGCTAAACGAAGGGTTTGAGCAGTTTGTCTGCGCGCTGAGCACTAACACAGATGATGCCAATGCTAAATGGCGTGCACTTTGTCTCGACACAGCGATGAAGGCGTTCGAAGGTGCGACGGTGAGTTGGCGTTATGGAGGCTCAAAAGTTAAAAAAGGGTTGGGTCTTGCGTCACAGCAGCTGGAGCGGGCACTTTATGGACGTGAATGGCAGTCTAGCCAATACTGGAGTCTGGATACACAGACGTTAGTGGCAAAACTGGAGAAATGGGCAAATCCAGATCATCCAAACCGAGAAATTCTCGCGGCGCTGAAAAAGTCACTCGACCAGCAAAAGAGCACACACGTTGCCGTCATGCCCTATCTAGCTCACCTTTTATCTGACGACTTAACAAGAGCTGAGACTCAGGCCTTTGTTGCCGGGCTGTTTGCCAGTCATAACACGCTGTACTTTAGCGAAAAACATCAGAGCTTTGGGAAAGTATGGCAGATCTGCGATGGCAGTGAGCGCCCCGGTATGAGCTTTCGCTTTGAGTGCTTGCTCGAGGCCAAAGGCGAGCAATTAAAACATACGCTGCGCCAGATGGTACAAATTCTAAAAAGCAAAGACATTGCCATTGATTACCGCACCCTGATGGAAGATCTCTATCACTGGGATAGCGACGACAAACGCATTCAACTTAAATGGGCCAGAGATTACTGGGCCAAACCAACTCAATCCGATGAGTCTACAGACTCAGCAGACGCGACAAATTAAAAAGGAGTTACCTTATGTCTTTTATCGAATTTCATGTATTACAGAACTTTGCCCCCAGCAACTTAAATCGTGACGATACCAATACGCCTAAATCTTGTGTGTTTGGTGGTTCACAACGGGCGCGTATCTCAAGCCAGTGTCAGAAGCGTGCGATCCGCACGCATGGGGCATTTAACGATGCAGTGGTAGAGCATCAGGGCGACCGCGCAGTACGCACTCGTAAGCTAGCTATCGACATCCGTGATCACCTGATTACTAATGGTAATGACGAAAAGCAAAGCGAAATCGTCGCACAAAAGCTGTTAGAACAGGTAAAGCTGAGCCTGAGCAAAGACAAAAAGCATCCGTTTAAAACAGAATATCTGCTGTTTCTTGGATTAAATGAAGTGAGTGCTTTGAAAGCGATTGCTGAGGCGCACTTCAGCGAGTTTCAGGCAGACAAGCTGGACAAAGCCATCACCAAAGCAGTGGGCGATGTGTTTGTAAAAGAGGGCAAGTCCTTCGCCGCAGATATCGCACTATTCGGCCGTATGGTTGCGGACAACAACAATATCAATGTTGATGCGGCGTGCCAGGTGGCTCATGCAATTTCAACCAATATCGTTACACCAGCCATGGACTTTTTCACTGCTGTAGACGACGAGTTGCAGGCGGGTGAGCAAGGCTCTGGCATGATGGGTGGCGTTTACTTTAACAGTGCCTGTTATTACCGCTATGCCCAGATCAATATAGATAAACTAGCGGCCAACCTTGGGCAAGATAAGGAACAGGTGACTGGCGCGGTAAAAGGGTTTTTCCGGGCGTTAGTTCAGGCGGTGCCATCGGGTAAACAAAACAGTTTTGCGGCGCAGAACCCGCCAAGCTATATCAAAGTGAATGTACGCAAAGATGGTGCGCCTTGGTCTCTGAGCAACGCATTTACTCAGGCGGTAATGATAGACAAGCCTGATGAAGCGGAGCTTGAGCACCAGTCGGCACAAAAACTGGAAATGTTCGCCAAGAAGCTTGCTGGAATGTACGGTGAATCGGGCTTTATTTTTGAGGGCCGCAGCACTTACATCGACAATCTGGAAGAGTATCAGGACAAAGACAGTGGCACCATTGCACAACTGGAAGCTCAGATGCTTGATGCACTGCAAGGTGCTTTGGAGTGTCAATGAGCACTTTGTTGATCCGACTAGCCGGACCAATGCAGTCATGGGGGCTAAAAAGTGCTTTTGAACTGCGCAACACTCAGCTTGATCCGACAAAAAGTGGTGTGATCGGTTTGCTGTGTGCATCGCTAGGACGTGAGCGAAATGAGCCTCTGAATGATCTTACAGCATTGCGAATGGGCGTGCGTATAGATAAACCAGGCGATCTGGCATTTGATTACCAGACGGCGCTGAATGTGGCAAAGGCTGACGGTGGCAAGCCGGATACGCAGCTGTCACATCGTGCTTATCTGGCAGATGCCGCCTTTTGGGTGGGCTTTGAAGGCGACGTGGCTTTACTTAAAAAACTACATCATGCTTTGCTGAACCCGGTCTGGCCACAGTTTTTAGGGCGTAAGTCATATTTGCCGGGCATTCCTTTAGTTGATCCCCATAGTGCGTGTATAGAGTTACCTTTAGAGCTGGCGTTGCAACAAGCACCAAGAATGCAAGCCGAGCATGAAAAGGTAGCCGGAACACCGGTGAAATACATCATAGACAGCGAGGCACAAGAAGGCACTGAGCAACGGCATGACGTGCCACTGAACTTTGAGATAAACCACAGAGCCTTTACATTCAGAAGCGTTAAAAGCAGCTGGGGGTTAGTGGATACGGAGGAAGTGCTATATGTCTGACACTCTTTGGTATGAAAGCCGATTGTATTTTGATCCAGAGCAGGCGGGAGAAGATCTTGGGTTTTTACATCCCGATGATCTTTACAAGCAGCATCAGTGGGTGTGGCGTAGTTTTGCTGGCAGCGAGCTGACTCAGGCTGATTTTATGTTTCGTGTGGATATGGCGTTGCCAGTGCCAACAGTGTTTATTCGCTCAAAACGTCAGTTAAAAGATGCCATTAAAAGCTGGAAAATAGTCACTCAAACACAGCCGGAACAGCTCAAAGAAGCAGGGCTGGTTCAGTTCTCGTTGCGAGCTAACCCGACGGTAGATATTACACCAAAAGGAGAGAAAACTCGCCGTCACGATGTTTTGATGCATGCTAAAAAACAGGCTCAAAAAGCAAATGGCGATGTGAATGAAGCTGTTGATATTGCTGCAAAAGCCTGGCTTGACAAAAAACTACAAAAGGGTGGTCTGGAGTTGCTGACTCAGTGTATTGAGTTCAGCAATTACAAGCAGCACAAAGTGGTTAAAAAGGACGGGGCCAGGCCCATCCAGTTGAGTACGCTCGATTATTTTGGCGTGGCGAAAATCACCGATGCGCAAAAACTGGACCAGGCATTATTCAACGGCATCGGCCGCTCCAAAGCTTTTGGTTGCGGGCTGATGTTGATTAAGCCACTGTAACCTGATCAGTAAGGCGGGGTGACTCGCCTTTTTTTCTTAGCTAATTTTTTATTCAATTTAGGAGTGCAGGGAATGGCATTTCTGCCTTTAAAGCCTATTCCAATCAAAGATCGTAACTCGATGATTTTTATCGGTATGGGGCGTATTGATGTGCGCGATGGCGCATTTGCTGTGATTGATGAAGTAAACGGTGAGCGGATGCTGATCCCGGTGGGCTCTGTGGTGTGTATTATGCTGGAGCCGGGTACGCGGGTGAGCCATGCTGCGGTGAAGCTGGCTGCGACCACGGGTACTTTGCTTATCTGGGTGGGCGAAGCGGGCGTACGGCTTTATTCGGCGGGTCAGCCAGGCGGTGCGCGTGCCGATAAGCTGCTGTATCAGGCCAAGCTGGCGCTGGATGAAAACCTGCGGCTCAAGGTCGTGCGCAAAATGTTTGAGCTACGCTTTGGCGAACCGGCACCGGAGCGGCGTTCGGTTGATCAGCTGCGGGGCATTGAAGGCTCGCGTGTGCGCAAAACCTATGAACTGCTTGCCAAACAGTATCAGGTCAGCTGGCAAGGCCGGCGCTACGACCCTAAAGACTGGGCGAAGGGTGACGTGATCAATCAGTGTATCAGCGCCGCTACGTCTTGCCTGTATGGCGTTACCGAAGCCGCTGTTTTGGCCGCTGGCTATGCGCCTGCCATTGGTTTTTTGCATACAGGCAAACCATTGTCGTTTGTGTATGATATTGCAGACATTATCAAGTTCGATACCGTGGTGCCTGTGGCGTTTAAAATAGCCAAACGGCGGCCACAATCCCCCGATAGGGAAGTGCGAATTGCCTGTCGTGAAGCGTTTCGCAAAGACAAGGTATTACCACGCCTTATTCCGCTGATTGAAGAAGTATTGGCCGCAGGGGAAGTAACACCGCCCGAGCCTTACGCCGATGCACAACCACCTGCTATCCCGGAGCCTGAATCCATTGGCGACGAAGGCCATCGCAGCGGAGGCCCACTATGAGTATGTGCATGGTTGTGACGGAGGCAGTACCACCAAGATTAAGAGGCCGCTTGGCAGTATGGCTGCTGGAGATCCGCGCCGGTGTGTATGTTGGCGATGTGAGCAAGCGTATTCGCGAAATGATCTGGTTTCAGGTCCGTGAGCTAGCGGAAGACGGCAATGCGGTTATGGCCTGGGCAACCAACACCGAATCGGGTTTTGATTTTATTACCTATGGTGAAAATGCTCGAATGCCCGTCGATTTTCAGGGTCTGAGATTGGTGAAGTATACACCCAGAGCAGACGACAATCAGGGAGCTGATTAGCGAATTATTCCTGTCATTTTATCTGTGATTTATTGCTCTTTAACAAGTTGGATATTGAGATTCAAAGCTTCAAAAAATAGATATGCTTGTACCCAATATTTTCGGTAGATTTTGAAGCGTATTTTTTCTTTATTAAAAACAAGTATATAATTTTAGAGTGTTCCCCGTACGCACGGGGCTGAACCGCCTGCTGCTGGTTAGGCGTCAGCCCCGTGCAAGTGTTCCCCGTACGCACGGGGCTGAACCGAGCAATATAAAAGTTTGCCCGCAGGTATGAGCGTGTTCCCCGTACGCACGGGGCTGAACCGTTGTTTCTGTTCGACTTTTTGCTTAGTCAAGGGTGTTCCCCGTACGCACGGGGCTGAACCGCCCACCGGGTGGTCTGCGTCAAAAAAATTCTGTGTGTTCCCCGTACGCACGGGGCTGAACCGATGACGAGTATGGCACCTATATGCCGCTCTATGTGTTCCCCGTACGCACGGGGCTGAACCGAGCTGGTTTTCTTGTTCAGGCGTCATACCATTCGTGTTCCCCGTACGCACGGGGCTGAACCAGATAGGCTTGCCGCTCCAGACTTTTATTATGTTCGTGTTCCCCGTACGCACGGGGCTGAACCGTAAACCTGTATGTATATGTTGTTTAGGTTGTGGTGTTCCCCGTACGCACGGGGCTGAACCGGTCAACAACACCAGTTACCGCAAAATTAACCGGTGTTCCCCGTACGCACGGGGCTGAACCGCACTCCTGAGCAAACAGTACAAGCCCTGCGTTGTGTTCCCCGTACGCACGGGGCTGAACCGTGTGTGGCGCCCGCTAATGTGGTTATGCCGCTGTGTTCCCCGTACGCACGGGGCTGAACCGGTGGTGAGATTGTTGGTAACGTCCGGTTCGCTGTGTTCCCCGTACGCACGGGGCTGAACCGATTTCTTCTCTATGTACGGGCCTATCTTTAGGGTGTTCCCCGTACGCACGGGGCTGAACCGTAGATGGCGTTGACGGTGAGCAAAAGCCGACTGTGTTCCCCGTACGCACGGGGCTGAACCGGCTTTTTGAGTAGCGTCATTCCAGCGCTGATTGTGTTCCCCGTACGCACGGGGCTGAACCGTCAATTTGCCATGTGCTCTTACCTGAGCCGCCCGTGTTCCCCGTACGCACGGGGCTGAACCGGACGGCGATGTGTCATATAAAATGTTCCATTAGTGTTCCCCGTACGCACGGGGCTGAACCGTTTAGATTTCACCTTGCTATTGAGGTGCAACAGTGTTCCCCGTACGCACGGGGCTGAACCGCTTGAGACCCTACTCAAACATGGCGGCTTTACCGTGTTCCCCGTACGCACGGGGCTGAACCGAGTGGGGAGTTATCCTTAACGTCCAAAAATACGTGTTCCCCGTACGCACGGGGCTGAACCGGGTACGGCGGGCGCGGTTCGTCGCGCGCTTACGTGTTCCCCGTACGCACGGGGCTGAACCGCGAAATGGCGAATTGTGCTGGTGATAGCAGGCGTGTTCCCCGTACGCACGGGGCTGAACCGTCACTTGGCGTCACCGCAAAGGAAATTAACGAGTGTTCCCCGTACGCACGGGGCTGAACCGGTAAATGTCTGCCGTACCGGGTCCGCGCGGCCGTGTTCCCCGTACGCACGGGGCTGAACCGTTTGCAGTAAAAGAAGTGGGCAAGGTGTTGAAGTGTTCCCCGTACGCACGGGGCTGAACCGGACGCAATGCGGTAATGATGGCCCTGATAAAACGTGTTCCCCGTACGCACGGGGCTGAACCGCAGTGTGAATGCCCTCAGCCTCAATCATGGATGTGTTCCCCGTACGCACGGGGCTGAACCGCTCACAGATGCGCTTTAGGATGCCGCGCCGATGTGTTCCCCGTACGCACGGGGCTGAACCGTGGAAACGGTTTCCGTTTTTTCTCCGTCAAAAGTGTTCCCCGTACGCACGGGGCTGAACCGCCCTCTACCATTACGGTAAGAGGGCTCAATATGTGTTCCCCGTACGCACGGGGCTGAACCGGATTTTGCTGTAGCTATCGGCCAGGGTGGTGTGTGTTCCCCGTACGCACGGGGCTGAACCGCCTTACAAACATTCTTAGGGACTCAGTTGCAGGTGTTCCCCGTACGCACGGGGCTGAACCGCCGTCGGATACCTGACCAAAAGCGATCAGGGAGTGTTCCCCGTACGCACGGGGCTGAACCGTAACTGATGTCGGCCCAGTTATTAAACAGTTCGTGTTCCCCGTACGCACGGGGCTGAACCGCAGGGAGAGCCGCATGATTAAATTTGACGGGCGTGTTCCCCGTACGCACGGGGCTGAACCGCGGGGTGGCAACACTATTCATGTGTTTGAGCGGTGTTCCCCGTACGCACGGGGCTGAACCGGAGTTTTGAAAGCGGTGCATGACTTTGGGTTAGTGTTCCCCGTACGCACGGGGCTGAACCGTTTGTAGGCTGCTTATTCACTCCAGCTTTTACCGTGTTCCCCGTACGCACGGGGCTGAACCGGGTTCAGAGGTGTGCAATCTGCTATCACATCGGTGTTCCCCGTACGCACGGGGCTGAACCGGGGCGAGTAGCGATGAGCGAACATTGTCGGCCGTGTTCCCCGTACGCACGGGGCTGAACCGCTGATGCACTGTCATCCATTAAATTGAATGGCGTGTTCCCCGTACGCACGGGGCTGAACCTCAGCTAGTTTGAACGTAAACGCCAAATGATCGGTGTTCCCCGTACGCACGGGGCTGAACCGAGGCTATTGCCAAGTATACTCCGCTGCTTGAGGTGTTCCCCGTACGCACGGGGCTGAACCGTCATTAAGACCCGTGGTCACACTACAACGAAAGTGTTCCCCGTACGCACGGGGCTGAACCGCGCCTGTCAGAGCAGTTCGAATCTGGCCTTAGGTGTTCCCCGTACGCACGGGGCTGAACCGGAAACAGCAATGCGCACAAAAACAACTCAACTGTGTTCCCCTACGCACGGGGCTGAACCGGACGCCTGATATGCAGCCATTTTCTAAACCGGGTGTTCCCCGTACGCACGGGGCTGAACCGGATAGAGCAACGCCAGGGTTGCCGTTTTGGATGTGTTCCCCGTACGCACGGGGCTGAACCGGCTTTGGACTCACCCGTCATGATGGGGAGCCAGTGTTCCCCGTACGCACGGGGCTGAACCGCAGTTTATCGGACCTGGCAATGATGAGATTACGTGTTCCCCGTACGCACGGGGCTGAACCGGAGAGGCTGAACGATGCAGCCGTGGATATCACGTGTTCCCCGTACGCACGGGGCTGAACCGTATTTAACCCCTTCGCCTTCTCTGGCAACAACGTGTTCCCCGTACGCACGGGGCTGAACCGCTCAGAACTTTATTGAGGCTGCTGGTCAGGCGGTGTTCCCCGTACGCACGGGGCTGAACCGTGTTTGGACAGGTCAGGTGACAGGTTATTAATGTGTTCCCCGTACGCACGGGGCTGAACCTATTGATGCTGCACGCGAAACTGCTCGACGTCAGTGTTCCCCGTACGCACGGGGCTGAACCGTGAATGCGTCGCTTTTGATTCAAAGAGACGGTGTGTTCCCCGTACGCACGGGGCTGAACCGTCATACCGGCCTTAACCGCCGATTCTTCGGCTGTGTTCCCCGTACGCACGGGGCTGAACCGTACTCTTTCGTTTTTATGCGCCGATACGCATCGTGTTCCCCGTACGCACGGGGCTGAACCGGCCGCGCCCTGACGGATTTGGTCAAAATCCAGGTGTTCCCCGTACGAACGGGGCTGAACCGCCGCCACCGAGCACCAAAAATTAAAAAACAAAGTGTTCCCCGTACGCACGGGGCTGAACCGGTGACATTGATATCACAGTGTTAGGGATGGGCGTGTTCCCCGTACGCACGGGGCTGAACCGTTGCTCACTGGCGTTGGAGTTGCTTCCGTAATCGTGTTCCCCGTACGCACGGGGCTGAACCGATATCTCTCGGGTATGCGCTGTCGGGTATTTTGTGTTCCCCGTACGCACGGGGCTGAACCTTTATCGGGGTCGGGCAATGCTCATGATACCGCGTGTTCCCCGTACGCACGGGGCTGAACCGATAATGGAGTGGCTTTAATACGCGGAAGCGTAGTGTTCCCCGTACGCACGGGGCTGAACCGCTGATGATCCTAACCAGTTTTTAAGAAACTCTGTGTTCCCCGTACGCACGGGGCTGAACCGCTGGTTTGTGTGAAAAGCCACGTTGTTATACGGTGTTCCCCGTACGCACGGGGCTGAACCGGCCTATGACTTTCAGCAAGCTGAGGCCAAGCAGTGTTCCCCGTACGCACGGGGCTGAACCGAGTGACTGGTTCTGGGTGACACAGTGTCACTAGTGTTCCCGTACGGACGGGGCTAAACCGTCTGAACTTGTCGCTCACTTTGCAGACTTTGGCGAGCTGCGAATCGAAATTGATGTGAACCCAGTGCGCAACTTTTTCACATTGCGAGTTATCCGACGGGTAAATCTTTTCGACAACAACCCCACTATTTGAATGGTCAACGGGGTATTCACCCCGTTTTAAGCTGTTTTTTTAAAGTGATGCCAGGAGACAAGATTTTGTAACTTCAGCGTGAATAGGGCTCTTATCAAATTCAACCCAAGCCTGCCACCCAGTAAAGAACAAAACGAGTAACGCATAACAAATCGGAAAAATGTAATAGGGCAAAATAACTTTTGTGAAACTTCGCTTCACTGATAACTGTTCCAGCTTTTGGCCCATTGTGTTTAACATTTGGCAGTGCTCAATTTTCAATTGATTTATTTGTTGTTTGCAACTCTCTATGTCATTTTTATGTGTTTCAAAAATTTCAACGTTTTGCTCTGCGCACCCTTTAACTAATTCCATAATCTGTTTAATGTCCTTAAAAGAGTCGTACATATTTTTTAGGTCCTGTGCTGTATGACTTACTCTTTTAAGCTCATCCCAAGCATGCCGGAAGTCCCGTGCCCTGGGGGTCATCTCCAGAGACACCATTTCTTCTAAACGAGTCAAATAACGCTCGTGCCTTTTAGACTCACTTGCAAAATCTACCAGGCATACCCCACTGAGCTTAGTTTCTAGGGACTGGACAGTTGTTTTCAGTTTTTCTATTCCATCTTTCATCGAGTCATCCAAAAGTTGGCTCGTACCCGGTATGTAAGATTTCTTATTTATCAACTGTTCACAATGAGATTTAAAATCCCCCTCGGGAACAAACTTATTTCCACCTAGTGAGCAGTTAAACTTATCTAACCTGGAATCGGGTTTCGCCTCACTACAGTCTATAGTTGTAACCTCTTCAACCGGTTTTTCTTTAAGCCCAAATTTCTCGCACCAGCTGTCATATGACTCACTGAGCTTTAAATAATACATAAAAATCTGATAGACGATTGGAGGCACCATTAACAATGACAAATAAACAGCGGGAATATTCTCAGACAATTTAATGCCTAGAAAAGATTGAACCTCTATCCCTTGCCAGCTTAAGAGTGAAAAAATAACTGCAATCGATACGAAGCTAAGTAACTGTAGCTTATGCTTACCACAATCCTCTGAAATGAAGTGCTCTTTAGCTTCCATAAGAAACAACTGGATTTCATCAGTTGAATCCTCTTTTCCTTTTTTTTTGAACCCTGACCCAAAAAACATGAAAACCTCCTTTTTTAACCCAGGTTAAAATACATTCCGCCAGCCAAATCAGATACTGACGCCATCAATCACGTAATGGTGTCAGTAATGCTCAATCAACACAACCGCGTACAACAGCAACCCGGGCGCACCCGCCCTATTAATGGGGCATTATTGGCGGTTTTGACCTCTCAACCTACAGGGCCAATTGGCATGGCCGTGTGCAAAATCTCTGACATTGAGATTAACGACCTGGGCGTGAGCCCGCGTGTGCAGGTGATGCCGGACGGATTTTTTAGATCCTCAGTAGATGGTCGCCCCAGTGACACCGAGCACGGTGCCTGGTTAATGGATGAGATTGCCTGGACGATGCTCAAACATCACCTAGATAACCGCACCAACGACCTGCATTTTGACTACGAGCACCAGACCATTTTTACCGAGCAAAACGGCCAGCCTGCTCCGGCCTCTGGCTGGGTGTTGCCCAGCGCGTTTGAGTATGTGCCAGGTCAGGGCGTATTTGCGCTCAATGTGAAATGGACACCCAGAGCGTCCGCCGCACTGCGCGGTGATGAATACCGTTATATCAGCCCGGTATTTGATTACGGGCCAGACGGCCGACCCATACGATTCAGACATTTTGCCCTCACGAACGACCCCGCCATTGACGGCATGGAGAACGTGGTGGCACTCAAAACCGAAAACACTCCAGGAGACAAACCCATGAATGAAGCATTGCAATTGCTCGCGTTGCTCGGTGTGACCGTGGCCGACGGCCAGGAACCGACTGTCGAGCAGTACACTACGGCAACCACGGCACTCAAAGCGCTGCAAGAAAAAGCGAAAAAAACGGACGAGCTGACCACCGTGTTCCCCGTAAGCACGGGGCTGAACCGATACTTGGAGTTGCCTGATGTTTAATTGGGATGTGTTCCCCGTACGCACGGGGCAAAACCACAGTATGGTATGCGGATAAACAGGCTTGTGTTCCACGCATAGCTACCTCCATGCTTTGCTCTCATTTATTTTCATATTCTTAATCGGCCTTGGCCTGAGAAACCGATTCAGAATTTAACTTATATTCTGGAACTACACATTCTTGAACCAAACAAACCTCGCAACAGCGGGGTTTTTTATGTTTAAGCAAAGGAGGCCAGATCGCTTTCACCTTCTTTTTTGTAACATTTTTTCTGTCTGATTTTATCAAGTTATTGATATTAAATAAAAAAGATATTGAAGAGTGTGAATGTGTACATGCCGAAACATCTTTGGCTTGTGTATTTTGCGCTGCTGGGTGATATTTTTGCCCGCTAACACACAATAATAAGAGGGAAACGCATGAAAAAAACAGCATTAGTGATTGCTATGACAGCTGCATTGGCAGCTGCATTGGCAGCTCTGAGCGGGTGCTCATCACAAGGTGAACGCGGTACTCAGGTAGCAGCCTCGCAGAAGGTGCAGGCGCTTAAATCGGGTATTGAGCAAAGCCATTTTGATACGAGTGTCAGGCCACAGGATGACTTTTTCCAGTATGTAAATGGTAGCTGGCTGGCGAGTACAGATATTCCGGCGGATAAGGCATCCTGGGGGAGTTTCGACCGTTTGCGGTTTGAGTCGGATGAGGCGGTAAAAACGCTGATCCACGAAGCGCAGCAACAGTCGGGTAAAGCAGGCAGTAGCGAGCAGAAAATCGGTGATTTGTACACCAGCTTTATGAATGAACAGGCGCTTGAACAGCTTGGGTACAAACCGTTGCAACCGCTGCTGGCAGACATTGCTGCGATTGATACGTACGATCAACTGAGTACGCTGATGGGTAAACTGCAAAGGCATCAGATTACAACGCCTTTGGGCGTATTTGTGATACCCGATGGCAAAGATGCACGTTTCAATGCCTTGTATGCGGCGCAAGATGGCATAGGTATGCCAGACAAAGACTATTACAGTAAAGATGATGATAAATCGGTGCAGCTAAGGGCCGACTATCAGAACATGGTGGTGACCATGTTGCGTCTGATTGGTGAGCCAAACCCCGAAGCGCAGGCCAGGGCTGTGCTTGCGGTTGAAACTAAGCTGGCTGATATCATGTGGAGCCGCACCAAAAGCCGCGAAATCAGCCTGATCTACAACCCCCATGGCACTGCTGAGTTTGATGTAAAACTGGGTAAACTTAACTGGGATAACGTATCTGCCGGGCTGGGCCTGCCGGCGCAAGATAAAATCATTGTTATGCAGCCAAGCTACTTCGAAGAATTGGGCACATTATTCGACCAAATCTCCCTGGCGGATTGGCAAACCTATCTGAAGTTTCATACAGTCAACAGTTTTGCAGAGTTGCTGAGTGCGCCCTTTGCCGATGCCCGGTTTGCTTTTTACAGCGAGGCATTGCGAGGCGTGACTGAGCAGCAGCCAAGGTGGCAACGTGGTGTGGTTATGACCAATGCAATGTTGGGCGAAGAAGTCGGCAAGCTGTATGTGGCCAGACACTTTTCGCCTGCGGCAAAGGCCCGCATGGAGACTCTGGTACAGAACCTGATTGCAGCGTACCGAATGAGTATCGATAACCTGGACTGGATGACTGACGAAACCAAAGCTGCGGCGCAGGATAAGCTCACCAAAGTCAGTTATAAAATAGGTTACCCCGATCACTGGCGTTCCTACGATTTTGAGATCAAAGCTGACGATCTGGTTGGCAATGTGATCCGCGCCAGAGGGCATGAGACAGACTTCCATCTGAGTCAGGTTGGCCAGCCTGTTGATCAGACAAAGTGGGAAATGACACCGCAAACAGTGAATGCCTACTATCACCCGCTGAAGAATGAAATTGTATTTCCTGCCGCGATATTGCAGCCGCCGTTTTTTGATATGAGCGTGGATGATGCTGTGAATTACGGCGCCATAGGTGCAGTGATAGGGCATGAACTGGGACACGGGTTTGATGATCAGGGCGCGCAGTTTGATGGTGATGGTAATATACGTAATTGGTGGCAGGATGCCGATCTGAACCAGTTTAAGCAGCGCACCGACGCACTGGTTGCACAGTACGATAGCTATAAACCGTTTGCAGATGCCGCAGTAAATGGTCGCATGACATTGGGTGAGAACATTGGTGATTTAGGTGGCCTGACTGTAGCGTACAAAGCTTACTTGCTGTCACTATCGGGCAAGGACAGAGAAATCATTGACGGCTATACGCCAGAGCAACGCTTTTTTATTGGCTTTGCGCAAAGCTGGAGAACCAAAAAGCGTGAAGCGGCGGCGCGTCAGCGTTTGATCACGGATGTACACTCTCCGGCGCAGTATCGGGCCAATGGTCCTTTATCTAACTTTACGCCTTTCTACGAGGCATTTGCTGTGAAAGAAGGTGATAAACTTTACCGCCCACAAAGCGAACGCGTTAAGATCTGGTAGCACATCACTTCAAAGCAACCGCAGGCAATCTGTCTGCGGTTTTTGTTTCAGGGGGCCTGATTTCACATTGTAACTCCCCCATAAACTGCAACAGTTCTTGAGTAGAATACCCATAAAGACGAAAGTGAATTTAAAATTGCGCTAACAGTATCTGTTGCAAGCGTGACACCTTTTATATCAATATCTAAAACGGAGCGCGAAGCGGGTATCAAAAAGCTATATGGTGACAACCCTCCGGAAGATTACGGTCTCTAAAGCTACGCTCACGCAGGTGTATCATTTATCTTTATACTTTTGATAGGTTTTGGTCTAAGAAACAGATTGAGAATTCGATTTCTCAGGCCAGGAGTTTTTATTCCATACTATATCAATAAAGGTATTGTGTACTTCATAGACATTGCGAGGTGTACTTATGGAAAAGGATTTACAACAAGAACAAGCAAGCCAATCTGAAGAAGTTACAAAGCTCGAAGGGGATGATGCAATCCTCTTATGGTTGAAAGGTAAAGATGTGTGGAATAACTGGGCAGAAGAAAACCCTGGGGCCGAGGTTAACTTTGAGAAAATGGATTTTCACCCTGATAGCCTAAAAGAGCGCCTATCATCGAATTGTGAACTAGTACTAAAGAAACTTGGAGATGCAGCAGATAATTGTTGTATAGACTTTCGAGGGTACAGGTTTCCAGGGCGGGTAAGCTTTAGAGGGACAAGGTTTCTCGCACACGCTGAATTCGCGCATTCGGTGTTTTCTGAGGAAGCCGATTTTGGAGAGGCGACGTTTTATGGTGATACGAGCTTTATAGAAGCAGAGTTTCGGTCAATTGTGCGCTTTGAGTTCGCTAACTTCGAAAGTTTCACAAGTTTCACTGACGCTAAATTCCGTGGGCTCACGAAGTTCTTTGGAGCAGCATTTAGAAGTAGTACGAATTTTCTCAAAGTGGAATTCAGCGAATTCGTTGGAATGCAATTATTGACTTTTAATGAACGTGTGAATTTTGATTATGTGATTTTCAATAAGGGGGTTTCCTTTACCTGTGCTAGATTTACTAGACACGTAAGTTTTAGTTATTCGGAGTTTTGTGATAGTACTGATTTTTCGGGCAACGAATTTTGCTTTTCTGCAACTTTTGACAGGGTCGTGTTTCATAAAGCATTGATTTTTTCAGCGAAGACGCTATCAGCTGGTCGGTGTAGTTTTGAAGAAGCAATATTCAAAGGGGTGGCATCTTTTACAGTGCATGAAATAGGTGGATTTACAAGTTTTAAAAATGCGACATTTGAATCGACGTTTGATTTTGATCTTGAATCACCGAGGCAACCGGAATCAGCTCACATACTATCTTTTGAAGGCGCCGAATTTTTCAAGGGACTTACATTATCCGGTATATTCCCATCTGTTCCTGACTTAAGAAAAACAAAGATGACCCATCATGTAGGCTTCAATAATTTGTCAGTAACTCTGAGGCGTGAGCCTATCAGAATCAAGGGTTTTAAGGTTTATGGAATTGAAAGAGCTAATGATACAGATGACTCCGAACGTTTATGCCGCCTGAAAGAACTCGCTGAGTCAAGCAAGGACTATAGAAGGGCGTTGCTGTATAACGCGTATGAAAATAGAGCTAAGAGGTGGGGTCAGCTCAGCTTTAGACAGTCTTTGCTGGATATGCTTTATTCGTTTTCTAGTAACTATGGCCAGAGTATATCTCGACCATTTATGCTCTTGCTATTCTCAATAGTTTTGTTCACTTTGTTTAATATTAGCCATATAGAGAAAAACAATGAATACGTTGAGGCAGCTCTAACTGTATCAATCGCTACAGTTACACCATTTGTTTCTATATCTAAAAGAGCAAGAGAAAGAGCGGTTGCGAAACTATACGGGGATAGCCCTCCAATGCGCTATGACCTCTATAGCTATATCCATGCATTTATGTCTTTTATCTTTATATTTTTGATAGGCCTTGGCCTGAGAAACCGGTTTAGAATTTGATTACACATTCTGGAACTAAACAAACCTCGCAATCGCGGGGTTTTTTAATGTCTAAGTAAAAGTAACAATATGATTATAAATGTAATACAGGCGCATTATGCCAGAAGCTGTGTTTGTGGTGGTCAAGTTATTTTCGGTTTCTGTCGGCATAAACAAAAACAGGGCGCTACTTCACGGGCGCCCTGTTTTTTATCTCGCGTATTGCTGATGCAGGGTTTATGTCAGTTCAGCTTCTGCCAACTGACATAGCTCATGCAGTACTTTAACATAAGCGTGTGCCAGCCCTTCAATGGTCTCCCGACGGTGAATGGCATTGCTGAAAGACCAGTGGAAGCTGATCTGTCCCTGATTCACAAAACAGTCGATCCCCAGCAAGGCAGAGCGATGGGCTTTCGGGCTGTGTAGCGGTCCGATGGCGTCATCGCTTATCACCATCTTGGGCGATGCATTGCCCTGACTGACAAACTGACCAAGATAGTTAAACTCTATCTGCGGCTTAGGCAAGTGTTGCAGCTCCTCAGCCTGATCACTGGCGTATTTCAGTACCCCGTAGCCCATCCCTTTGTTCGGCACTGCATCCAGCTGCGACTGAATGCTTTGCAGGGCGCTCACCAGATCCGCATGCTGGTCAAGCTGCAATACCACTGGGTAGATTTTAGTAAACCAACCCAGAGTGCGGCTGATGTCGACACTGTCCACGCCGGGCAGTTCATCCCGTCCGTGGCCTTCAAGGTTCACGGCAAGGTGATCGGCGCCATGCCACTGGGCCATTACCCGATGCAAAGCAGTCAGTAACAGTGCATTGATCTGGGTTGAAAACGCCTGTGGAATGGTCCGCAATAACGTGTCGGTGCGGGTTTCATCCAGCGCAACTGAGACCACTTCGGCACACGCTTCGGTGTTGTCCTGCACAGCAAAATCCTGAGGCAGGGCCGGCACTTTGTCGAAGGGCAGGCTGCGCCAGTAATTCAGCTCATCTCGGTACACACCGGCATGTTCTGCCAGGTGATGACCCCACTCAATGTACGACAAGGTCGTGGGCAGCAATGTCTCGGCTTGTGGCTCGGCACTTTCAATCAGCTGATACAGGTCCTCAAAAATGGCGCGCCAGCCCATCATATCGATCGCCAGATGGTGCATTATAAACACCAGCTTTTGAGGTCGGTGCTGGCCACAATCGAATAATAAGACTTTGCTGTTCGGCCCCAGTTGCAGATCCAGGCTGGCCTGAGCATCTCCGGCAATGAGCTGGAGCTGCTCTGCCATCAGGCTGTCGTCATGCTGGCTTAAATCATGATACTCAAGCACCAGACCTGTGCTTGTCTGGTCTATCCTTTGTTGCCATCGTCCTTCCTGACGATCAAAGCGCAGGCGGAAGATCTCATGGTGCTTGTCCAGCTGGGTAACTACCTCAGCAATAAAGTCTGGCGACTGAGGCTGTAACAAAGTGAAGGCAAAAGCCTGATTCCAGTGGTGTTGCTCGGCAAATCCTTGCTCGAAGAAACGTGCCTGAATAGGCACCAGCGGGCCAGACAGGCGGGCTTCAACCGGCGCCTGTTCACAGCCGATGAGTGCCGTGCAGCAGGCTGCCACCTGGCTCAGGGTTTGCTGCGCCAACAGATCCTTAACTTGCAGGCGCCAGCCGTCGCGTTTCAGACGGGCACCGAGCTGAATGGCAATCAGTGAATCGCCACCCAAAGAGAAGTAGTTATCGGTAAGCGAAATTTGCGTTGTTTCCAGGCTCAGTAACTCGGCCAATGCCACTACCAGTGCGTGTTCTGCCTCACTTTGCGGTGCGACGCGCTGTGCTTCACCTGTTTTTATCAGGTTGAGCTCGGGCAGCTTCTTACGGTCTACCTTAAGACTTGGCAGACGCGGCAGCGCCGTGAGCTGCTGATATACGCCAGGTCTGTGGGTTTGCGGTAAATGGGCCTCTGCATGGGCTCTGAGTGCGCTTTGCAGATCATCATCTGTGTCTTCGCGCGCCACCCAGTAGGCGACCAGTACGGGTTTGTTGTTTTGTGTGGCCAGTGGTTTGACTGCTACACACAGCTCTTTTACGCCAGCCAGTGTTGCCAGCTGGTTTTCAATCTCTTCAGGCTCCAGACGCACCCCGTTCAGCTTCACCTGATGGTCGCGGCGTCCTGCATAAAGGTATTCACCCTGTTGATCCCGCCAGACCAAATCACCACTGCGATAGTAGCGCTGGCCGTTCAGGGTAACAAAGGCGCGGCGGGTTAACTCGCTGTCGTTGCAGTAGCCCTGTGCTAGTTTGAGCCCGCTGAGCAGCAGTTCGCCAGTGACGCCATCGGGAACCGGATTGAGGTTGTGATCGACCACCACGGCGGCGATTGGTCCGGCCGGGTTGCCTATTTTGACTGCTTGTTCAGGGCCAAAGGTTCGCGGCGCACGCCAGAACAGACTGTCGACACAACATTCGGTCGGGCCATACAGGTTAATTAGCTCGCTGCCGGGCAGAGCCTGATAAAATGCCGTGACGGTTGACGCCTTGAGGGCTTCACCGCCGGCTTTGACATATCTCAGGCTATCCAGGGTGGCAAACTCGGGCTGTTGCAACAAAATGTCCAGCATACTGGGGACCAGGTGCAACTGACTGATATGGTTATCTCTGAGCAGGGCTATGAGTCGGTCCGGTTCATTGTGCACGTCGGCCGGGGCCAGATACAAACTGCTGCCACAGGCCATAAAGGGCAACAAGGCATTGATTGAGGCGTCGAACACCACAGGTGTGATCAACAAACAGCTATCCTGAGGCTGCAAGTCAAATTCACTGACATGCCAGCGAATATGCTCAGCCAGGGCCCTGTGGGTGATCTCAACCCCTTTAGGCTGACCCGTTGACCCCGAAGTAAAGAGTATATAGGCCAACGCACTGGGCCCGGGTAACTCGCACGCCGGGTGAATTGTGCTGGCAAGGGCCGCAGGCGTGTCGATGTAGCACTGTGGCACGCTGAGTGCCTGGCAGCTGTCCAGTAAGGACTCTTCACAGATCAGGATTTTAGCCTTGACCTTATTGGCGATGTACTCGATACGTTCCGCCGGAAAACTCGGGTCTACAGGCACATAGACACCACCGGCATACCAGATGGCCAGCAGTGCGCGCATTAAGTCCACCGAACGAGGTAGCGCCAGAACTACGGCATCGCCTGGACAACAACCCTGCGCAATCAGGCCGTGTGCCAGCGCTTTTGCACTGGCTTCCAGTTCAGTAAAGCTGACATTCTGTGTACCATCGGTCAGGGCCGTTGCCTGTGCTCTGAGCGCAACCTGCTGGCTGAACTCATCCAGCAAGGTGGCGTTTTGTGCAGCGTGCATGGGGGCAGCGCAGACCAATGCCGTTTCAGACAGTTGCAGCGGCTGGTGTGCGTCTTCAACCAGTCGGTTCAGGTTGGCGCACAGGCTGTCGAGCAATGTCTGGATCCCTGCACGGTTGTACCTGGCTGTTTTATAGCCCAGGTTAAGGCTGAACGTGTCGCCCGGGCAAACGCTCAGGGTCAGGCCAAAGGCGGTATTTTCTCTCGCGTGTAAATCACAGATAGCCAGACCGTCACCGCGCATCATGTCTTCGTCAACCGGGTAGTTTTCAAACACCAGTATGCTCTCGTACAGGTCGTCTTCGGCGTCAATCTGTGCCCATTTCTTGATCTCCTGAGCAGAGCTGAATTGCCAGCTCATCAGGGCGCTTTGACAGTCGCTGATCTGCTGAACCAGTTCGCTACCCGTTTGTTTAGGCTGACAGTCCACTATCATAGGCAGGGTATTGATAAACAGGCCTGTCATATCCAACACGCCGGTCATGTCGGTGGGGCGGCCAGAAACCGTTACCCCAAAGACCACCTGATTGCTATGACATACTGCGCTGAGAGTCAGTGCCCAGGCAGCCTGTACCAGGTTGTTTAATGTGGTGCCTTGTTGCTCTGCATGCTCACGCAGCCTGGTAAACTGCTCATCGCTCAGCGTCTCGCTCAGCATAGCGAAACTCTGCGTTTCATCTGGTGTAGGTGGCGCCAGCAATAATTTACGCTGCTCAGGCAAGGCTGCTAAATAGGCTTGCCAGAACTGCTGCTGAGCCTGTTGATCTCGTCCGGCAACCAAATCAACATACTCGCGATAAGGCGTCAGGGAGCGCATTTGGGTGCCCGGCTTTAATGCCGCAGACAGCTGTTGCAACAGATTGGCCTGAGACCAGCCATCGAGGATGATATGGTGATAGGTCCAGCAAAACAGGGTGCGTTGCTCGCTTAGGCGGATAAGTTGCAGGCGAAATTGCCCTGGCTGTGCCAGGTTGAATTCCTGGTAGCGGCTGTTCGTGAGTGCCTGATCTATTTGTTCAGCCTGTTGCACTGAGCCGGTGAGATCGAGGTGCTCTAGCGGTGGGGCCATTTGCGTATGGACCACCTGAGCGTGCTCGCCTGAAGATAAAAAGTGGAAACTGGTACGCAAAATCGGGTTGTGGTCTATCAGAGTTTGCCACGCACCAACAAAGGCTTCCTCATCCAGCGTCTCGGTAAAGGTCCAGTAAAGCTGGCAAATGTACACGCCCTTGCCCGGATCAGCCAGAGTATCAAACGCAATACCTTGCTGCACCGGCGTCAGCGGATAAACATCGTCGACGTTATTCAGTGTCAGTTGCTGCTCGGTCAGGGCCTGTGTCAGTTCACCCATGGCTTCCTGGTTAAGTCGGTTGGCTGAGAAGTCGCTCGGCCACAGGTGCGCGTCATCGCTGCTTTGCGGTGTTTCTAATGTCTGCCACAGAGTATTTGCCAGTGAATTCAAAGGACCCGCCAGCAAATCCGGGTTAACGATTAAGCGGCTGTGTAGCTGTCCCTGATCAAGCCAGAAAATCACTTCCAGTAAATAAGGACGGTTATTTTCCGGTGCCGCGTTGTCACCCAGCGGCAGGTGATGTAACGGTGCGCTCAGCAGCGCGTCTGGCGTATCCTCGGCGCTAAAATCACCGAGGAAATTAAAGCTTAGCCAGGCTTTTGGCAGTGTACTTAATTGCTCGCGCAGGGCCGAATCAAAACTTAAGTAGCGCGCCAGATTGTAGCTTAACCCCTGCTCAGGCACGGCGCGTAGCTGTTCTTTGATACAGCCTACCAGATCCGTTTGCTGTGCTTTACCCTGAAGCAGAACCGGATAAATGCTGGTAAACCAACCTGCTGTGGCCGAAACATCCAGCTGTTCGTCATAACTGTGGCGGCCATGGCTTTCTAAGTCCAGAACCAGCGCGTCTGTGTCCAACAATCCGGTCAGTGACTGATACAGCCGGGCAATCAGGTATTCCTCCAGTGTACACCGCATGCGCTGACATGCATTATGCAATGCCTGAGTTGCCGCGCAGCTCAGGGTGTGTTTCACGGTGGTGGCATCACCATACAGGTTCTCTTCATAGTTGCTTTGCAAGGCGTCATCGACCCCGCTGATGTGCCATTTGGGTGACAACCAGTAGGCGGTGATCTCACTGACGACTTCCGGTTTTTGAGCCTGCTCAACCAGGTGCTCAGCCCACTGCCGGTAACCGGATTGTGGAGCGGTTAGTTTGGTGTCTGGGTTTGCCAGTGCATCTGCCAGATCTTTCATCAGCAGACGCCAGGAAACACCGTCAATTAATAAGTGGTGGCACGCCACCAGCAGGTATTGTTGCGGTTGTTCATTGTGCGTTGCGCAGATGCGGGCAAAGACCAGGTTACAACCTTGCCAGGGGTTGACCATTTGGTGCACCTGATTAGCAAATTCATGCAATACCTGAGTCCGGGTTTCTTCATCCTGCCAGTGTAGCTCAGCATCAATTACCTGATAGAGCGGCGCGTGGTTTTGCTGCTTGTCATACAGCCACTGCATTTGCTGACCCTGTTGCTCATTAAAGCGGGTATGGAACAGGTCGTAAACCTCAGCCAGTCTGGCCACCGCGGCATTCAACTCGCTTTGCCCGATACTCAAATCCAGCGCAAAGATGGCACTTTGGTCCCAGCCTGCCGGGGTGGTAAATTGCTGGGCAAAAAACCATTGCTGGATTGGCGTCAGCGGCACCTGTCCGTAATTTTGTACCGCGTGGTTGTGGCTGGTGACAAGCTGATCGCTTAATGGCGCCAGAGCCGCCAGCGTTGGGTTGCTCATAAATTGTTTGGCAGTGAGTTTAATGCCCTGTTTGGCAGCTGCGGCAACCACTTCCAGCGCCGAGATCGAATCACCACCGAGTGTGAAGAAGTTGTCTGTGTCACTGAAGTCGTTGCGCTTTAGCACTCTGGCCCAGATAGTGCGCAGCGGACTGAGGGCATCAGGTACTGCTTTGCTATGGTGTGTCGTCATGGCATTCGGTGCTGGACGCGCCAGTTTGTCTTGCAACTGTTGTAGCAGGGCTTTTTTGTCGGCTTTGCCGTTACTGGTGAGCGGAAAGTCATTCACCGCATGCAAATACGCTGGGATCATATAAGCAGGTAAACGGCCCTGAACCTTAGCCTTGAAAGCCGCTTCGTCGATATTGGCATCGGCGGTAGCTGCCATTTTCAGGCAGGCAACAATGCAGGGGTCGCCTGCATCTCGTTGCCACACCATAGCTTCACAGGCTTCGACCTGTGGCAAAGCGGAAAACGCCGCCTCAATCTCACCCAGCTCGATACGAAAACCCCGGATCTTCACCTGATTGTCTTTACGTCCGCGATAGACCAGCTCGCCACTGGGGTGCCATTTGGCAACGTCGCCACTGCGGTAAAGGCGTTGTTCGCGCCCATCCAGCTGTTTCGTCACAAAACGCTCCGCGTTAAGCTCTGGCCGGTGTAAATAGCCCAGCGTAACGCCGTCACCACCAACAAACATTTCACCGTATACCCCCAGCGGTTGCGGTTCGCCTTGTTCGTTCAGTACCCAGATAGACAGGTCATCGAATTGACGACCGATCACATTACCCACGCCTGAGGTTAAGTCTGCGGCTGTGATCTCCCGATAGGTGTTATGAACTGTGGTTTCTGTGATGCCATACATATTGATCAGGCGGTGCTGTCGCTCGGGGTAACGCTCAAACCACGGTTGTAGCTGCATGATATCCAGCTTTTCACCGGCAAAAATCACATAGCGCAGTGCGTCATACCGGAACTGATTATGACTCAGATGTGCGCGCATCAGCGCCAGAAACGCCGTGGGTGTCTGGCTTAATATAGTGACCTGCTGATCGTGAATAAAGCGGTCAAACTGCTCTGGTGCACGACACACCCATTGTGGCACCAGGGCAATGCGGCCACCATATAACAGCGCTCCCCACATTTCCCAAACCGATACATCAAATCCGTAGGAGTGGAACAGGCTGAACACATCCTGCTCGCTGAAGTGATAATTTTGTTCATTGGACTTGAGCAGGCGCACCACGTTCCTATGATTGACCATCACGCCTTTGGGGCGCCCGGTTGAGCCAGAAGTAAAGATCACATAACAGGGTAGTTCGGAGTCACGCCGCGCCAGTATCTCTGCCCGATCATAGTCAGCGGCTTCACCGTTTTGCAGCTCACTCAGTGCCAGCCAGGGCGCGCCACTGGCGGCGACTATCTCGCTGGGTGTCTGATCAACAATAAAGGCGGCAACACTGACGTCCTCCAGTATGGTGGCGA
This sequence comes from Pseudoalteromonas sp. AWH4_217, assembly GCF_056161105.1. Taxonomy (NCBI): domain Bacteria; kingdom Pseudomonadati; phylum Pseudomonadota; class Gammaproteobacteria; order Alteromonadales; family Pseudoalteromonadaceae; genus Pseudoalteromonas; species Pseudoalteromonas sp. AWH4_217. The sequence goes on along the minus strand of NZ_JBSWYM010000013.1, from coordinate 81,291 downwards.
TCCTGTCTTGTGGTACATGGGTATCGAGCGGGATATAGGCCGCACCTAATTTAAGCACCGCGATGATGGAGGCGATTAAATCCAGTGAGCGCTCGACGTTAATGGCAACAAAGTCTCCGGCAGAAATATTCAATGCCAGTAAAGACGCAGACACTTGCTCAGCACGCAGATTGAGTTCGCGATAGCTCAATGCTTCGCCCTCATAATTGACGGCAATGCGGTCACCAAAACGCGCCGCTGTCTGTTCAAAAGCCGTCGCCAAGTCGGTCACCGGGTAACGGGTTTGCGCCGCGCTGAAGCGGGCAATCTGCGCCTGCTCCTGAGGCGCCACCACAGATACCTCGGCCAGTGCGCTATGCTCCAACAGCTGAGTCATGACGCTCTGCAGATTGGCGCCAAAGCGCGCTATGGTGCCGCGTTCAAAGCGTTGTGTGTTGTATTCAATGGCCAGCCCCAGTCCCTGCTCATCTTCAACCAGGGTAAAGGTGGCGTCAAATTTAGCGCTATGCATGTCCAGCGGTAATGCTCGGAACACGCTGCCCTGTTGCTCGGTATTGGCTTCAATGCCATGCATCTGGCTGTCGAATACCACTCGTACTAAGGGGGTTTCGCCCTCGACACGTTCAACGCCCAGTGCATCGACAATACGGTCAAAGGGGGCGTGCTGGTATTGTATGGCAGATGTAAAGCGCTGACTGATCTGTGCCAGCAGTTGCGCGGTGTTGTCTGCCTCATCCAGGTCGATTACGAAGGGCAACATGTTGACAAAAAAACCTATCTGCGACTGGCTTTGTGGTACCTGACGGTTTGCGAACGGTGTACCAATAATGACTTTGTCACTGTTGTTGTAGCGCCCCAGTAACAAGGCCATAGCAGCCAGGCCGAACTGATAAGGCGTGGTGCTGTATTGTTTACAGCAGGTGTTGATTGCCTCACTGAGCTTGCTATCTAAGCTCAGTCGGAAGATTTCTCCCTGATTGAGATTCTCGCCGCTCTCTTCATAGTCGTAGGGTAATACAGAGTGCTTTGGCTCGCTGCCGATTAAAGTTTGCCAGTATGAAACGGCGTCATTCACCGCGCTTTGGTTGCTGTCATGGCGCTCCCAGTAGGCAAGATCTTTCACCTGCAAAGGTAAAGTGGCTAACGTTACCTGGGTCGCCCGACAATGGCTTTCATATAGCTCAGCCAGTTCCTGTTGTAGTATCCGTACCGACCAGCCGTCAGCAATAATATGGTGAAAGTTAAATAACAGTATCTGACGTTCTTCGGCGCAATTTAGCAGGGTAACCCGAAACAGCGGAAGCTGGCTCAGATCAAACGGTGTCCGTGCCAGGTGACGCAGTGTCAGGGTGAGCTCATCGTCACTGTGTGTTCGGCAATCCTGCTCTTCAATGGCGACTGTAAAGGGGCTTAACACGTGCTGCACTGGCCGACCTGCCAGACGTTTAAACACAGTACGCAGGCTACAGTGACGCACGACCAAATCGCTCAATGCGGCGCTGAAGGCGGTTTTATCGAAGCTGCCGTGGATTTCTAAAGCAAAGGGGATGTTATAGCCCGGATCCTGGCTTTGCAGTTGGTTGATAACCCATAATCTTTCCTGCGCATAACTGAGAGGATAGCAGTCTTGGCTATCAAAATGGACTGACAGCGCCTGGCTGCTTTGCTGTGCTTCCTCTGAGGCAATGGCGGTTAAAAAGTCACCCAGTTTAGGGTTGGCAAACAAGGTTGCAACCGGGACCGAAAGTTCGAGTGCCTGATTAATTTGATGCAATAAACGCATAGCCAGGATGGACTGACCGCCGAGTGCAAAGAAGTCGCTATTGCGGTCGGCCTGTGGCACGCCCAATAGCTGCTGCCAATGAGAGACCACGATGTTTTCCCAGTCATCAAACGGACGTTCGTCAAGCAGAACAGAATCGCCGCTTGCCTTTACTTGCGGCTCTGTCAGCGCCCGATAGTCGAGCTTACCATTGGCAGTCAACGGCAGCTCTGAAAGGCATTCATATACCCCGGGCTGCGCATAGGCCGGGAGTTCACCTGCCAGCTCTGCGGTGACCTGTGACAGGTTGATGTCAGTGTTGGGTTCGGCGACCAGATAAGCCGCCAGATACAATTCGCCCTGACGGTCATTAAACGCGCGTACCGCAGCATTGGCTACGTTCGGGCAATTACGCAAACAGGCCTCAACTTCTGCCGGCTCGACCCGGAATCCACGGATTTTGAGCTGATTGTCCAGCCTGCCGCCAAATTCCAGATTACCGTCTGGCAGATAACGCACCCGGTCGCCACTGGCGTACAGACGTTCAGTGCCGACCACTGGCAGCGTCAGTTCAGTAAACTTCTCGGCATTGAGTTGCGCACTGTCTAGATACCCTGAGGTTAGTCCCATACCGGCAATATACAGCTGGCCCCAGCTGCCGTCAGCCACGACCTGTAATTGCTCATCCAGTACGTACAAACGCGTATTATTCAGCGCCTTACCCAGGGGGGCATGGGCGGTGTGATAACGGGTTGCCGTAAAGTCGCCATGATTGGCCGGGCAATAGCTGCTGACATAGAAGGTTGATTCCGTGGGTCCGTAGCCATTCACAATCTGTAGTGGTTGATGACAGGCATCCAGCACCGCGTGCATCAGTTTGAGGTCACCAGCCTGGCCTCCGGTTAACAGGGTTTGCAGACCCTCAAATACCTCTGGGCATTGACGTGCCAACTCATGGAACAAGGCCGTCGTCAGGAACATATGGCTGATCCCGCGTGCACTGATGTACTGGCGCAGCGCATCCGGCGCCATTGCCGCTTCGCGTGGCACCACGGTCAGTTCACCACCGTGTAGCCAGGCACCCCAGAGTTCAAACAGGGCGGCATCAAAGGAGATATTCGCTATTTGTGAGATCACCGACTGACAGCTCAGTTCGGTATAGCTATTGTTACAAACCGTACGCAGTATGGCGCCATGAGAGACAGGCACTGCCTTTGGCAAACCGGTTGACCCTGAGGTAAACAAAATACACAGCGGATCCGCTAAGGTGCGCTCACACTCTGGCAAAGTAACGTCTTCAGGTGCTGGGGTCTCATTCAAATTCAGACACGGACAGGCAAGTTCAGCATCCAGTACCTCCTTTACATCACTCAGTAACACTTTTGCGTCACTGGCTTTTAACAGGTGTTTGATACGTGACAGAGGATAATCCACAGAAACGGGTACATACACCGCACCTAAGCGTACTGTGGCCAAAATAGCGATAAGTCCCTCGCTGCCCTGCTGATAACACAGCGCGACTTTATCGCCTGCGACTATGCCTTGCTGGTGCAACTGCTGTGCTACCTGCTCTGCTTGCTGCTGTAGTGAGTCATAATCCAGGCTTTGCTTGTCGCAGCTTAGGGCGGTGCGCTCACCGTGAAGCTGCACCTGCTCACGAAAGTAACTATAAATATTCCTGGTCTTTGGCAGCGCCACTTCAGTGTTATTGCGCTCGCACAGGATCTCGGTGCGCTTTTGCTCAGATACGCAGTTTAGTTTGCCTACGCGCTTGCTGCTGTCCTTCACCAGATCTTCGCACAGAGTGAGCCAGTTATCGATAAAGTCGTCGGCATAGACTGAGTCCATCGCTTTAAGTGCGTACTCAAAGCACAGTTCAATCCGGTCATTGCTGGCCAGTACATTCATAGTCAGCGGGAATTTTGCTTGCTGTGCATCCACGGCAAACGGTGCCATATCGAGTCCGGGCAACTGAATGTCAGGCTGAGCCTGCACCCAGGAAAACAATACCTGCACCAGGTCGCGTTTAGCGCCGGTCGCTGCGCCTTCGCTGCTTTGCAGGATATGATGATAGGGCAGTTCGGCGTGCTCCAGTACACTCAGACAGTGCTCTTTTACCTGCCCGGCCAGCGCAGTGAAGCTTTGCTGCGGGTCAACTTCGGCCAGCAGCGGCAAGGTATTAATGAAAAAACCAAGCGTATATTGTTGTGCTTCTTTGCGCTCCGACGCAGGCAGGCCAATGACAAACCGTGACTGGCGGCTGTAATGCCATAAAAGAACCTGAAAACTGGCCAGATACAGCATGTTTTCAGACACTTGTAAGCGCACTGCCAGTTGTTTCATGGCTGTGCTCAGCGAGGTCGGGATTTCGCGGCGCACTGTGCCAGCCCTATCACCTGCATCCACCACCCCAGCGACAGGGAATGCCAGTGCTTGTGCTTCATTTAAGTAGTCGTGCCAGAAGGTTTGCTGTCTTGCACAGGCCGGACTTTGCAGCCATGCGTGCTGCATTCTGGCATAGTCGCTGTAACGACCTGCCTGCGGCCAGTGGGTTGTTTGCAGATCGGGTTGCTGCCACAGCTCGGTGAGTTCGCGTAAAAATAAGGCGCCAGAGCTGGCATCTGCAACGATATGGTGAAACACCAGCGCCAGCACATGATCCTCGTTGCCCAACTCAATAAGCGCACAGCGTAATAGTGGTGGCTGAGACAGATCGAAGCAGGTCGTCAGTAATTGCGACTGATACACATCAGCAGCAGCTTTCAGTCTTTGGGTTTCATCATCGTACTCAGTTACGCACAAATGCTCGACTTGCAGTTTTGGTGGAGTAACCAGATGGGTGGTTAGCTCACCTTCTTCTATACGAAAAGCGGTATGCAAGATCTCATGACGAGCCGCAACCTGGTTCAGACAGGCGGTGAGTTTCTCGCTGTCCAGTGCGCCCTGAATGCGCAATGCAATTGGAATATTATAGCGGGCGTGTGCGCCCTCGTGTTGCTCGACAAACCATAAGCGCTCGGCACTGAGTGACGGCCGGGCAAAGCGCTGAGTGTCAGTGGTGGGCGCGGACCAGCTGCTGGTTTCCCCCTGGCCGGGTTGCGCCAGTAGCAGCGTGGTTTGCTGAGCTATGCTGGTGGCCTGATAAAAGTCTTTAATGCCGGCCACACTATTGAGTGCCTGACAAGCCTGACGATGCGCCTGGCTTAGTTGCAGCGAGTCAACTCCGAGTTCAAACAGATTGGCATCAAGTGCGACGGGGTGACCCAGCAGCGCCTGCCAGATTGCCTGTATGGTGTGCTCTTGCTCGCTTCCTGCTCTGTCGGTAATCATTGGCTGAGACACCTCAGCCTGTACGGATTCGCTCAGGCGTTGCTTATCAATTTTGCCGCTGACATTGAGTGGTAATACTTCTCGCTCGCTCCAGCGGGTTGGCACCATGTAATAGGGGAGTCGCTCAGCCAGATAAGATTGCAGTGTTTGTGCGCTTATTTCGCAATCGGGCTCGGCCACATAACAGGCATGCAGGTAAGTTTTCCCGGACTGTTGCAGCGCCAGAATACACGACTGCCTGACCTGAGGATGGAGCGTGAGATGCTGGGCGATTTCCTCGGGCTCAATGCGAAAACCGCGTACTTTAACCTGCTGATCAATACGACCGGCAATTTCCAGCTCACCGTTGGGCAGCAAGCGAGCTTTGTCACCCGTTCTGTAGTAGCGCAGGGTGGGCTCATCCGGATGTTCCATAAAAGCGTTGGCTGTGGCTTCGGGCTGGCCAATATACCCCAGTGCCAGGCCCGCTGCGCTGACACACAGCTCGCCCCAGCACATGTCGGGTACTTGTCTGCCCAAAGGCGTGAGGATCTGCACCTGCATCCCCGCGATGGGCTTACCAATATTATTGCTGTGTAACGCTTCGGGCTTTGCCAGCTGCGCCGAGGTGATGACTTTGGCCGACACGCATACGGTACATTCAGTCGGGCCGTAGGCGTTAACAAATCTCAGATGCTGAGGCCACAGTTGGAGCAGTTTTTTCGGACAGGCTTCACCTGCACTGACCAAGGTTTTCAGTTGTGGAACCTGGCAGGGCTGTAACAGCTGGATCAGGCTCGGCGGCAAAGTCACTGAAGTGATAGCCAGATCGTTGAGTAGTCCTAACAGCGTCTGATGAGAGAAGGTGTCGGCTTGTTTAGCCATGACCAGGGTCGCACCGGCAGCAAGCGTTACCACGATTTCCGAAATAGCGGCATCAAAGGACAAAGAAGCAAACTGTAACACCCTGTCGTCAGGGGAGACGTTGAATAACGTTTGCTGGGCGCGGGCCAGCGGCATCAGTCCTGCATGGCTGACCAGTACGCCTTTGGGTTTACCTGAGGTGCCCGAAGTGAAGATCACATAGGCAGCAGCTGTGGCATCGAGTTCCTCTATTGATGTGGTCAGCGCTTGTTGCGGTGCGCTCAGTTGTGCGGGCAGCAAAGTGCGACAAGGTACATCTACATTGGTTTCCTGACTGAGTAGCAACAAGGTCAACCCAGGCTGATCCAGGCATGCCAGCAGTCGTTCTTTCGGCCAGGCGATGTCGCAATGTAAAGACACGGCCTCCAGGCGCCACAGGGCTAAAATCGTGACCAGGCTGTCGAGAGATTTATCGAGACAGACGGCAACCCGCATGCCCTTGCAAACCCCTTGTTCGCTGAGTTGGGCGGCGCGCCGTTCCAGTGCCTGCATCAGTTCAGCGTAGCTCAGTGCAGTGTGCTCATCTTCAGCTGCGCACAACGTCCCTTGCTGCTGTGTCAGCTGGTGGAGGTGTTGCAAAATATGCGTGTGTGGCTGTTCGGGTAAAGAGACAAATCCCCTGTCAGATGTTAGAAGGTTCGCAATGGTTTGCGGCTGGGTTGGGGTCAGTGTTGTCAGGGCGCAGCTAAACAATTCGGCCAGATGGGCCAGCTCCTGCTGATCGAAGTAATTCGCCCGGCCAATCAGCTTAGTGTGCAGTGCATCATTCACTTCAAACAAAGTCAGTTCCAAATCAACCTGAGCAATCGCACTGTCTTGCGCGTCACTCAAACACAGCCCGTGACATTGCGCCTGGCCGTTTGCGAGGCTTAACGGGGTGGATTGTACGCCCGATAGCAATCCCATGAGACCCGGGCGGAAGCCACGGATCTTGAGCTGTGGCAGGTAGTTACAGATCACATTATGTTTGTGCCCTTGCGGATCGGCCGCCGGTGAGCGCAATGCGGTCATGGTCTGTTGCTCCAGCTTTCTCAGCAACTCCTGAATACTGAGGCTGTCGATGGCGGTGATACTGACAGGTTGCAGGTCGACAAAATGGCCCAGATGGTAGCGGTTTTTACGGCTGCGCCTGGCTACCGGAATACTGATAGTCAGATCTGTCTGACCGCTGTGGCGATATAAGGCCAGAAACCAGCATGCCAGTAGCACGGAGAATCGGCTTACCCCATATTCGCTGGCCAACTCTGCCAGTCGCGTGTACTCATCGTTGAGGGTGTCGAACTCACCTAATCCGCTGAACTTATTTTGTGTCTGTTGCAGTCCGGTATCGCTAAAGTCCAGGGCGTGATCAGGCTGGTACAGGGGCTCATCATCGGTGCTTTGTTCACTGACCGAGGTATAATCAAGCGGCTCTGAGGTCGCATCTTTGTGTTCCAGCATGGATTCTAAAGACGCGAGGAAGTCATTCACCAATACCTGCAAAGACCATTGATCACAGATCACATGATGAAGCTTAAACAGCACCAGATATCCCGCTTCACAAGCCTTGATCCGACAGTCGTACAGTTTGCCCTCCAGGCTGATGGCGCTAGCCACCTGCGCCCGGCACCAGCCTCGCAGGTCTTCGCTTAACTCGGGATCGTAGGTGAATAGTTCACCAGGTTCATGAGCGTCTGTGCAGGTAACCAGGTTGTCGCTGCCTGCTTGCCAGCGACAATTGAGAATCGGATGGCGCAATAACAGCTGGCGTCCGGCCTCCTGCAATTGTTGACTCGTCAGGCCCTTAACCAAAAAGCCCGTGTATACGTTATACACTGGGCTTAGCGGATGCAGCTGTTGATCTTGGAGTAAATGAACTTGTCTAGGTGAGAGCTCGATAACCAGGTTGGTTTGTTGATTACGCGTATTCACTGGGACTTCCTGTTATTTTATTCGTTATTTTAAACACTGCAAAGGCGCGCCCGGGACAATCCCGGGGGCCGGATAAAGCTTGGGTAACACAGCTCAGGCACGACAGCTGAAGCCGCCGTCTACATATAAGGTACTGCCTGTGCTCCAGCGGTTTTGCTGTAATAAGTACAGCACTGCATCGCTGATATCCCCGGGTTGGCCAAAGCCGAGCGGGTGTTTGCTCTCGATTGCACTGATGGCCTCTGCGGCGACTTCGGCATAACCGTTATTGAGCGGGGTTTTGATCATCCCGGCGGCGATACAATTGACCAGCACTTGATCTTTTGCCAGTTCCAGTGCGGCACTACGACATAGCGCAGCCATCGCAGCTTTACTCGCGGCATAGCCAGACACGGCTGGCTCTGCCTGAGACTGGCTCACCGAAGACAGCAACACCACAGAGGTCGGGGCACCGGCTGCGCGTACTTTTTTACGGGTAAAAGCCCGTAGTAATGCCAGGGCACCGCCGGTATTGATGCGAAACATGCGCTCAAAGTCGGCGTAGCAGGTGGAACGCAACGGCGTCATCTGATGCACGCCGGCGCATTGCACCGCGCCCTGAAAAGGGCCATGGGCTGTGGCGTTGGCAATGATGTGCTCGGTCAGGCTATCTGGTTCGTTAAGATCGACCTGCGCAACCTGGTGTTCCCCGGGTAAGGTGCCGCGGATCTGTTCCAGTAGTGCCAGATTGCGCCCCAATAACAGCAGGCTGTAGCCGTTGTTGCTCAACCGCTGACAAATATCCTGGCCCAGCTCTGAGCTGGCACCACAGACAACAACCCGGGCAGAGTTGACTGCCTGATTGTCGTTACCTTGCTTAAACTCCATGATTAACTCCTTGCAAAGTGTCTTGATTAAGGCGCTGGCCCGTTTGTGCAATGACCGCGGAAATATCGTGGTCGATTTGCGCACATACCTCGGCGCTGTGCTCTTCAAGGTAAAAGTGCTGCCCCGCATATTGGTGGCTGCACAGGGAAAAGTGAGAAAAGTCCTGCCAGGGGGGCAGCTCTGTCGTGTTCACGATTTCATCATCAGTGGCGCTGAAGACACTGAGGGCACAAGCGAGCGGACTGGGCTTGCGCAGTGGTGCACATTCAGCGAGATAAAAGTCGTCGCGTACCTGCGCCAGCAGACGTTGCCGGACTTCAGGGTGGGAGAGTCTCTGGGCTGGGAACTGTTGCAAACGCTGCAGCTGCTCGGCCAGCGGCTCATCCGCCAGTGTGTGGACCTGGGTTCGGCTGGGCAGTGAGGGTGCCCGGCAGGCGGACACGCCCAGCCACAGTGGCAAAGGTTGGCCCGACTTTTGAAGTGCCAGAGCCAGCTCAAAAGCGACTCTGGCCCCCAGACTGTGTCCGAAAAAAGCAAACGGAGTCTGGCATTGGCCTATCTCTCTAAGCAACTGCGCTGTCAGTTCTGACCAGTCACGACAGCCTGCCATCGCCAGTTTGTCGCCACGACCGGGCAAGTCAGGACAAATTACCTGCCAGTGAGCGGGCAGTAACTGCGACCAGGCACGAAAATAGCGTCCCGACCCGCCGGCATGGTGAAAGCAAAACAAGGTGAACGGTTTTACAACATCGCTCATAGCTTAATATCCATTGCCGGACGCAACGCCAGGGTCTGGCCGTTTTGCCAGCCCGGATCACTGGCCTGACGCCAGATCTCGGCCAGCACTTGCTCGCGCAGCATGACCGCAGGCTTAGCACCGTATACCGAATTGCGCATGGCTCGCTTTAGTGCCTTGCGTTCGGTGTCATCACTGGCGCACAGCGGCAATGCCAGGCTATTTACCCGCACAGGGTAGCCACACCATTCTTTGGCCAGGCTTTTTTGTAATGCATCTATGCCATAGCAGGTGATGCTGTCGTGGCCGTGCAGGCAACCTTGTTCCTGAACATAAGCATAGGCGCCCGACAGTAACGGGTAACACAGACTGCCTTCAAATTCTCGCAATACACCACAACAATATTTGGCGGTGAGAAACGCCGCTTCGATGTGCGCCTGACTGACCGTTGGATCGGACGCTGCAGCGCTATCTGCAACGCCGCCGATGGCATGCAGCACAACCAGACCGGTGTCAGTGTCTTTGCTTTGTGCGCTGAGTTGTTGAAACAGCACCGCGTCTGGTTCATCGGCTTGTGCCAGCGCGTCTATTGGCAGGGTTGCTAAAGCCGGAAAGTGCGCGACTATCTCAGCTGTTGGCGCGAGCAATAGTGGTGACTCGCCCTGAGCTTGCAAATAGTCGAGCAGTGCCCGGTCCCAGTCACTGTGGGCAAACGCGTAGATGACTCTGCTCATAGTAAAAACCCTCCGTCCAGTTTGATCACCTGGCCGTTGCAATATCCAGCTCGCGGTGTGGCAAGAAACAACACCCAATCTGCTACTTCTGATACGTGTCCGACCCGCCCGAGCGAGGTATGCGCAAGTACAGGCCTGGCTTTGTTTTGTGGCATGACATCGGCCATTTCAGTGGCTATCAATGCAGGCGCCAGCGCATTGCAATAAATGCCCGATTCTCCATAACGTCGCGCCAACATGCGGGTCATGCCAATCACGGCCCCCTTGGAGGCCGCGTAGTTTGCCTGGCCTTCACGTCCTGACACGCCGCTGAGCGATACCAGATTAACGATCCGTCCCTGACCTGCGCGCTGCATATGAGGCAACACGGCCTGGCACAGAGAAAATGCGCCGACAAAATTCACCTGCATTACGGCATTAAAGTCGTCCCGGCTCATGGTCTGTAACAAGTTATCCCGGGTGATACCGGCATTATTGACCAGTACATCAATACGCTGATGCTGGGCAATAATCCTGGCTACTGTTTCCTCGACGAATTCAGGGTCGTCCACTGAACCGCTGAATTGGACATAGTTTGGCTGCGCCAATTCTTCAGCCACATCTTTACTGCGGCACAGCCCGAAGACCCTGGCACCCTGCGCCAGAAAAGCCTGCGCCAGTGCCAGCCCGATCCCGCGGGACGTGCCTGTTATCAGGACCACCTTATCTTGCAATTGCAGGTCCATATCAGGCCTCCGACGACACAGGCTGACTGAAATGGATAGATACCTTGGCCCGGGCGACTTCCTCGTCGCCGACATAAGCGATGGCCTGAAAGAGCGCCATGTCCTCCAGGCGAGTCAATAATTGCGACTTAATCACCAGAATATCGCCAGGCACGACGGGACGCAGAAACTTGGCTTTGTCGATGCTCGACAACATGCCCGCGCTGTACTCGCTAAAACACAGGCCACTGATCTGTGCCATTGTCTCGATGATCAGCACACCGGGAAAGATGGGCTGGTCGGGAAAGTGGCCCTGCAAGCTTGGTTCATTGTGGCTAATAAACTTGTGCCCTTCGATGTATTCGCCCGCCTCAAGACGCACTATGCGGTCGGCAAATTTAAACGGTGCCCTGTGGGGCAAGCGTTCACTCAAAGTGTTTAGGTTGCCTGTCGGCTCAGTATTGCTCATCCGTTGTCTCCCCAGTCAAAGCTCAGATAAATAGCGATAAACAACACCACTGAGGTGCCTGCCAGTATCGTAAGTTGTGGTGCAACCTGCTGTAATCCGGCGGCTTCGTTGGCTACCAGACGGAAGGCATCCAGAAAAGCGGTGGACGGTAGCCACTGCACAAAGGCTTCAAAAACGTCCGGGAAATAACTGGTTTGGAAATAAATGCCGGACAAGAACATCAGCGGAAAATACAGCATATTGGCGATACCGGTAGAAACTTCGACCCGGGTGCTGCGAGCGCCGATCAAGACGCCTAACAGGCACAGACAGGCAGATCCACAAAACAGCACGACGGCGATATTGGCCCAGTTGCCGGGCGGTTTAAAGTCGAACATAAAGTAGAAAATGGCCAGCAACAATAACAGCTGGAAGCTCAGTAAAAACAGTCGAGCCAGCACCACGCCCATAATGTAATCCGATTTCTTAAAGGGTGATAACTTGAGACGTTTAAAAAAGCCCTGCTGGCGATCTGAGACCAGGCCATTGGAGATGGAGAACAGCGCCAGACCAAGGATCTGTAGCACGATTATCCCGGGGATCAACCAGTCGACATAGCGATAGCCGACGATGCTGAGCTGCTGGCTACTCAGGGGATTGCCCGTTAAGCCGCTTTTCAGCTGCATCAGGTAGTTGATTGCCTTATCGTTAAATTGATCAGAGTCCCCTGTGGTATAGATTTGCCCCTGATTTAAAATCAACAGGGAGTCATACTGGGCCAGCAGGTTTTGCAATGGGCCTGAAGGTTGGATCTCCTGTTGCGCATCGGCCAAAGAGGCCAGAAGCTGTTCGGTTTGCTCCTGACTAAGCGTGATCAGGTTGACCTGCAGGTCGTCTCGCATCAACTCGCGCCAGCGCTTGTCTGGTGCCTCATTGTAGGTCACTGCAACATTGATTTCCTGCAACTGGGCGCTGCCGGAAAAGGCTTTGACCATTAACAGTGCAATCAACACCGGCAATGCAAAGGTCCATAGCATAGCCGCCGGCTCGCGAAAAAAGGGTCTGACATTGAGGAGCATTAATTGCCAGAATGGGTAAAGCTTAGGGCTGATTGTGTGGCTCATGCCATGCCTCCCGAAAGGTCAAATCCGGTTAATTTTAAAAACACGTCGTTCAGGGTCGCCTTGCGTGGCTCTTTGATGACCGGCTCGGCAAAAGTGCGATGGATAATGTCCTGAGGTGAACCCGACTCGATAATGGTGCCCTTGTCGATGATCGCCAGGGTATCGCACAAAAACTCCACTTCATCCATATAATGAGAAGTCAGTATCAGGGTGACACCATCGGCTTTGAGTTTGTTGAGGATCTCCCAGAATTCCTGGCGGCTGGTGGGATCCAGTCCGGTGGTGGGCTCATCAAGAAAGATGATCTCGGGTTTGCCGACCACTGCCATCGCCAAAAAGACCCGCTGACGTTGTCCACCACTAAGCTCGCACAGCCAGTTATTGCGCTGTGGCGTAAGATTAAACTGCTCCAGCACCTCGTCGATGGCCTGATAGTCCGGGTAAAAGCTGGCGAACAATCTAACCGCTTCCACTACCTTAAGGCGCGCATACATCTCATTTTCCTGCAGCACACCGGCAATGCGACGGCGAAGTTTTTTCTCGTTACCCTGCCACGGCATGCCAAATAATTCTATGCTCCCGGCTGAGGGCTTTTTCAGGCCCTGTAACATTTCCAGTGTGGTGGATTTGCCTGCCCCGTTAGGCCCGATAAAACCAAAACATTGGCCGCGTTCCACCTCAAAGGACACGCCCGCAACGGCCGTTTTTTGTGTTCTGTCATAGACCTTTTTCAGATCTTTGACGGCAATAACCTGTTCCATCCTTAACTCCTTGGTGCCGATGCGACACTATGTAACACACAGCCATGCATTATCTGCTCGGCATTAACAGACACCACCAGCACACGGCACAATGGTGCTTCGCTTGTCTGACTGGACATCTCATCAAGCCCCTGGATCAGGGCCTTTAAACCTTGACTTGCAATGCACAAATGATTGTCGACCAACGGAGTGACGCTTTGTGCTTGCGGGCATAATTCGCTGAGCAGGTGCTGAGCATGCTGTAGCTCATGTTGGCGAGTTGCTGCAACGACCACATGGTCCACTTCCTCTAAGCTGACCATTTCGGGCAATTGCTTCCCTTGTGCTGTGGAAACGGTAAAGCACGTCACCACTTCGGCCAGCGGTTGGGTGTTTGTCGCGAGCCCGGATTCATTGACCATGACCAGTGCCGCGGCATTCGCTTGTTGGGTGTCTGCTGCATCCACCGCCTGAGCTTGCCAGATCTGTTTACTGCTGTTGCTGCTGTCTTCGCCAGCCACCACCAGTGCCCGCTCAACTCGGTCGGCGCGCAGGTCGTAAAAGGCCTGCCACAAGGCTTGTAAACCCTCGTTACCACAGTCGCTGAAGTTTGCCGCTGTACCCCGGATAGTGTGGGCAATCGCCAGGCTCCCCAAAGAGGCATTCAGCACGGTATCGGTAAACAGGGTGCTCTTGATATTGTTGGCGCCCAGCTTTGCCAGATCATCGTAGTTGCGCTCTTGTACTTCACTGCAACCCAGTGCCGTGGCGAAATAGCCGCCGCAGCGAGTCGGGTCGTTTGTTTCACGCTCTAATCCACTGGCCGCCAGTGCAAACTCGGCAGCGCCAATGGCATACTGGGACAAACAGCTCATCCGGCGTCGGTACAGTGCGGGGAAATGCGCCTTGAGACTAAAGCCGGCCTCGTCAAGCTCGGAGATTGTGGCTGTTTTATCAGCAGCTGTGCGGATCTGACTATCGATTCGGGTATGCGCCGCGATAAAAACGCGCTGCTGTGTTGCGGGTGCCTTTGGCGCGAGTGCAACCTTTCCACTGGCCAGCACTAAGCTGGTATTGTGGCCTCCAAACGCCGAGTTGGTACTGGCAAACCAGTCAACTTGTTGTTCTGCCAGGCGCTCTCGGATCAGAGCATATCCCTGACAATCTTCACGCACGTCGTTGACACCCAGAGTCGCTGGCAGACAACCATGACGTTGTGCGGCCAGTACAGAGATAAGCTCCAGTGCACCAGCGGCGCCCAGGGCATGGCCGAAATAGGATTTGGAACTCGACACCCGGGCTGTCATCGGCTGTTTACCACTGAGGGCTCTGCGGATCCCCTGTAGCTCGGCACCGTCATTAGCCGGTGTCCCGGTACCGTGGCTATTCACATAGTCAATTTGCGCGCCCGATACGTCCGCATCCGCCAGCGCCATACTGAGTGACCGAGATACGCCCCGACCTTCTGGTTCTGGTGCCGTGGCATGATAGGCATCCAGGCTGGAACCACTGCCACGTAGCTGAGCAAGTATGTTTGCTGCGCGCTGCTGTGCAGCTTCTGCCGTTTCCATCACCACAAAACCCGCGCCTTCTCCCAGGCTCAGTCCGGTATCCACGCCATAGGGCGAACAGACGCCGGCAGAGACTGAGCGCAGCGAATGAAAACCGGCATATACCAGTCTGGCCAGCGAGTCGCTGCCTCCAGCGATCACTATGTCGGCCTTGTTATCGCGTAGTAACTCGCGACCAAAGCTGATGGCGCTGCTGCTGGCGGTACACGCTGAGGTAAAACAAAACAGTGGGCCGTTCAGATTGAAATGGCGGTGCACATTGGCGGCCTGCCGATAAGCCGGATATTGTTTGATTTTTTCGTTGTCTTGCTGCGCCATCCCTTCAAGCAAAATGTCGGTACCGGAATTGGCATTACCAAAACACAGCGCAACGCGTTTATCGGCCAGTTGTTCGAGGCTTAAACCGGCATCTGCCAACGCTTGTTCTACCGCCGAAATGGCAAACAGGGTAGCAAAGTCGAACTGGTCTGAGCGTGCTTTATGGCTGGTCCTAAACTCGTTGAGCAGGGCGGCATGATGGCTTTCCAGCTGCAACTGAGCAAAATCAGCCTGGGCTCTGACGCCTGAATGTCCGGCAGCCATGCTGGCAAACAAGGTTTGGTTGTTGCCGATGGCTGATTCCAGGCCATAGCCGGTGATCACCGCCATGGCGTTGTCATTATGGTTATTGCTTTGCATGAGTTACTTCCAATAGTGAGCTAAGGGTCGTTTTTCCCATTTGATTGAGCGGAAAAGACGGTAGCAGGGCGATATTCGGCACAGGGTAATCGCGAAAGGCGTCCCTGAGTGCCTGCTCGCACGGATGCTGCTGGCTTTGGGTTTCGACAAAAGCCAGCAGCTGTCCGCCGCGTTTGTCATTGTCGTCTTCGACAAAAAACAGTTTTAATGGCGCCGTACCAAAAAACACCTGTAAGCGTTGTTTTGCCTCTTCCAGTGACAAACGTTTTCCTTTGTATTTAAAGACTTTGTCTTTGCGTCCTAGGTGACGTATGCGACCATCGCTGAGTAAGGCAATTTTATCCATCATGACGAACTCTGGGTGGTCGCTCAGCAGATAGGGTGAGCGCAATATGGCCGTACCCTCGTCATCCAGCCGCAGCCGGACTTCGGAAAATAAAGTGAAGGTAGCGATACTATCCTGGGCGATAGCCCGAAAACCGATCCCACCAGTTTCGGTACTGCCAAGGACTTCAATCCCACTTAATTGGGGGACTGTTTTCTGTAGCGTGGCAAATTCAGCTTCGCGCCGTGCGCCGAAAGGTGCGCCCGAGCTGATCACCGCGCTGCCCGGAGTCAGGTTTTCATGGGCCAGTAAATCCCAGACACTGGGGACCAGGATATTCAACATGCTGATCTCGCCACAGGGCGTGGCATCGATATATTGGGCGTCCTGATAGAAAACAGGCTTGTTTAATCGTATCGGTATCAACCAGGTCCAGATAAACCCATACATATGTTGCGGACTGATCAGCGCATTGATAAGCGCATAGCCTGAGAAATCCAGGCTCTGACAAATCCCTTCAGCTTCGGACCACATACTATGCAGTGATTTAAAAAACAAATTTGGCTTTCCGGTACTGCCTGAGGTGAGAAAGCCCACCCTGGCGTTACCTAGCCGGTGCATCAGACTGGCATCTAACCCTGTGCAATGTGGGGTAGCCGGCTCACCGTTATCGGTCCCGGCACACAATTGCTGCCAGCTCAGTCCGTCATTACCGCCAAGCACGGGAGTGCGGCCACTTAACAGCAAACTGAAGACCGTTAGCATCAGCGCAATGGCATTTTGCTGTGCAACCTGCACTTCCTCTGTTTTACTCTGACGAGCCAACTCAGGACTGAAACTGAGCACCCGATTGAGCAGCTCAACCAGCTCGGCTTCGTCATAATGGCTGCCATCGCTTGCCATAAAACGGTGCAAGTGCTGCTGCGCTACCTGTGTCTGTCCCAGTTGTGAGATGATCAGGGTGGCCAGATCGGCAACGCAATTACGTAATGTATGGCGCTGCGGATAAAGCTTGATGCAGTAGTGGCGCTCGCAATCCGCGATAAGCTGCAACATATCAATAGAGTCTAGAAACAAAGGGGCACCAAGCAGATCGGCCTGATTATCCAACTCTGCCAGTTCGCTTACTTCTATTTCCAATGAGTGCTGCATCAGCACGCGGATCTGCGCGACAACTTGCTGATGTCTCATACCTAGGGCTCCTGTGCAGTTTCCGTGTTATCTAAGCTGCGTAAACGCTCGGCAAGCCGCTTTTTACTCGCCGCTTTGGGCGGTAAAACCACAGCCTTACCATCGCTGACCAATTCACCTCGCTGGTTGTGCCAGCTGAGTGTTAGTTCAACCTGGCGAGTGTCTGCGAATTTGGCACTGACTTCG
The DNA here is from genome assembly GCF_056161105.1 of Pseudoalteromonas sp. AWH4_217. Taxonomy (NCBI): domain Bacteria; kingdom Pseudomonadati; phylum Pseudomonadota; class Gammaproteobacteria; order Alteromonadales; family Pseudoalteromonadaceae; genus Pseudoalteromonas; species Pseudoalteromonas sp. AWH4_217. The sequence continues at coordinate 64,081 of NZ_JBSWYM010000013.1, read as the reverse complement.
GCTTTGGCAAAAATGGTGTCGCCGATATAAATGGGCGCGTGAAACCCTATCTCCATCGACAGCACCATAGAGCCAACTCCGGGCAGCTTCATGCCAATAACCGGTGCTATCATGGCGGGCGCTATGCCGGCATGAGCTATGCGTCCCTGTAAGCCGAAAGAGTGTGCAAACACCTCATCAACATGCACCGGATTGAAGTCTCCTGTGATGCCAGCGAAGTTATACACATCCGTTTCGGCAATGGTCTTGCTGTGCCCTGCCTGCTCACCTAAGGTCAGCTCTCTGAAGGTTTTACCTAGCGTGTACACAATGGCGACCTCAGGCTCTGGCTTCTTCGCTGACAAATTGTGCCAGGGCATTGATTGATGCCATTTTTTCCTTGATCACTTCATTGCCGTAGTTACTAAACTTCATGCCATACTTTTTCTCGATTGAGACCACGAGCTCAAGCACTTCAATACTGTCCAGTTCCAGGCCATCGCTTACCAGTCCCTGTTCGTCGTCCAGTTCGTCGATGGAATCCACCACCTCCAGGTTATCTACGATGATGTCCTGTTTGATAAAAGTTCTGATCTGGTCGAAATCAGCCATGTGAAAACTCCTTATTTTATTAGTTATGTAATTGATATTCCGGGAACAGCTTCTTAACCATAGTGTCAATGTCACGGTCCATCGGGCGGTCCTGGATCACTGGGGTGAAGTAGTCGCGTAGTTGCTCAAAGAAACGCATGGATTCGGTATTGAGCTTGTCTGCACTACCATCTTTATCGAGTACGTAAAAGGCCTGGCGGGTTGCCATTGCGTGGATGGCTATCACAGGTTTCACCAAAGAGAGAATGTGTTTTAAGTCGCGGGCTGCAATGGTGCCCATGCTGACGATATCCTGGTTAAGTGCCTCGGTGGTACGGGAGAATACGCTCATCGGTGACGCATTCTTCAGGGCTTCAGCGGTCAGTGCCGAGGCGGTGATTTGCACAGCCTTAAAGCCATGGTTGATCCAGGACTCATCACCTAAGTCGTCAATGGCGACCAGGTTGTTTGGGATCCCGCCGTTTAGTCTGTCATCGACTAAAATGCCCAACTCGCGCTCCAAAAGGGCGGCGAGGTTAGCCAGTTGTGGTTTTAGTGCGTCGCAGACAGCTGCAACATGCCCACCATAAAAGTGTCCGGCGTTGAGGATCAGATCTTTTTGGTTGTCGAACAACGGATTGTCATTTACTGAGTTAATCTCTGTGGTGATCACCCGTTTGGCCCAGTCAAGCGTATCCAGCAGTGGCCCTATGACCTGAGGCGAACAACGAATGGAGTAGCTGTCCTGTAATCTGAATTGCTCTTTTTTTCCTGCCCCAAATTCATCGTCACTGCGCAGGCGGCGCCCCAGACGCTGCTCCGGATTTGATAAGCGTTCGTAGATCATCGCAGCGCATTTGATCTGGCCCGGATGTGGCTTGAGGTTGTGTACCTGAGGGTGAAAAGGCGAAGCACGACCGTCAATCAGCTCAACAAATAGCGCCACTTGTTTGCAGCTTAGTTCGATAGCACGTTCAATTTCCAAAAATGACATGACGGCGATACCACACATCACCGATGTCCCATTCATGATGGCCAGCCCTTCTTTGGGCTTAAGGCGGTAAGGGGTGATGTCTAATTCAGCAAATACCTCACTGGTAGGGCGGATCTCTCCACGATAATAGACGTGACGCTTACCGGCCAGTGCCGCACCTATGTATGACAGAGGCGTTAAATCGCCACTTGCACCAACCGACCCCATAGCCGGGATAGCTGGGAAAATTCGGTGATTTAACAAGCATTCCATTTGTTTCAGCAGCTCCCAACTTACGCCAGAAAAGCCTTTGGCATTACAGTTGAGGCGGATCAGTAAGGTCGCTGCACAGATTTGTTCAGGCAGGTAATCCCCGACACCACATCCATGGTAGGCGATTAAATTCTCTTGTAGACTGGCAGCAAGTTCTGGCGATATACGGTTGCTGGCAGAGTTGCCAAATCCAGTAGTTACACCATATATATCTTCACGATTCTCTATTTTATCATCAAGATATTCGCGATTTTCTCTGATGACTTTCTCCAACGCAGCATTCAGAGATATATCCACATTAGGGTTAGTTACAAACGAACCTACATCATCGATAAGTAATTCATAGTCTCCCCCGATTTCAAGAGTTAGGTGGTCTGAATTTCTGCTCGTTGATTTTGATACCAAGTCTTTGTCAAATATGTTTTCCATAGTTTATACGCCAATATAATTATTAAGATTACCCATGTAGTCTGCCTTGCCTGATAAATCCATTTTCAGTTTTTATGCACGCCGAAATAAGCTCGCTTTTCGAAAAAAAGTGAGTTTTTAATTAAAGGGGTGTTTTAAGACGCTTCCTTTTCTTTTACCAATTACTAAAAATACGATAATTAAAAGTTTTTATTAAAAGCGCCCACTCAAGTGGACGCTAATAAAAGCGACTTATTGACAAAGGTCAGTGCGGATTGAGCTTGCAAAGCTCTGACTGACATTGTACTGAGTCGTTGCGCCAAGGTGCAGGCTAGTGCCGAAAGACATGTAACCAGAAACCAAAGTGGCATGACACAGTTCGGCATGGCTGCCGAATTCCAGGCTAAGGTCAACGCTGTCAATGACAAAGTTACCGTCTCTGGCTGTGAAGTTACCGCCCTGAAGCAAGGCCAGATTCAAATGTTCGGTTTGACCTGCAAGGCTAATGTCGGTGCCAACCGTACCTGTCACTGAAACTTGAGACGTGTTCACTGCGCAAGATGCAACATCCAGCTTAACGCCAACATAGTTTTCGAAGTTTGAGATAGGTTGATTGGTGTAGATGGCAAGTGCTAAGCGATTGTCTTTGTTCCACCACTCGCGCTCGCTGTAAGCCTCGTTGCTGACACTGAGTTCACCGTTTTGAGATGTCAGTTCAAGTACATCAAGAACATGGCTTTGTGCCGTCGCTACTACTTTTGGCTCGTTGCCACAGTAAACGGTTGCTTCGATACCTTTTTTCAGGTTGAGTTGATCGAACGCCGCTACATTGAATGACTCTTCAGCAGAATGTGCTAAAGAAGCACCCAGTACGCCTGTCGCTAAAACCAGGCCATTTATTGCCGTTTTCATTTAAAACTCCATCTATGAGTAATAAAAAATTAAATCCGTTTATTTGACTTAAACAATAAATTATTACTATCTGAACAACAGATACAGCGTAATATACAACATACAGTAAAACCAAATAAATATATAAATATCCAATTTATTGCATGCAAAAAACAACACAACATTCCAAGGAATTAAATAACGCGTTGTGTCGGCAAATATATTACCCATAAAAAATACAGGGTCAAGCCGTTGCTTAACAAAGCTTTAACTAAGTGGAAGCAAAGAATTATCGAATGATAACGATAAAAAATTAAAAAACAATTACAAAAAACGGTATTTTGATTAGCCCGCAACATTAATCAAAAAACTAATATTGGATAAACAACAACAATGCTATTTAAAGTAGAGTAAATGCTTTATTTTTTATACAGAGGGTATAAAGAGGTGAACTTGTGTGCAATTTTGCGACAAATGTCGGGGAGTTGTGCAAAAAACGTCCCTAAAATGGATTGTTCCAAATTGGGCAATTCCTTGGCACACAGGTGTTGGAATTTTCCGGCGGTTGCCAGAGTCATTTCTATCGCTGCACTATACACAATAAAAAAATGGGCCGAAAAAAGAGAAAAAAATTTCGCAGGTCTATGAATGAAGTTATTCAGTCAGCATAAAAAAGCCGTGATGGAGAGAACTCCCTCCCCGGTTGGGGGGGATCGTAAGCGGTATGGTCAGGACCTGACAGATGGTTCAGATTCAAAATATCTTTAAATGTAATCCATTGTTTACTAAAAATGGCAATGTATCGATACTGAAATTGCCGGCAAAAGTCCAAGGAGTGCAAACATAGCAGGTAGCACAGCTGTTTTTTGTAATGTGCATTCATTGTGAGGTGGTTGGTAAATGGGTAATTAATTATTTTGGGGAAATCAAATTGGCTAAGTTGACTTTTATATTCATCAGATCCTCGTTTCTTACCAATATAGGCACTAATGAGTTCCGGAAAACCCCGTTTAAGTCGCATTAATTTCCACTCAATGCTTGCTACAACACACAAAAACTCAGGATTCATTTTGGAAAAGTTGAATATATATCAACGACAGTCTGTTGGGGGTTAGATTGTCAGCCGTGAGCGGATATCGATAAACGTGTTTTGCTGTTTGCTTGGGAATTGGAGGGTTTTTGGTTACATTGTACTTTCCAACAAGGTGAGTGAGGCACGTCACTATTGAGCGCACTTAAACCTTATTTTGCCGTGCCAGGAGGTCAGAGAAGCCCAGACTGGCGTGCTTAGCTGGGCGGGGGCTGTAGGTCACCACTGTGTACCAGTAAAACCAACTGGCCGCGGCAGAGCAAATTATAAAAACAGTATTACAGCCCGCTTATCTTATTCAGATGAGTTGCCAGTGTCAGATGTACTTCACTGCCAGGTGTTTGAACGGTGATCAGGGCGTCTTCAAAATCGCCTTTACTGAAGGTGTCATAAATATTATTCGACAGAGCGTAGGGCTCACTGGGCATACCCAAAAAAGGAAAAACCATGCGATCCAGTCCACCATCTTTATCTTCGTCGTGGACTACATTGATAGCGTAACGGCCCGAGGGGATCCCTTCAAAGGTGACGGTTGTGACTGGCATACTGGGTGTAATCACCTGACTGCGGAAGTATCTGCTGTCTTTGTCGTTGATGTTATCGTCGGAATGAAAGCTCTCACTGTTATCGTGTAAGGTCACGATCAGCTGTCCTTGTTCACTGGCGACATTGTCTATCACAACGGTCAAGCTGGCGGGCGTGGCATCGGCTGAATTAATACTCTGCGAGCTGGTCGACTGGCATCCGGACAACACCAAAGTGAGTGCTGCGACTAAATAAAGTGGTTTCATAGCAAATCCTGGCTGTAGTTTTTCACGAATACTACCTTAATGTGTTTTCAAAAATATTAACACTGGTTAACACTGATTGCAGTTGTTATTTTTTTAGGAACGACGGGTGTTTTGCTGAGGCCCATGTTTGTACTCATTGTTTGGACTTGATGGCGTTTCTTATATATGTCGCGAAGTCGGCATGATACAACAGCAGGCGTAAACCCTGCTGTTGTGTGCGTCAGAGTTACTTGAGGTCTACCTGAACTTCTATCCAGGCATCGGGTGTTCCGGGCGTACCGCCTTTTTGAGTAGGTGTAATGGTGAATCCGCCCCAATGATCGGTGTAGCTTTTGCCAATGACCAGCTCTGAGTCAGTTTGGTCATCGCCCCACCAGCCAGGTGTTTTCGAACCTGGAGTCATGTCCAGCAAATAAGAGGTGGTTTTCCAAAAACGCTTGTCGCTTTCATTTTCAAAATAGCCTTGCAGGTTGATAAGTACACCGTTTTGCGTATTGGTGTAGCGATCGTGAGAGGTACGATATTCCAGCCAGTATGTGTATTTGCCGTCACCAGACTTTAGTCTGAGACCAATGTAGCCGCGGTTATTCGCACCCTGATCAAAGGCGTAAATACGATAGGTACCCGAGGCGTTGATGACGGGTACTTCACTGTCATTTAGCCAGCCAAAATAGTGTTTATACAAGAGGTTGTAGGCCTGTAAAGAGTGTGCGCCCATGCCCATCATGCTGTACACATTGCCATAATTCAGGCTTTCTGTGTCGTAATCACCGACACCAATCACTTTGCCCGGACCTGCTTCAATGGCTTTTGCGTGACGCAGCCCCAATGCATGTCCCAACTCATGAGCAACTACCCCAGTTGTGTGGTGGTACAGAGAAATGCTCGGGGGCGCGGCGCTGGAGTTAAAGTTGCCGACCTGAGGGGCAACCATCATTACAACTTGTGCGTTGCCGGGTGCATCCGGATCGATACCCTGGGCCCGGATCTTACTTTTCCACATGGCAGTCCAGCCATGAAAGTCGTTATCGTACGTGCTCTTTGGTTGGTTAATATTTATGACAGGTGTGCTGGTGTCATAGGTGACATTGAAACGCCCATAGGACTGCTGGTCGTAGTAAGTGGTCACCCCCTGCATATCGCTTTCCATAGTCGGCCAATCTAATGGTGTGTCGCTAAACTGAAAGCGATACACCTGAATATTGACGTGATCATACGGATACCCGTCGTTGTCGCCGGGTGGCTCCGTTGGAGGCTCTGTGGTATCGGCAGTGCGGCAGGACGTGGCACCTAAGTCGACCACAATAGAGCTGCCGCTGTGATTGCCATCCAGTGTAATGTAGCCCCAATAAGATGCAGGGCGACTTAATACGATACACTGAGCATTACCGGGGGCTGTGGAGCTGGGGTCGCTGCCATCCAGTCTTGGCCAGCCGCCACTTCTGGCGTACAAGTTCAAATCACCAGTGCCATAACCCGTGCTGATGGCAACGCTATCATAACGATTGACATTTGCTACGCTCAGGTAACTGCGTGAGCCTGCTGGCACACAGACTGTCTCTCCATTTTGCAAGGTTCTGCCTGTAAAAGGGGCCGATGAGGCACATTTGTCTTCAAGCTGAGCCGCGAGGGCCGGGCCAGTAAGTAAGGCAAGCAGTGGTATGCACCAACTGTGCTTAATCAGATTCATAGTTGTTTCCTTTACATATGTTGTATTAGCGCTCATGTGAGCGGTGGTGTCTTTGTCCGTCGACGGTGGGATGTAATGCACATTTATCTCTATAAAACAGAAGGATAAATACTCTGTATACTGCATCCTGTGTATCGAGCAGAGCACCTCTGTATGAAAAATAATCAGAGGCAACTTTAATTTAATATATTTTATACAATATTCAAGTTGAGCTGGTGAATTATCCCCGGCGTAGTCTGTAACAAAGAAATTCAAAAAGTGCTTTACCACAACTTAACTTGAGGTTTTATCTTGGCTGCACATCATAAGAAGGAGCCAGGTTATGCCAGTATCCACATTCACCCCCACGCCATTTACGGCGAAGTTATTACGTATTTTCAATGCCACTATGAGTGTTAAATAAGGAGACGTTTTATGTATCTTGAACATGTAAATTTAGTTGTCGATGACATCGAACAGGCCCTGCACTTTTATCAGGCGGCTTTTCCCCATTGGCGTGTGCGCAGTGAAGGGCAGGGAAGCTGGCATGGTAAACCCAGAAACTGGCTGCATTTTGGCGACGATTACCATTACATTGCTTTTAGCGACCACGGTGAGGGTGTCAACCGGGAACTAACGGGTCATTCAGTGGGGCTGGCGCATTTTGCTTATGTGGTACAATCCATTGACGCGGTTATTACTCGATTGAATCAGGCCGGGTACCCCGTTGATAAAGACGGTGCGCAACACCCCCATCGTAAGAATGTTTATTTTATTGACCCTGCCGGGTTTGAGGTGGAATTTGTTGAATATCTGAGTGATTTGCCCACCGAACGAAATAGCGATGCATAGAAGAGGCAATCGGTACGAGACTTCACAAAAAGTTTACTTTATTATCTGTTTCCAGAGAGGGTTCTATCAGAGGCTGCCGGGATGGCGACAGTCAACATTATTGCTAAACCAGATTGGGTTCTAAATCATCAGCATCAGCAGTTGTACAGTGGTCAGCGGGTCGTCTCTCTGGACGATAAACAGTATGCACTGCTGATGTTACTGATGGACAATGCCAATATGGATGTGACTAAAGAACAGATCTTTACTACTTTATGGCCGGGCAGAGTGGTCAGTGAAGATGCCATCTATGTCACTGTCACTGGCCTGCGTAAACTATTGGGCGATAATGTTAAACAGCCCAGCTATATTAAAACCATTACAGGTGTTGGCTATCGCTGGGTTGGTCCACAAATAGGCGCAGATAAGTCCGTTTTTTCAAGTTCTCTGATGCTGTGTAGCGCAATATTATTACTGGGGGCCGCTTTGCTTGGCAGTCAGTTTAACGTGCTCTCTGATCCCGTTCCTATGTCACCTGAGCAATCTGAAAACTTTCAAAAGGCTCGCTACTTACTGAATAATCAGCCCGATGCGATTGAGCAGAGTATTGCTTTATTGCAGCAATTAACACTTGCCCGCTCGGATTTGATTGAACCTCAGGTCTGGCTGGCTGATGCGTATTTACGTCAGTTGCTTCAAGATCCGCAAAGCAATGCACATCATCGCAACCGCGCCCATACACTGTTACAGTCCGTATTGGCCAAAATATCACAGCACCCAAAAGCCAACTTGTTGATGGCGCGACTCTACTTGTTGATAGATTTTGATGCGCACACCGCTCGACGCTATTTCAAAGCATCCTTGGGGCATGCGGACGGACACCTCTGGTTTGGTCAGTTTTTAATGGCGACTGGGGATTTTCAGGGCGCGCTTGAACATATTGAGCAATACAGATTGCTGGATCCGGATGGTTATTCCAGTGAGAGTGTCGCCTGGGTCTATACCATGAGTCAGCGCCATGAAGCTGCGCTGGAAGCTTTGCTTAAATTACAGCCGTACAGCGACACCAGTCGTTTTTATCACACCTGTTTGCGCACGGTTTATGAGCAGCTGGGCGAATACGAGAAAGCATTTGCCCAGATGCAGTGGGTGATGCAGGATGCGGGTTACAGCCCATCTCTGATGGCGCAAGTTGAGTCGACATTTGCCCGCGATGGCTTATCCGGTGTTTATCGCTGGCTGTTACATGAAGATCCATTACGCGCAGATATTGGCCATTATACACCACCTATGTCGCTGGCGCGTTACGCGGTTATGGCAGGCGAGCCTCAGGTGGCTGTTGCTTATCTGAACCAGGCGTTTGAAACACGTCAGCAGGCTGTATTGTGGGCAGCGGTAGATCCGGTTTTTACCCCTTTACATCAGTATCCAGCTTATCAAGCGTTTGTTAACCGCTTAGGCATTCTTAGGCTTGAGTAAAGAATAAGCGTAAGAATGTCTGCTCGATATGGTTTAGCCCCTCAGGTGTTCTCCGTAAATAATGTATTACCTGTCAAAAAAGAAACCATAAGCGAGTCCATGTCTAAACTGTCCGCGGACTGTCCGTTGTCCGACCGCTTGAACGCGGTTTTTTCTATGCAATTGATTTTTATGCGTTTATTTTTGGCATGCAAACTGCTCTGTATATGAAAGTGAATATGAGTGACCGCGAAACAAAAACCATAGCGCAAAGGATACAGACATGAACTTTAATACTTCTTACTTCTCGACTCAGGTAGTTAAACCTAAGAGCGAAACATTGAGCAGCTCGCTGAAACGCTTGCTTGGAACGTCACTGGCCGGTGCCCTCATGGTGCTTTGTGGAACACAGGCTGCAAAGGCTGATGAAACACTCGGTCATTTCTCTGCTGTGTACAGTGCAGAGGCAATTCAGGCCGACATCAATCAGTGGGTTCACTGGGTACATACCACGCACCCGGATCTGACACACAGTATCAAAGATATTGACGAATTTTATGAGCGAATCGATACATTGCGTGACAGGTTGGATAAATCTATGACTGGTGAGCAGGTATGGCGTGAGTTTGCCAGCCTCAACAGCATTATGGCGGACGGGCACCTGAGTATTGGTGACGGTACCAATACGCAGTGGCGACAATGGGTAGCACAGGGCGCTAAATTGTTTCCTTTTGAAGTTGCCCTGAGTGTTCAGGGACTCAAAGTGGTGAGTGAATTGGGTGGGGCGCCGTCTGCTCATGATGGCAAATACATTAAAGAGATCAATGGTGCACCTGTAACTGAGGTGGTTGCGACTTTGCTGCAGCGCATTGAGGGCGACAATGTTGCTTTTCGCAGCGCATTACTGGCTCGTCGCTTTGCCATGACATATCGCTTAATGTACGGCGCAAAAAGCACATTTTCGCTAAAGTTTCACTCGGGTGAACCTGCTGAATTGGTGCATGTTGCAGCGCTAAATAAGGCACCAGTAAGCATTAAACAACGCACCTTTGACGATAATTTTAACCTCAAACTACTCGACAATCAGCAGGCTCTGTTGACCATTAAGCAGTTTGGCTGGAATGAACCAGATGCATATTTTCAGTTTATGGCAGAAACATTCGAACGACTGAACAAAGCGCAGACTAAGCACCTGATGATTGATATTTCTGACAATACTGGCGGAGATGATGTTTACTGGAAACAGGGGATTCTGAAGTATATTGCCACGACACCTTATCGCCATGGCTCGACTTACCAGGTTCGGATATTGGAAAAATACCGCGACCCGGGCGAGGTAATTGGCTCAGTGTTATCGGGAGAGCTGACAAAAATGACTGAGCCCGACACAGATCCCGGTTTGCTGTTTAAAGGTAAAGTCAGTGTGCTGACTGGTCCCCTGACTTACTCATCTTCAGTGTTGTTTGCCAACACCATGCAGGACTATGGGTTTGCAACACTGGTGGGCACCCCGACTGGCGGTCGCAGCTCGCAAAGTGGGGGGATCCAATTTCTGACGCTCAAACACACAGGTATCCGCGCCGTTACACCTCGCTTTATTCTGGACCGTCCGTCTGGCAAGCAACAAATGACGCCGGTACAGCCAGACATTGTCATCAGCCGGGAAGGTGTGGGCAAAGCAGAGTTTATTGCCAAAGCACTGAGTGCAGCTTACTCCCTGTAAAGCGAATGCTTATACAGAACGACTCCCAACCAGTGCGGCTTTGATGGCCGCATTTTTTGTGTATGGCTGTGTTGCTGTGTAAATTTATTATTATTTGCACAATGTTGCGCGATGATATGATGAAGTCAGGTGTAAAAAAGACAAGGTTAAGCTTGACCTGAACTTAACTTGAGGAATTAGTCTGGCCACCACAAAAAGAACGATAATAGGGAAAAGTATGGATATAAGTAGTTTACCAACTCAGCTATCACGATTCACGCCACTGGTCTGGGTGATGCTGATCGGCAATTTCTTTGTGCGGGCCAGTTATTATATGGTGTGGCCGTTTCTGGCAGTGATGTTGTACGAAAGCTATGGATTGAGTGCCACTGAAGTTGGGTTGTTGCTGACTGGCTCAGCGACTTTGGCGGTCTTCTTAGGGTTTTACACGGGCAATCTGGCTGATCGCTTTGGCCGTACCAAGATGCTTTATATTGCTGTGGTTGTTGGGGTGATTTCCTTTGCAATGCTGGCGCTGGCCAATTCATTGTGGTTATTCTCTGTGGCGGTGTTTCTGGCTTGTCTGCCTCGCACCTTGTGGGAAGCCCCCAGCAAAGCTTTGTTAACCGAAGAGCTGGCAAATCCTAAAGATCGGGAGCTGGCGCTACATTTACTGTATTTTCTGGTCAATGTAGGCGCGGCGTTGGGACCGCTTTATGGCTTATGGGCAGGCCTCAATGGAGAGCAGTTTAGCTTTATTTATACCGCGATATCATATCTGGGCTTGTTGGTGGCACTGCTGTATTTCAGGCCCTCAAAGCCAGTCTCTTCGGTGACACCCCAATCAGTACCTAACTTTTCAAACTGGCTGAAAATACTCAATAAAGATAGGGCTTTTCTGGTGGTGCTGGTGGCTACAACCTTAGTGTACTTTGTGTATGCGCAATGTGATACCAGCCTGGTGCAGTATCTTACCCGAGCAGCAGTCCCTGAACTTGCCTGGTTGATCTCTGCTGTGATCATTACCAATTCGTGCGTCATTATTGTTTGCCAGTTTCCGCTGTTGCATATCATGAGAAACTGGTGCCTAGAGCATCGCCTATATCTGGGGGGCGCCATCTTGGTGGTGTCACAAGTTATGATGGCCTTTAATGATGTCCACAATACCTGGGGGTGGATAGCTGCAATGATAGTGCTTAGCCTGAGTGAAGCGATTATGTTCAGCAATATCAATGTGTATATAGACAGATTGGCACCCGATAACCTAAAAGCCAGCTATTTTGGTGCGGCAGGCCTGTGTTCTCTGGGCTATGCATTTGCGCCCATTTTAGGTGGATTGGTGCTGGATTTGTCGAGCGGCGTGATGCTGTTTGTGCTGACCACACTGACGTCGTTTGCGGCTCTGGCCTTTTATAAGATTGCCGAGGTTCAGTTGAAAGAAACAACCAGAGTGGTACATGAGGTTTAAGTTGCAGGCGTGGTCAGCTTGAATGACCACGCCTGCAACAGTTTAATTTTGATGAGCAGTGCGCCCGGCGTGAAAGCCGGGCTGATTAATGATGGGAGTTATAGAGGCTGGGTTGCGGAGTGGGTCAGGCTATCTTGGCTATTCCCCATAGCATTTCAGTGGCGCCTTCTGCTCAGTGATAATTAGTAACTCTGAAAAGCCGGTTATCATGCTTGATATCATAGTGTTGGACAAAGCGCCTTCCACGTAGTGCCAGTTCATAACAAGATCATCACCTGACTGCACCGCGACAATATTAAGCGGCACCCGCCGTGAAACGCCCATGTTTTTGATCACATCTTCCTGATCGCCATGATCTTCGGGTTGTAGTGTAAAGCCATCAAAGTCGAGCGCCAGGAGCTGATTACTGTTGGTAATGTAATTGAGCTTAAAGTAGGGCAGATATTCGCGCAGCGACGGCTGTGCAATAACCTGAGTGAACTCAGGCACACATTCATTATAGATTTTGGCCACTCCCAAGGCGACGGACGCTTTAAAGTCGTGTGTCTCATCGGGTTTGACCAACAACGGGGCCACTTTGTAAAGCGGGCCTATCATATCGCGTGTTTCTCTTGAAGTCCGTCCGGTAAAGGTGACCGCCATGAGGATCTCGGGTGTCATCAGGTAGCCTGAAAAGACCTGACATATTGCGCCTACCAGGGATTGGATCTGACTTACGCCCGTATGTGCAGCAGACTGGCTGAAGAAATCCACCAGGGTACAAGACTGAGTCCGATACAGCGACGGTGTCCAGAGTGCACCATTCAAATGCCTGAATTTAGGGTAGGGTGAATACTGGGTCAGCGCTTTTTGGTAGTCGCTGACAATCTGCTTACCTTCAGCGGCACCGAAGAAACGTTGCTCTTCCCAGGCATAGTCAAAGAAGTCTACCGATTGCGTGTGTGGTGTCTGCTCTGATTGTTGATCATAGTATCGCTTTAGTGCACTGATAATATTAATGTTTGAGACCGCATCGGTAATGATGTGATGAATATTCAGCAACAGATATTGCTGATTGTGTGGCAAAGTAAGTAGTTTCACATGGATCAATTCGCCCTGCTCCAGTGCAAAGCGATGGCTTTTTTGTTCACTACAGTGCAGCTCGAGTGCATCCTGAGCCGCTTGTGAGCTGAGGTGACTCAGGTCGATGTGCTCGAAAGGATTTAATACGTCAGCGCCATTGTTGCAACACCACAGGGTATCGCCACGCATTTCAAAGCGGCTATTAAACAGTTGGGTGCTGTTAACCAGCTGCGCAAAGGCCAGGTGCATTCGCGCTGGGCATACTGCGCCCTGAACCGCAAAACACTGAAACATATTGTACAGGTTGCCCTGCTGCCACTGACGAAAAATGTTCGTCTGAGTGAAGGTCGCCGGGGCATGATCTTTGCCTAACTTTTTCACCTTTTGACCTGGTGCAACAGAGATTGGCGAGGTGGTCTGAGCCGTTTGAATATAGGCAGAGATAGTTGCCACACTTGGATTCGCGATAAAGTCATCGGTATTAAGTTGCAGCCCAAAGGTCTCCGACAAATGGGTCAGATAGATGATGATACTGAGTGAATCCATGCCACAGGTGCGTAAGTCTTCCTCAAGGGTGGGTGGATGAACACTGCATTTTTGTGCCAGTACGGCCAGCACTTGTTGCTCAATGAGGCTTTTCTGGCTGGACTGCTCAGTGTCAGTCGAAGTCAGAGCGTGTTGTTTGTTTTCAAACTCGGCCAGCAAACGCCTGGTATCGACCTTGCCATTAGCGGTTCTTGGGAAAGTGCCAGTGGGCACTAAGGTGTCTGGCACCAGCCAGTTTGGTGCGCTATCAAGGAGTTTTTGGCGAATATTCAAAGATGACAGGTCGTGCTCCTTAGCGGTGGAGGTCACAAAGGCAATCAGCCTCATCACACCATGGCTACGGTATGTGGTCGCGCAGGCATCGGCGACACCAGCGATGGCCATGAGTCGTTTTTCCACCGTTTTAAGGTTTACAAAACGGCCACGCACCTTAACCGAGTCATCCTCCCTGCCGCTGAACAATAATCTGTCTTCTGGCAATCTGATAACACGGTCCCGGCTATTAAAAAACAGCGATGCGTGTGCAGGTGCGGGCAAGTGGACAAATCGCTCGGCGCTGAGCTGAGGAGCCTGAATATATTCAAGCGCTACGCTGGGGCCGCCAATATATAACACTCCCTGGTTGTCGCTTTTCAGGTGACTACTTTGACGCATCGCCAGCCTGACATTGCATATAGGCCGACCTATGGGTACCGCATCGCCGTTGGCCAGCGAGGCCAAATCATGGAGGCTGTGCTGAGTAACCACATGGGTTTCGGCGGGCCCGTATTGATTGATTAAAGTGGCGCCTGAGTTCTGTAAGAAGGTACGTACCTGCTCGCTCATCACCATTTGTTCGCCAGACACAACGATTTGGTTCAGCGTCTCAAATGGGTTCTCAATAAAGCTTGCCTGAGCGGCCAGTATATGCAGCAAACTGGGGGTGACTATCAGTCTGGAGATCTGATTATTGACGACATTATCGAGAATATTGGCCGCTTCTTTGCGCACATTTGAGGTGGTGAGATGTAAAGTGCCTCCACAGCACAGTGTAGTGAGTATGGTCTGGATGGCGACATCAAAACCGAGAGCTGTGGTGTTCAGCACGTGTGCCGGAGCAGACAAGTTGGGATCAAGGCGGTGATGCAGGCACAGATTTGCCAGTGTGCGCTGTGCCAGCATAATACCTTTGGGCACACCGGTGGTACCGGAGCTAAAGACCAGATAAGCAAGTGAATCCAGACACACAGCGTGGTTATGTAACTGAGCACCTGCGCTGTTTTGCGGCTCACAGACAGACTCTATGGTGGCAACGTTAAACTGGCTAAGTGCGCTGGCCCAGTGAGGGTTGTCCACAATTGCACACGCTGCTTTGGCACGGGTAAGTATGTCTTCGACATAGCTGACCTCAGCATCGGCGTTAACCGGCACTATCACCCGGCCCGTGTTCAGGCAGGCCAGCATGGTTGCAACCATATCGGCAGTATGCTCCATAACCACCGCGATGTTTTGCTGCGCCAAGGTATTGGCAAGCAACCAATGGGCAATCTTTTGTTGGCGTGAATGGAGCCATTGATAACTATACTGTTTGCCATGATGGTCGCGGATCGCCACGGCCTCGGGAGTATTGTTTGCAGTACAGCGGATCACCCGACCTGGCAGGTCAGAAGCGCTCAACGGGTGACGTTTGCCACGTGTAAATTGCCATTCATTCAGCGCTGGGATTTCATGGGGCTGACTAAACTGCAGTGTCTGTTGTGCGCCCTGACGCAGCGCTTTTTCCAGTAGTGCGCTCAGTTGCTGCAGATGTGCTGGTGTCACGTAAGCCGGATTGGCACTGAGCATGACCTCCATGCCACTGTGCTCGTTATATACTAAGTTAACAGACACCGGATGAGAGTGATCGGATTGCACCAGCATTTCACTGGTAAGCTCGACCCCGTCTATATCATCCAGCAAAGCGCCGGGGTTGAGGTAGTTTATCATGACATCAAACACCAAATTGCGGGCACTGGCCGACACCGCAGCACATTGATTGATTTCACCAATCGGTACCTGGCTTTTTCGAAACAGCTGATTAAAGTCGGATTGTAGCGACTTGACAGAATCGATAAAGGTTTGCCCGGCTGGCGACACTATCTGTGGTAGCACTTTAGATGACATGCCATAGCTGTGCTGGTCTCTGCGCTGATTATTGAGCGCATACCCAACCACCACGGACTGCTTAAAATGATGCTGATAGAATTCACCCAGCAGATGGGCAATGTAAACATGAAAACCCACATTGTGTTGCTGACAGAGACTTTGCAGCGCATGTATCTGAGTATTGGGCACCGAAAAGTGTGCGCTTAGTGTCTGTGTGCCTGCCTGTGTTGGCGGAATATAGTCAAACATAAAATCGGGTAAGTCTTGCAGGTATGTCTGCCAGAATGCCAGATGGTGGGCCGAGTACTTGTGCGTATTGTGATAACGCATCTGAGCCAGTTCGGTGGTGATCTTCTCAACCGACATCGATAGCATCGCCAGCGCCTTGCAAAACAGCCGGTAAAGGCTGAGCCCGTCGAGTAAAATATGGTGGGCAACTAACACCAAAAAATAGCCCCCCTGTGCCGCGGGTCTTAATGCAATACGCACCAGTGCACCGTGTGCCAGTTCAAACGGGCGTTGTTTAAATTGCTCAGAAAATGCCCGGGCCTGTGCCTGATCGGCAAGTGTCTGTGTCATATCCAGATCCAGCTCGCTTTCGCCGCACAGGTGGTTAAATACTAAAGTAACCTGTTTGACCAGGTCCTGTGCGCAAAGATCTCCTTGCAGATGAAACAAGCCCCCAATGTGGTATTTCAGGGTGTCGGGATTCAGTACACTGTCGTTCGCAATTTGCAATTGTTCATGGACCAGCTCGTGGCAGCCCAGTTGTGAGATAACACGTGATTTAAACGCATTCAGTGTATGTTGTTTGGTTGTTAAATCGTTCATTTCAATATTCCTTCTGTGGCGTTGCCCGTTTTAGTACTGATCCCAGAACTCTGCCCACAGGTCTGATGTGTCGTGAAACGGTGCCAAAATGTACTCAAAGCAGCCGACTGCTTCGCTGTATTTAAAGCTAGAAAGGAAATGCGCAAAGAATGTGAAGTTGTATAAATAATTTCATATTTTTGTCATTGATAAGAGGTTTAGCGCTGGAGAATGGAAATTAAAAGCTTTAAAAACAGTCATCTAACAGTATTTCGTTAGTCGGTTTGAAAACTAAATAGTTAGGGTTAAGGATCCTTAAGAATGTTTCAGCACACTTTCAGGACATTTAAGCCGTGTTTCTCCAGTGTGACTGCAAACCACATAAGGAGAACACCATGAACTCAGTAAAAACACTTCAACAATTTGGATTGGCCAGTTTACTACTTGCCGGGCTCAGCCATGATGTCGCTCAGACTGCACTTGCTGCCAGTGGCGATTATCTGTTTAGTTATCAGGTGAAAGGAGAAAACTGGGGAGGCATTACGCTGCGCGACCATACCGCATATTTTGGCAGTGATGATGGCCACCTTTATGCCCTGAATATTGACCGACCCAAACTCGCCTGGTCGTTTAAAACGGGTGGCCTGGTGCGTTCAAAGCCGACTATAAAAAATCATCAGATCTTTGTAAGCAGCGATGATGGTTACCTTTATGCGCTCAATCGCTGGCAGGGGAAGTTATTGTGGCGCACCAGTCTGAATGATGCGGATGTAGAGCGCATTTTACCGGCTAATCATGCGCCATGGGAGTTTGACTATACCAAATCCAGTGCGCTGGTCCACGGCGATAAAGTTTTTATCGGTAGTGGCGATGGTCAGCTTTATGCGCTTTCGCGATTTTCTGGTGAGGTCCTTTGGCACTTTAAAACCCAGGGTAAAATTCGCACCACACCAGCACATTATAACGGCTTAGTGTTTGTCAGCAGCTGGGATGGCTCGGTGTATGCCCTGAACGCACAAAGTGGTGAACGGGTTTGGCAATATGAAACCAAAGGAGCACTGACTTCCAGCCCACTGGTGGTGGACGATGTGCTGGTGATAGGCTCTCGGGACACCCATCTGTATGGACTGGACCCAAACAGTGGTGCGCTGCTATGGCAACAAGCGTATCCGGGCGGATCCTGGGTTGAGTCATCGGCAACAGCCGCCGCAGATGGTGAGCACTTTTATATCGGCAGCTCAGATTCCAACTTACTCAATAAGTTTCATGCCCGAAGTGGTAACCTGATCTGGCAATTCGAAACCGGTGGCTGGAGCTGGGGACAACCGGTTGTGAGCAATGGCACTGTGTATATCGGTGCGACAGGCCATGATGAACCCGGCTGGTATGAGACCAAGCGCGGCTTCTTTGCTGTGGATGGTCAGATAGGTCAGCAGCAGTGGCACTATCAACCCAAAGCTATTGACGGGTTTGTGCACGGTGGCGTCTATGGTGCGCCGGCTGTGGGTTATGGCAAAGTGATAGTGCCGGACCTGGATGGTTATGTGCATGTTTTTGAAGAGTAATGGCGTCGCTCTTCTTAGTTGATAAAAATCGGATTGTTTTTAGATTTGGTAAATCTAAAAATAGCTGAACATTTCTCTCTCAGGCAGCACTTATCTGGTGCTGTCATATTTCTTTACTACTAAAGTCTTTTTCCTACTTTATTTAATTGTGCTTAGAACCATACTTTTGTCATATTTTTGCCGGATTGATATTTAATATATTGCATACAATATACATTGAGGGTAGCGTAAGTATGGTACTGGGGACAAATTATTGAATTTGGTAATTGCTCCATCAGGAAAAATAATAATTGATACACGTAGGAGTACAGTAATGCGTCACAATGGGAATGTAAGTCGGGCTTTTGTCATGAATATGGTTGCTTTAGCGGTCGCGTCTGCCAGTGGTCATTCGTTTGCCGCAGCAAATGATGAAAGTGGAGCGAATGAGCCTGAGCGGATAGAGGTGACAGGCTCGCGGATCCAAAGAACAGATATGGAAACAGCGAAACCCGTCTCTGTTATTTCGAAATCAGACATAGTGGCAACGGGGCTGAACGACATAGCCAGTGTTTTGGCTGAAAGTATTTTTAACTCAGCAGGTACTTCTATTGCCCACTCAAACAACTCTGCGGGTAATTTTTCCGCATCTAATCTCAGAGGGTTAGGCTCCAACCGTACCCTCACGCTAGTGAATGGCCGTCGTGTTGCGACGTCTGCTTCAAACTATGGCTCAAGCACAAACGTCAATCTGATACCCATTGAAGTAGTAGAAAGAATTGAGATCCTGCGGGATGGCGCATCATCAATATACGGATCTGATGCAATGGGTGGGGTTATCAATATTATTACCAAGAAAGACTATGACGGTATGCAGCTTTCCGTGAATGCATCACATGCAACTCGTGGTGGAGCAGGGCAGCAAGGTGGCGCACTGACCTATGGCACCAGCAATGATAAAAGCTCGATACTTGTTGTGTTGGAGCACCAGACGAACGAAAGCCTGCGCGGCGGTGACCGCCCTCATTTAGATGCAGAGCATAATGAAAAGCGCTGGAGTTCTCGCTATTCTCCGTGGGGGTCATACAGCTATGAAAATGAAGATGGGGAGCGGATTTATAGCCCGGGCCCGGACTGCCCTACAGAAAACATTCGCGACCGTGACGGTAATATGGGTAAGCAATGTGGGTACGATGTCTTCGATGGGAAGTACTACTTGCCAAAGGTTGAAAAAACATCAATTTTCACCAATTTTACCTATGAAATTAATGATGATGTTGAGTTCTATAACTCCATTTTGCACACACGCGATAAGAACTTCACATCGGCTACTCCTATGTGGGCGAGTGGTACGCTCGCAGCAGATCACGTAAATAACCCGACAGCCGGCACTGCCGACGCACGTGATATTACATATTATCACTACATGGAAGGCGCATTACCCAGAGAGTTTACATTTAGAACAGAGTTACTGGATATCAACACCGGTATTAACTGGGACCTTGATGAAGGTCGTTTGTCAGTTAATTTGGCACATAGTAAAGATAGCTTTGTGCAGGAGTCAAACTACTACTATTTCGTAGATAAGTTTGATGAAGCGGTTGAAGAGGGCCTCTACAACCCCCTTGCGTATGGTGGTGGTGATAAAGCGACAGAAGAGGTGCTGGACAGCTTTCGTCATAGCCAACACAGACTGGGTAAAAGTACGACCAAGGCCGTAACGATTGACTGGTCAAGCACACTCCCATTTGAGCTCGATGGAGGGGCAATTGGCTATGCTATCGGGGCCGAATACCGTTCACTGGAATTGTTTGATGAGCAAGATGCACAGTCAAACTCAGGAAACGTCAAAGGCGCCTATGGTGGCGATGTTGTGGGTAGCCGAAATTATCGGGCGGCTTATTTAGAGGTTGAAGCGCCGATACTTGATACATTGACCGTCTCTGCTGCAACTCGGTATGACTCATATAGCTTGCCTGATCAGGGGCAGTTATCGAGTAGCCTGTCTGCCAGATATGAAGCGACAGAAGATTTGGTTGTTCGAGGCTCCTTCAGTCAGGGCTTTCGTGTGGCAGATCTGAATGAAGCCATCGGTGAGGAAAGTATTGGCTACTATGGGTTATGGGATCCCAAGTATTGCAACCCAGTTCCCAAAGCGCAACGCGCTACGTCAGACTTATGTGACAATCAAAGCGTGCCAGTCCGCTCGTTTTCAAACCCTGATCTGGAGCCAGAAGAATCAGAGCAGGTGTCTTTTGGCTTTGCCTATAATCTAACAGAAGATTTTGATATGACATTAGATTATTGGAATATTGAGATCACCAATGAGATCAAAGACATTAGCGGGCGCACGGTACTTGATGAAGAATACTTAGGTAACTTGGGCAATTACAGTGGGCTGTATGTAAAGCGTGACACATCATTGCCTCGTGAAGATGAAATGGTTGAGATTGGCTCTACTGTGACCAACTATCTGGGCCTGGATACATCGGGTATAGATGCGTCATTCGCCGCCAGAGTTGATCTTGAAGACATGGGGACTTTGAAATTCAACTTAGAACTGAGCAAAGTACTTAAGTATGAATTCCAGAAGACCAATTCGGATCCTGTTTATGAGCATGTTGGTTTTATTAACAGACCCGAGTATCGGGCTAGTTTCAAAACCAATTATCGCTATGGTGATTTCGAAGGTTTCGCAACCGTCCGATACATAGGTTCGTTCGATGGTGAATCGCCAGAAGACATTGAAATTGGCAAAGAATGGCAGGACTTTCCTTCAATGACCACCGTCAATCTGGGCGCTGGGTATAACTTTGATGAATACGGTCTGCTAAAGGTCATTGTGACTAATGCCTTTGACAAGCTGCCGCCAGTCAATGACGAATACACTCGAGGGTACACTACACGTGTTCACAACATCATAGGTAGAACCATTCAGCTTAAGTATACCTATTCATTTTAATTGAAACTCTGACGGGCATGTACATCAGTGTATGCCCGTGGATGGCAGCCGGTATTTTCACTTGAGCAGCCCAAGCTCAGCCCTACTGGGCTGAAAACCTGGTATTTCTCCCGCCTACCCGAATCACTTTAGTACGGTGGGCTTTTTTGGTTTAGGAGACCGTCTTATGTTACAGCGTACACTGGCACTATTAGTCAGCTCAAGCCTGATACTGACAGCTTGTCAGAGCCTTCCCGTCGGGAAATCAAAGGCAGAGCAACAAAGAGATAGTCAGAAGCTCTATTTACGGGCTGAACAATTTTTGCCGCAAAATCTCGCCCCTTTAGTCAAAAACGATAAATTGACTGCAAACTGGCTGGATGAGGGGAGTCGTTTTTGGTTTGTTCAGCAGCACGGCCAAGGTCACCGCTTTGTGCTGGTTGACCCGAGTAAGAACACACAGTCTGCGGCGTTTGATCATCAGAAAATTGCCGATGTGTTGCGCGCAGAGGGCCTGACAGAGGTGTCAGCAGCGCGATTACCATTCAAGCAAATTACGCTCAGCGAGTCTCGGTTGGAATTTAATATTGAACAGACTCAATGGTCTTGTATCTTGCCTGAATACAAATGTGACAACCTGGCGCTAACGCAGACCGAAGAACCAGAACAAGGCGTCTCTGCGAATGGACTTTGGCAGGTGGTCGTTGAAAACCACAATCTGATATTAGTCAATCGGCACTCGAAAGAGCGGACTGTACTTACCCGGGATGGCACTGAGGAGAACCCCTATGCTGCAACTCATCCGAATCCGGCTCGCAGCTTTAAGGCGGGCACAGACTATCAGCGTGAAGGCGTTTCACTGGCGTGGTCCAAAGACAGCCGCTATCTAATCACCTATCAGCTGGATCGCCGTGGCACAGACTTATATACCCTGGTTCAGTCTGATCATGAGACGAGCCTGAGGCCAAAAGCGGTACATTATTATTACCCATCGGCAGGGCAGGAGACATTACCACAAGCCAGCCTGGTGCTGGTGGATATTGCGAAGAAGCGAGCGACAAAGCTGGATGCGCCGCCGGTAATGCAGACCTATTATGGTAGTGCGCTGTGGGGCTGGTGGCAGGAAAACGGTCGCTATGTTTACCATGATCGTCGACGAGGGAATCGTCAGTATTTTATGCGGGAAATTGACCCGCAAACAGCTCAGGTGCGTACTTTGGTTGAGGAGCGTGATGATAAATATGTCGATCCCTGGGTCCAGACTTATCGGGCGCTGCCTGAGCTGGACGCTTTTATCTGGAGCTCTCAGCGTAACGGCTTTCAGCATTTGTATTTATATCAGGCCAGTAGTGGTAAATTGCTCAACCCCATTACACAGGGAAAGATGACGGTTCGGGTGATCCGTGGGGTGGACATCAAACGCAGGCAGATCTATTTTGAAGCGTCAGGGCGAGAACCAAACAGAGATCCTTATTTTCGGCATTTATACCGAGTTAATCTCGACGGCAGTGGATTGACTTTGCTCACTCCTGAAGCAGCAGAGCATGATACGCGCTTATCTCCTGACTTTAAATTTGTCATTGATACCTATTCAACTGCGACCCAGGCACCAGTCACTGTGTTACGCAATAGTCACACGGGTGACATTTTGCAAGAGATTCAGCGTGCTGATATCAGTGCGCTGATGGCAACTGGCTGGCGTCCACCAAAACCTTTTGAAGCACTTGCAGCAGATGGTAAGACGACTGTTTATGGTTTGATGTATTTACCATCAGACTTTGATCCCAGCAAACGCTATCCCGTAATTGACGACATATATACCGGACCACATAACTTTTTTACACCTAAGTCTTTTAACACTTACTCGCGCCAGGCGAATGCACTGGCTGAACTGGGTTTTGTGGTGATAAAAATGGATGGACGAGGCACCAACAAGCGGGGTCGGACATTCCATGAGTATTCATTTAAAAACCTCGGCGGTGGTGCTGATGATCATGTTGCTGCTATCCGTCAGCTTGCAAAGCGATATACCTTTATAGATATGGATCGGGTTGGGATCTTTGGCTTTAGCGCTGGTGGCTATGATACGGCTCATGCTTTGTTTAAATATCCGGACTTCTTCAAGGTCGGAGTCGCGGCTTCGGGCAACCATGATTTTCGAGTTGACAAGGCGGGCTGGAACGAAATCTGGATGGGATACCCGGTAACACCTGAGTGGGACAAACAGTCTAATCTGCATTGGGCTAAACACCTCAAAGGCAAATTATTGCTGGCACACGGCGAGCTGGATACCAATGTTCATCCTGCCGCAACCATGCAGCTGGTGTCTGCATTGATCAAGGCAGATAAGCACTTTGACTTGATGATCTATCCCAATATGGGCCATGTGCTCGACGAACACCCTCATTTTGTGCGGCTCAGGTGGGATTATTTCCTGCGCCATCTGAAGTAACTGAGATCAGGTTGCAGCCGGGTCGCGTTCAATACTTGTTTCTCTGCGTGCCCGGCGAATCAAATTGTTGATTAAATCAACGCTGGACCTGTTTTGGGTTTTCTTTATAATCCACTTAATTGTAGAAAACAGAATACGCAGAGGATGCAATATGAGTGTGAGTGTTTTCAGGACAATAGTACTAATGAGTTGGTTGACCCTGGTTATTACCCTCCTTCATGCAGTCTTCAGTCCGCCAGATTTACCTCCATTGCTAGCCGAATATGAGGCGCACACTCAGAAAACGGCATTGACGGCACTTGACTGGATTGCCAGTGTACTTGCTGTCGCAGGATTGGTCGCTAGTGTGTCTTTACTTATCTTTTCTAACATTGGACGTTGGGTTTACGCTGTGAGTATGCCCGCAGTCTACTTACTCGGGTTCTTTGGTACAGACTTTTTTGTGTCATCCAGTGCTCAGAACGCACTGTTTGCGGTTGAAGCCATGTTGACTGGCATGATCCTGTGCCTGTGCTTTTTCTCTGATGTAAGCCAAAATTTTACCCGCAGTGCTTAAACTATGTTAATAAGTAAACAGGTGAGATGAGTACACAAGGCAGTAATATGGAAAAGTTAATTGCACAGGAAATAGCGTTACACCAGTATGAAACAAGGCAAAACCGCGCAGCCATAGAGCGTCTGTTACATGTCGATTTTTCTGAGGTGGGTATGTCGGGCACCTGTTACAACTTTGATTCTATTGTTGCCATGATGGGCAATGAAATGCCGTCAAAGTTGAGCGTGCATTCGCAAAATTATCACTGCAATGAATTGGCTCCGGGCGTACATTTATTACGTTACCAATCTGCGCTGGTCGATAAAGCGGGGAAGGCGTCTGATTTTGCGCAGCGTTGCTCAGTCTGGGTGTTAGAGGGTGATAAATGGCAGCTGAAATATCATCAGGGCACAGCCTGCTCGCCCTTTGAGTTGGTGTAGCTGAACCTTCCAAAAGAGCGCTGTCTGCTAAATCACAGACAGCGTCATATTTCTATCTTCCTTCTTCTATCCAGCCCTTGACCCAGGTGCCTGCTTCTTTGAGCTGGCTGTCGACAAAGTTCTGAGTGTTACAGGTTCCTTTTTGCCAAACTGCGCCGCTGCGAAAATCGTCGGAGTAGTTCCAGTTGGTCCAGCTAATCTTTTTGCGTTTCATCAGGTCAATGTACTTTTGTGAACTGATTAAGTCGTTCGGGCCGTCACCATCGTAGTTTTGAGTGCCCCATTCACTGACAAAAACCGGCAACACATCGGATGCCTGATCTAACACTGAGCGGTGGTAGTCTTTATGCGATGCTGCGTAAAAGTGGAAAGTGTACATGATGTTGTCGAATGGCACTGGATCATTAATGACGTCCTGTATGCTTCCCCCCGTTGAGGCGCCAAAGGTTGACCAACCATGTGTCCCTATCAGGATCAGTGCATCAGGTTGGATAGTGCGGATCACCGGAATAATTTGCTCACTATAATGGCGAACTTCTGGCCAGCTGACGTCGTTTGGCTCATTGGCGATATCGTAAATCACATTGTTCCGGTTTTTGTTAGCACTGACGATGTCCGTGAAGAACTGTTTGGCCAGCGCCAGATTATAGTTCGGATCGCCCGGGTTGAGTTGGTGCCAGTCTACCAGTACATACAAGCCGCGCTGGCTTGCCATGTCAATCAGGGTATTCATTTGCTGCGTGAATCCAACCGGGTCGGTCTCATAGCCACCTTCTTGCACGTACAAGCTGAGACGCACGATATCTGCCTGCCAGTCTTGTGCCAGTACATCCAGCGAGGCATCGGTCAGGCACTTATTAAGCCCATACCATTGCAGGCCATGGCTGCTCATGCCACGCAACTGGATCTTTTCTTGCTGTTCACTACACAGGCCGGTCCCGCAGACACTCAGCTTGCCATATCGTTCAACGGGCGTAATGCGATTACCCGAATCGCAGCGACCCAGGTATTGCCAGGCTGAGCTGGTGCCCGGCTCCGAGCGGGTCCACCAGTTTGCACGATAGAGTTTGTTCTGATGTTGCATTTTGTCATTGGTATTGGCATGGCTGGGGTTGCCTTGCCAGTCTGTTTGTGTCCAGTCTGGATAGGTGTTAACGCCCTGGCAGCTTGCTGCATGCGCCTGGCTGAATGCCAGCCCGGCTGTGAGTGAAATTGCGATCAAATGTTGATAACTCATAATAATGCTCCTTTACATGTGTTGGGTCTGCCGGGATCTGCTGCGTATCAGAATAGATGCAGGTATTAAATCGCCAGCGGACCTTATCCAACATAACTGAGATTGAGCGCACTGAGATTAGACTTTGGTCTAGGTTTGATCGTTAAGTATTGCAATTAGATAGATGTGTGTTATCCGGCCACCAATATGCTGCTCTAAGGGCAATCTGAGTGTTTGTGTCAGAATCAGCAAGGCGATGTTTTGATATTAATTGATGGACCTCTAAAGGGTATAGCTATAATCTTGTATCCCCTTAGCTTAGAGAATTAAAACAAAAAGGGAATGTCGTGAAGTTATATGGTCGTACTACCTCATTTAATGTTCAAAAAGTGCTCTGGCTTCTTGATGAGTTAGGGTTGGAATATACACATATTGAACTTGGCGGTCGCTTCGGCGGCTTGGATGAGCCTGCTTTTATTCAGCACAATCCTATGAAAAAAGTGCCGGTACTCATTGATAAAGACAAGACTGTCTGGGAGTCGCATACCATATTGCGCTATCTGGCAGCCAGTTATGGTGCAGAGACCTGGTATCCAGCGTGCGCATATCAACGTTCTCTGTACGAGCGCTGGATGGATTGGTCGCAATGTGTATTGCAACCCGCTTTTATGGCGACCTTCTGGGGATACTACAGAAAGTCTCCAGAAAGGCGCGATATGATTGCCGTGGAGCAGGCGCTGAATACTTGTCGCGAATGTTTGAATATCCTTGAATCGCAGCTGACAGACAGCAACTATTTGACAGGTGACACGCTGAGCCTGGCCGATGTCACCGCAGGCGCTGTACTTTACAGACTGACGTCGCAAGGACTCCACATTGAGCTGCCTCAGCGAGTGAGTAAGTGGTATAAAGCCCTTCAACAGCGTGCTGGTTATCAGAAGTGGGTCATGAGTGATTTTACCGAGCTAAAGGCCCGGGAAGACTATTAAATACAATGGGTTGGTACGGATATACCTATATCGAATGAAGCAGACAATGAACCGGGTCATTATCAAGCGCAATGTTGCGCTATATCTTAGCCTTTTCTTGATGACGATTCTCCTGGGGCTCCTCTCTCGTGCTTCATTTGTTGAGTTGCCTAAGCTGCTCGCGCTTTATGCAGGAGACACACTGTGGGCTATGATGGTGTTCTGGTTGTTCTGCTGTATTCAGCCCGCGGCGCGCACCCGAGTCATTATCTGTCTGGCTTTGGTATTTTCTTTTTCCATTGAATTCTCTCAGCTATATCAGGCGCAGTGGATCAATGATATCCGCCATACCCGACTTGGTGCTCTGGTACTGGGTTTTGGTTTTAAACTCAGTGATCTGGTGTGTTACTCGGTGGGTATTTTTAGTGCTGCGGGTTTGGATTGGTGGTGCTTTCGCAGGCAAGTACAATCGGCCTAAAAAAAGCCGCTTTTCCTGCATAAGGTTTGCTAATTAACGGTCTGATACTGGCCAGAGTGCCCCGGGTTTTATGTACCGCCACAGTTACTGGTGGTTACAAAGGGTGATTGGTTTATTCTGATGAAAGTGAAGGCAGATTAAAATTTGCCACATTAGTGCTTATATCGGCACGTATTTTCGAATTTCCTCTGTCTCGCTTAATCATTTCTTCACTTTTTCTGATATAGTTTTGCGCTTACGATAGAGCCCAAGACCGATTCAAAAAGGCAAATTTAAATGAATGAAGCTCAATACGACTACCTGATTGTTGGCGCCGGCCTGTTTGGCGCTGTATTTGCGCGAGAAGCAACCGATCAGGGCAAGAAAGTGCTGGTGATTGATAAGCGTAATCACACTGGCGGAAATATCTACTGTGAACAGGTAGAAGGGATCAATGTGCATAAGTACGGTGCGCATATTTTTCATACCAGTAATCAGCAGGTATGGGATTATGTCAATCGTTTTGTGTCGTTTAACCATTACGTCAACTCGCCTGTCGCAAGGCATGAAGACAAGCTCTATAACCTGCCTTTTAATATGAATACGTTTTAC
Organism: Pseudoalteromonas sp. AWH4_217; assembly: GCF_056161105.1. Taxonomy (NCBI): domain Bacteria; kingdom Pseudomonadati; phylum Pseudomonadota; class Gammaproteobacteria; order Alteromonadales; family Pseudoalteromonadaceae; genus Pseudoalteromonas; species Pseudoalteromonas sp. AWH4_217. The sequence goes on along the minus strand of NZ_JBSWYM010000013.1, from coordinate 36,250 downwards.
CAGTTGTGGGGAGTGACTACACCACAGCAGGCGAAAGACAAAATTGCTCAGGAGCGTGCACCTTATGCCGATTTGTCGCCTAAAAATCTGGAAGAGCAGGCGTTATTTTTAGGTGGTCGCGACCTTTATGAAAAGCTGATTAAAGGCTATACCGAAAAGCAATGGGGCCGCCCGGCCACTGAGATACCTGCTTTTATTATTAAGCGACTTCCTTTTAGATTCACTTTCGACAACAACTATTTCAACGACCGCTATCAGGGGATCCCGATTGGGGGCTACAATGCTCTGACTGATGCGCTGCTTGACGGGGTAGAAGTTAAAACGGGTGTCAATTACTTTGAAAATGCCGAGAAATACAACCAAATGGCAGATAAAGTACTGTACACGGGTAAAATTGATGAGTTCTTTGAGTGTCAGTTTGGCAAGCTGGAATATCGTAGTTTGCATTTCGAAACCGAAGTGCTGGATGAAGAAAACTACCAGGGCAATGCCGTAGTCAACTACACTGAGCGTGACGTACCTTACACACGTATCCTGGAGCACAAGCACTTTGAATTTGGTACGCAGGAAAAAACTGTGGTCACCAAAGAATATCCGCATGAGTTCAGTAAAGACAATGAGCCTTACTACCCAATCAACGACGAAACCAATAATTCCCTGTTAGCTCGTTATCAGGAACTGGCAAAGACTGCGCCGTATGCAGACAAGTTTATTTTCGGTGGCCGTCTGGCGGACTACAAATATTATGATATGGATGACACCATTGAGGCGGCACTCGCACTAACCAGTAAGGAATTGGCATAACATCATGAGTCGTAAAGTTTATATCGCAAGAAACTACCGTTCCAAGTTTGATGCGGCGGGTAAAGCCAAGATGGATTGCGAAACCATTCTGGAGAACAATGGCTGGAAAAACATTGGTTTTAAACAAACCTGGATCGCAAATTCGGTGCTGGGTACCTTGATCAGTGCGCTGGGTGTCAGCTGGGCCTTGTTGAGACTGAAATCGGGTAGTACCGTGTGTCTTCAGTACCCGTTTAACAAGTTCTATGGCTATTGTTTGTGGGGCGCCAAACTTAAAAACAGCAAAGTGCTGACGCTGGTACACGATGTGCGCAGCCTCAAAGGCAAGTATGGTCACTCAGAAAAAGAGATCAATATGCTCAATAAATCGGATCAGCTGATCGTACACAACGACAAGATGCGCGCCTGGTTTGAAGAGCAGAATATTCAAAGTGAGATCACCAATATTGAAGCATTTGATTATCTGCATACGGATAATCCGAATGCTCAGCGCACCCCAACGGACTATGACAAAATCCGTGTGGTCTTTGCCGGAAATATGGGGCCGTTTGTTTATGAGCTGGATGCCCTGGAGCGTGGTAACTTTAAGTTCGATCTGTATGGTGTTGGTTATGATGAGAAGAAAGTTAAAAACATCAACAATACCATGCTGGACTACAAGGGGTGTTTTCCATCAGATAAAGTAATCGATCACATTGATGGAGACTTTGGTCTGGTTTGGTATGGTAACACACTGGATACCTGTGATGGTGTGACGGGTCAGTACCTTAAGTACAATAACCCGCATAAACTGTCGCTGTATTTGCTGTGTGAAATGCCGATTATCATCTGGGATAAAGCGGCTATGGCCGATTTTGTTGAAGAGCAAGGGATAGGCTTCAAAGTAAGCTCACTGCGTGACATTAAAACCCGTCTTGCAGAGCTGACACCGGAGCAAATTGACCAGATGAAGCAAAATGTGCAGCGAGTTAAAGCGGATGTACAGTCCGGGCAATATCTAACACGTGCACTGGAAAGACTGTCCTAAGCAAGACTGTCTTATATGAATCATGGCCAGAGCATTTTTATGCTGCTGGCCATTTCTGCGATTAACGACGGCGTCTTCTGCCGAATAATAACAGGGCACTTAGCATCGCCCAGGGGCCGAATGAGCCTGAATCGTCATCGTCTTTGTCACCCCCGCCGTTATCCTGATTGGGATTGTCTTTTACTGTCACCGTAACGGTCGCAAAATCGCTGCCACCTTGTCCATCCTCAATATCGTATCGGAAAGTCTCGGCGCCTGAAAACCCTGCTGCCGGGGTATATACCAAGGCATTGCCACTGATAGTCACCTGACCTTTACCCCGATAGTCGACTTTGCTGATCTTCAGCGCATCGCCATCCACATCCTGGTCGTTGTCCAGTACTGCCAGCGAATTATTCTTAGAATCAAAGTCAAGGGTATAGGTATCGTTTTGCGCTTCAGGTGCATCGTTGACAGGTGTTACCGTGACCTTGAGTGCAAATGACGCGCTGACCAACGAACCACTGGAGACTGTTACCGGCACGTTCAGTTCGCCATGAAAATTGCTCGTCGGCGTAATAGTGGTACCCGTTACCTGATAGTTTTGCCCGCCGGATAAAGTGAGGGTATCTAATGTCACAGCCCGGGCTAATATCAGGTCGTCGGGTTTTATTTGTATGCTGCTGTCTTCTGTGAGGCTTAGGGGCTTCTGTCCTGTGATCACAGGTGCAACTTCACCAGTTGAGTCAGCATTGACGCTAAAGTTGCCCTTATTGACCGCAAAAAAGATATTGTCGTGGCATTTTACCTGAATTCGCGCCTGCTCAGTGCTGATGTTGCTAAGCTGTACCTCAGACTGGCCTGAGTTGGGAATACGTTTGGCCAGTTCAATGTCAAATGTCTTACCGCCGTCTTTGGAAAGCAATATATCGACATTTTCACAGGAAACGGGCGCACGCTCAGTACCTGCAGTGTGCCACTTTACCAGTTGCGTATTACCGCGCCATTGACTTGAGCTGTCAGGTAAGGTGACGGCAAAACCTTGTTCATTGCCAACCACAGAAACTTGCATTGCATCATCACTGACACCTCCCTGACCATCTCTGACAACCAGCCGAAAGTCGAGTTTGCGGGTTGTGGTTGCATAGGCTTCGCCGAAGCTCGGCTGGCCAGACAGTATGTCTGCCATTTTTGGCAATGTACGTTGTGGTGCGTTATGCGGATTAAAGGCTCTGAACAGAGGACGTTTACCATCATCAACACTGTCGTCAGCTTTACTAGCTGACGCTCCGCCCAGGTTAAACTGTTGCCAGCTGTAGCTGAGTGTGTCCTGTGCTTTGCCTGTTGCGCTGCCGGTGAGGGTAAAGGGTGTACGGGCCGGAATGGTGTAGTCGGCACCCGCGTTCACTTCGGGGCGTGAATTGCCGCGCTCCGTATGCACACCACAGTTTTTGCCTGATGACATTCTGGCGTAACGATTCATCTGATCCAAAGAATGAATATGAAAATAAGGGTCTGAATTGGGCTGGAGATCCTGCTCGTCACAAATGCCGGTATAGCCCATGATGGTAGAGCCACTGCCCGGTTCATAGGCACTGTTTTCAGCCCGGTTACCGCCGCACGCGCCGGCTTCGCCATTAAAGGTATGATCTGCCCCCAGCTGATGGCCTATCTCGTGGGCAACATAATCGATATGAAAGGCATCGTTGGTTGGCGTTTCGCTACCCGTTATCCCCTCGGCCTTCAGTTCAGTACAGACCACTTCGAACCCGGCGAGGCCGCCACCACCAGTCCCCACCAGATGGCCTATGTCATAGTTGTCGGCACCAATTCGGGTATTAATTTGTTCACTGATCTTGTCGATGTCTTCATCAGTGTTAGCGAATGGGTCTGTATCGGGGTCAAGAAAAAGTAACTTGTCATTGTCGGCAACCAGCTCAAACTTAATGGCAAGGTCACGTTCATAAACATCATTGATTCGATTGAGCATAGTGACCACGGCGGCCAGTGTTTTTTCTTTAGTGCCGCCATGAAAGCGAGCGTATTCGCCAGTGGTAGCAACGGCTATGCGGTAAGTGATCTGTGTGTTTGGTATGGCTTGTAGTGTGTTGTTTTGGGCAGCTTGTTCGAGCAGATGGCGCTGATGCAAGTCACTCTTGTGTTTTCTGGGGGCGTGCTGTTTGAACGCTTTTTTGCTCAGAGCCTGGCTGTTGTCATGATAGCTGCGGTAATGGTGTTCGCCCGATTGGGGTTGCGGGTCCAGATAAACCTGCTGCCCCTGATGGTTAAATACACCATAGAAACCGTGTGGTCCCAAATCGAAACGGCCAGAATGAGCTGGATTGCCTTTCTCATGTCCACGGAAAGTTTTAATCCCCGGATACTTACCAGCCAGCTCCGGTGCCATAACCTGACTTGGTCTCACAATAAACTCAACCAGTTCACCGTTAGGTAAGGGGAGCATCAGCTCAATAGTCTGCGCTTGAGTCAGCTTTTCAAGCTGCGATGAAAGCGCATGATGATCCAACAGATAGTGACGCTGGGCACTTTGTGCCGCAGTCCGCTGTTGCTCCAGAGTATGCCACATAGAGGGCGAGGCCAGTGCCGAAGTACACATAAATTGTGACAAGGCCAGTGCAATAAGGTGTTTTTTCATAATTGTATCCCATTGATATGCTTCAATAGAACTGTAACTGGTTAGATGGGGTTGCGGGGTATCAGATTGTCTGGCTTTTGTAGCAGTGCTGATACATATTGAGCTGCGCTATTCGTTTACTCTTAAAGGGCGTATCAGAGCATGCTCTCCCCCTGAGAAACCGCTTGGCGCAGATGCCGGGATTTCTTAACGTTTGGCGCGGCAGGGACGTTAATTAAACGAATTTAATGGACACATCCAGGGCTGTATGCGAAGGCCGCTTCTCGTGTGAAAAGCAGCCCGTTGAGTCTTCAGAGCAAAGCGCGATGCCGAATTTTCGGCGAAGTTAATTTACTCCAAATTGGTATAGGTTTAGCTTAGTAAACCGTTACATAGTTCACGTTGACTGCCCCTTCGTGGAACAGCTGGTTGAACTGATGGTAGTCCACGTCAATCTTGACCATGGCATAATCTGTTTCCAGTGAGTAATCTCCGCCAACGGAGCGAGAGTATGTGCATTCAGTTTGTGCATACAAGTAAACGGGCGAAGCGGGCTGCACAAAGTAGTTAATTACATGCTGATTACATCCTTGCAGGCGATATCCTGACTCCAGTAGCTGAGCTTTAATCTCCTGATACTGTCTGCCATATTCAATCACTTCATCAATACTGGCATATCCAGCTCTGACAGGCGCATGCTCGCCTGGTGCGACTGCTGCAATTGCTGTGGTGCTTGCAAGTGAGAGTAATGTAACAAGTAACGCGTTTTTCATGGTTAAATTTCCTTTTTGATAGATGTTAATCAACCCGTTTCCTGTGCGTCATTCGAATCATACGCACGTTGAAACAGCTTGATACAAGTCACTGTAGTCAGGCAGACATCTGTGTTTGCCTTGCCCTACCACAGCTGAAGAAAACCAATGGGGTATTTGCCCCTGTGTCTTTCTTAGGACCAATGTTGGTACATTATCATGAAACTTATGTTTCGATAAATAGACGAAATAAAGAAAGTTTTATTTATATAATTTTATTTTAGTGCAAAAATCATTCAATTTAACTTTCATTGTTGACTTTTATAGTTTGTATGTGTGTGCTCACTTATGGTGCGAGGTCGCCTAATGAATATTTTCATATTTAACCTGGCTTGCTCTTATGCAGATAACTTGAATACCCAATGTTTGTATTACATTTTGTTTATAAAATTTTGCCTAAGCGCGTTGCTTAACTAAGCTTAAGATCTGTCTTGTGCAAAATTAAGTGCCTATTGTCATGCTTATATTTCGAAACCTTCGGGTTTGCTTCGCTTGAGCACGTTCCAATGCGTGCAGTAACCCAAAACGCGGTGCACTATTGGCTACTGATGTTGGCCTTATTGTCGGCAAGTGTTCAGGCCGAGCGTTTCTCTGTTCTGGTCTATCATGGTGCCAACCCACCTTATAATTATCTTGAAAAGGGAGAGCAGGCCGGGATCTTCAAGGATATTTTTGATCGAATTGGCGAGTTAACCGGCCACGAGTTTGAGTTTGTTCTGCTATCCGTTGCCCGGGGACATAAATCTTTTGAGTCTGGTGAAATTGATATTGAGCCAGGTGTGAATCCTAGCTGGCGTCAAAGCTCTAGAGTGCCCGGTATTTACAGTATCGACTACGCCTTCTCCCGCGAGGTTGTGTTGGGGCGTAAGGAGGCGAATTCTGCACAGCAACCCGAGTCATTTTATGGCAAGGTCATGGGACGTGTGAGAGGTTATCGCTACGGACCATTTGAGCGACATTTTGGCCCCGGGAAAATTGCAGTGTACGACAATATTTCGGAAAGAGAATTGTTAGTTCAGCTGGCACATACCCGCCTTGATTATATCATGATCGGTGATGTCACTGCGGCTTACTACATTGCAAACTATCCTGCGTACAGAGGTTTTAAGGAAGTCTATGAAATAAGTAAGTTACCTGTGTCTATGCGCATTCAACCAAAAAGAGCAGAATTAAAACGAGAAATAGACCAGGCATTAAGACACATGCTGGAACAAGGTGAGATAACTCAGATTTACCACAAATATGGCATCACCATGCTCCCGCTTTGATTTGCGCCTACCCATCTAGCACTAAGCCCCCTTGTCTGGCTGGCATTTTCACGCTGCTTCTAAGCGATTCTTGTCTCAGAGAACATGCACTTAAGTCATTGTAAATTAAAACGTTCCAAAAGTGTTGGTCGTCATTTTGATGAAATTATAGTGCAATCAATTCTACGCAACACTGTAAAATTTTTGTTACATTTAAGTGTTTAAAATACAAACTAATGATCAGCGAGAAACTAAATTTCTCACTGGTCTTGCCAGTTGTTTTTTTCACCATGATTATTGATTTTTATGTGTATCTCAGATTATTTCTAGATTGCTTTTTGAGCAACAACCTTACAAGGATACAACATGAAAATTACAATTTTGGCCGCTGCAGTCATGTCACTGTCAGCTGGCTATGTCTCTGCAAATACGCAACAGTCAGGCCTGCCTGATATTACCCCATCTGTCGTTGGTGGAATTGAAACTCCTGCTTATTCAAGACCATATCAGGTTGCTTTGTTAATGAATGGACGTCAGGGCTGTGGTGGTACCTTGCTGAGTGAAAACTGGGTACTTACTGCTGCACACTGTTTAGATAATGCTTCTACGGCTAGCCTGACAGTACGTGTTGGTGCCCATTCAATCAGTCGTGGAGATGGCGATACACTGAGAGTATCTCAGATTATCATGCATGAGAATTGGCGCGGTGCGAACGGGATACGCTCAGGCTATGATATTGCTGTATTACGCCTGGCCACTCCGGCGGCAAGCAAGTATACCCCAGCTAAGCTTCCCACCCAGTCCATTGCCGATCAGTATGCTGGTATTGGTGATTATCCAACGGTTTCTGGTTGGGGGCTGACCTCTAACCGCGGCCGTCCGAGCGATGTACTTCGTGAAGCACAGCTACCAGTGATCTCCAATGCCAGTTGTAGCAGCCAGCTGAACTTTAATATCCCGGGCTCAGTCATTTGTGGTGGGGGTGAGGGCGGTCGTTCAGCGTGTAATGGCGACAGTGGTGGCCCTTATGCCGTGCGTGTCGGGAACGATTTCTACAGTATCGGTACTGTCAGCTGGGGCATAGCCTGTTCAGGTGCAACCGCATTCACCAGAACAACCAGCTATCTCAACTGGATCGAGCAAAAAACTGGTCTTACACCGGATAACCCGACAGATGCCAAACCGGTTGCTGATTTCAGCTCATCGGTATCAGGTATGACGGTTAGCTTTGCCAACCGCGCAACCGATGACAAGGGGATCACGGCGTATGACTGGAACTTCGGCGACGGTAACCGTTCCAGCGCTGCTAACCCAAGCCATACCTATGCGGCCGATGGTGATTACAATGTGACTCTAACAGTGACTGATACTGCACAGCAAACGTCCAGCGTATCGAAAGTCGTCTCTGTTGGTGAGCCACCGGTATGTGATGTTGAAGCATGGAACCGTTCAGTGTCATACGCATTAGGCGACAAGGTATCTTATCAGGGTAGCATCTACGAGGCTATCTGGTGGTCTGCGGGTGCACAGCCAGATTTGTATCCTAATGTCTGGAAGAAGTTAGATAACTGCAACGGGTCAGGCGATCCTGCTCCTGTGGCTGGCTTTACTGTGGCTCAGTCAGGTCTGACAGTTACCCTGACCAATACCAGCACTGACAACGGCCAGATAGTGTCAAGCCAGTGGCAATTTGGAGATGGTCAGAGTGCCTCTCAGCCTTCTGTGACTCATACTTATGGCGCAGCAGGGCGCTATACCATTCGTTTGACTGTAACCGATGATCAGGGCCAAAGCAGCACCCTGGCTAAAGAAGTGGTTGTTGGTGGGGATGATAACTGTCAGGGTCTGCCTGCCTGGAATGCGAGCACGATTTACAACACGGGTGACCGGGTTGCCAAAAGTGGTGTAGTGTACGAAGCGCAGTGGTGGGTGCAGGGTGAAGATCCGGCTCAGTCTGGTCCCTGGGGCCCATGGAAGTCTGTAGGCAACTGTAACTAGTCGCTTTTTTGCTCAGTCCTAGGTAATCTATCAACAATGAGACGTAAAGTTAGAAGACCATGGGACTGAATAACCAGGCACACAGTGAACTACGCAGATTGGGTGAGCGCGTTAAAAAAGTGCTCACCGCTATCATGCGGGCATTACCCCCACAAGCACAGACCATTGGTGGTTTTGCCCGCCACATAGGGTGTCACCGTTCAACCAGCCAGCGATTATTTAATGCCAACAAAGCCAAATCTGGTGAACAAGTTCTTTACCATTTACCCGGTCTACAGGCTTTAAACGCACTGGGTAGTCAGCTGCAAGGCCATATTCCGGATAACCTGGCAGCCCAGTGGTGTCAGGTCAGCCAACGTTTTGCCGCAACCATGCCTCAGTACGCCAGAAGTCATGCCGAGTTAAAACGCTTACTGGCAGATGATGAAGAGAACAAAGTGAAAACACCGAATGGCAATGTGTCAGGTCAGGATAAGCGTGCCCAACTCTACTATGCAGCCAAGTCTTTGCTGGGTATGAGTATGGATGAAATCTTTTGCGCTTATGTGTTAACCCGTGGGCGAGGCCGGGAAGGGTTCTTGCAAGAAGTGGCTATGATCAGCAAGTCGCAAGTGACGCGAGAAACCGGCGCAGCGCCTTTTGTACAGTTTTACACTCACCCTCACAGTGATGACTTCATCGCGCCACTGAACATTGATAAGCGTAGTCGGGTCGAATCCAAGCAATTTAGCATTGGTATAGCACAAGAGTTATCGACCCCGGGCTTACTGAACGCATTTGCCAGCTATTCCCCCGGAAATAGCGGGTTGGTGTTTGATCCTATTCCAGGTTATGAACACTTTGATGCAACGTTTATTTTCAATAATCCCGATGAGCTGGTTGACCCTTTGAGTCACGCCAGTAAATGCAGTTCCACCAGTATTTCAATTAAAAACCCGGCCAAAAAATTGCGGTTACTGGTTTTGATCGAGAAGCAGTTAGACCGTCACAGCTGTGTCAATGTAGGGTGTTATCACGGTAATCAAAAAGTAGAGGAAGGAAAGCTCAGTGTCGAAGATATGTGGACAGAGCGATTACCTGAATTTCCGGAGCTGCGTTTAATTGATTTAGCAGCTGGTGTTCAGGCTTTGCATGGAGACAGTGCGCAGCAGCAAAAGCTCGATTATTTGTTCCGATACGCTGAGCTGGACCCTGCCAACTATAGCTGCTACTTGATGGAGGTGGATTACCCTATTTGGTCGACCACGTATCGTATTTACTTCGAACACCAATGAGTGACTTTGAACAATGTTGCCGCGCAATCTATAGTTTCAGGAGGTAGGTAATCGCGGATCTGAGGATGTTGAAAGCAATTATAGGGCTGTGGATAATGCTGATACCGCTGACTATATGGGCTGCGACACCGTCACAGATCATAGACAAACTGCAAGAAGCAGAAGACTACCTGACTGTTGACCCCGCCACGACTCTTTCATTATTGGCGCAGGTTGACCAAGTTGAAGGCCTGCCCACGTCTTTGTTTTTACGCTGGCACCTGATCCGCTTACGGGCTGCCGTACCCACCCATCAAATGAAAATGATGGAATATTCGTTGGAGGCCATTTTTACGCATCACACCCACCCTTACTTTATCGAAAAACTACCTACCGCCATGAGTGCGCTGGGGATCTGGTTGCGTCGTCATGATTATCTGAATGATGCCAGGCTCAGTCTGGAGTGTGCCTACAAACATGCGCAGTCAGAGCAACAAAGGCTGATCCTGACAAACAGTCTGGCCCTGGTGTCGCGTCAACTGGGTGATTATGACAAAGCTCGGCGTTTGTATGGAAGAGCAAACAGTATTGCCGATAAGGCGGGTATCACCACTAAAAATGGCATCATCGCCAATAATTTGGGGATTATCGCGCTGGAACTCGGCAACGTGGCAGAGGCAGAGCGCCAGTTTCGAAAAGCACTGGCCAGTTATCAGGAGATAGATAAGCGCTCCGGGCAGATCTCAGCGGGGGTCAATTTACTGTTCGCCTTTATTATTCAGGAACAATTATTGAACTATCAGCGCCTGTACGGACCTACGTCCAGGCTGACCGAGTCTTTCCCCAATGAGACCAAACAAGCAATGTTACTATGGGTCAATGCTCGGTTTATGCAACTGGAAGGTTATCCCGTCAGTGAGCAGACCAAAGCCAGTCTCAAACTGGCATATACGCAGCTGCAGGATGATAATATTCGAAGGCTGGTATTTCAGCACCTTGCAAAACCGCTGGGCGTTGATGTTCTGCTACCAAAACCTGTGGTAGTCAGACAGTTCGAACGCAGCTGGTACAACGTAGTCAAAGCCTGTGACTGGCCAAAAGCCAGTTAGTGCTCAGGAGCGTATTTGTAACCCACGCCGTAAACCGACTCAATGAGATTTTTATCAGGTGCGACAAGGCTGAGCTTCTTTCGTATGTTTTTTACATGGGTATCGATATTGCGATCGATAATGTCATCCCCATCGGGGTAAATCTGCTCAATGAGCTGAGCGCGGGAAAAGACTTGCTGTGGATGACTAAGCAGTATGGTCAGCAATTTAAATTCACTGGGCGTGAGGTCCAGCGGTTGTGTCTGGTAGCTGGCGGTAAACTGGGCCTGGCTGACAATAAAACCACCGACTTTCAGCTCGTCGCTATGACTGGGCGTAAAGCGACGCAGAACGGTTTTAACTCTGGCCATCACCTCGCGAGGACTAAAAGGCTTGCAAATGTAGTCGTCGGCACCGAGTTCGAGTCCAAGCAGGCGGTCTATTTCATCTTTTTTGGCCGTGATCATGATCATGGGTACATCGCTGAACTGGCGGATCCGTCGACAGATACTGAGCCCATCTTCACCCGGTAGCATGAGGTCTAAGAGGATTAAATCGACCCGGTTGCTTTGCAGATAATCAACTACCTCATCGCCACGCACCATATGTGTGGTGCTATATCCCGCTGCCCGGGCATAAGCAATGAGTACTTCTGCAATATTGGCCTCATCCTCGACAATAAGTAGTTGTTGTTTGGTCATTTTGCGTTCTCTTGTTGGCGATATGGGAGACAGACAGTGACACACAATCCACCGAGTGAGGAATCTGTCAAGGTGATGGTGCCCTGATGGGCCTCGACTATGGTTTTGCACAGGGAAAGTCCAAGTCCGCTGCCGCCATAACTGCGGCTTCGTGAAGGCTCGACTCTGTAAAAGCGTTCAAATAACCGGACTTTTTCGTCGTCCGTGACACCTGGCGCTGAATCTTCGATGCGAATGATCACCCGCCTGCTCTCGTGTGCAATGACGACCCTGAGCTGACCACCTTCATCAGTGTAACGCCTGGCGTTCTCAATCAGATTACTGAACAGCTGATGCAGGCGCGCTTTATCGGCAACAATACATTGTGGTGTCAGGGTCAGAGCATGAGTCAGTGCGGTTAAATCCAAAGTGATTGAACGTTCGGCAAATTTACTTTCAAACCCCTGAATAAGTTGCATAAGAAGTGGCAACGGGTCAACTTCTGTCATGGTGTAGCGATAGTTGCCTACATCTGCACTGGTCAACTGATACAGGTCGTCCACCAGTCGGCTGAGGTTGTCGACTTCGCTGAGCAGTAAGGCTGTTTTACTGGCATCCATGGTAAATACGCCATCTTCAATGGCAGTAAGCTGGGTCTTGAGTACGGTCAGGGGGGTGCGCAGTTCATGGGAGGTGTCCGACATCCATTGTCGGCGATTTTTTGCGTTGTCTTCCAGGATTTGTGCCAGTTGGTCAACGCGCCCGGCCAGAACACCAAGTTCATCACGCCCACTGTGGCCAACACGGCTGCTGTAATCCCCTTGCATGAGTTTGTCCGTGCACTGCATTAGTCTGCCAATGGGTTTGCTCAGCAGTTTGGATATCACCCAGGCCATCAGTAATGCTAACAACAAGGCTGACAGTGCGATCCACAGGTAATTGGTCAGTTGCTGGCTGATAAAGGCGTCATTGCTGGTTTGTCTTGTTTCGCCAGGGTCGCGCACTCGCGCGGGATCCCAGCCAAGCCAGCCAATGAGTTCACCGTCAAGTTCCAGAGCTTGTTGATAACGATTGCTTTGTAATCTGGGTTTACCCTCTATACGTTGCTTGTTGCTGTCGTACAGGCTGATCCGTTTGCCAGTATCAAAGTAGCGACGCTCGCTGTGCTGCTGTGAGTTAAACGCGCTATCCCGGCCGACAGGACGGCCGTGTTGGCCAGGTTGTGGTTGCATCAATTGCTGCCACAAGCGCCGGTTATGTCGTAACTTTTGCCAGCTGCCCTCCCTTTGATAAAATGCCAGCAAGCGCGAGCGGGTTTGTTCTACATGACTTTGCTCACTGTGCTGCACTAAGGTTGCAAAGTCACTGGTCAGGCTGCCTGCAGTAAGCCCAAGCTGGATCGCAATGATTGCCATATTGGTGAGCACAATGGCCAGAAACAGTTTGGCAAATAGATTCAAAAGTGGCTCCTGTGCCCGTTGTCATGAAAAAGAGAGTGTACCCGTCCAACACCCATACTTCTCTATTTGAAAGAAATATGAGCCGTTTTTCCTGCGTTCAGCATGCGATATTGTGGCCGCGTCACACTGAGGTGTACGGGCCCCAGTGACGGCGGTAATGTCAGACTGACCTGTTCAATCGTTTGCCCTGCGTGAGTGTGTTCTCCGAGCAGGATCAACTCCGCCTGTTCAGGATGATGCTTCGAAGTGTGCAAGCTTTTCAATTGCAAGGCAACCATGGTGTTATTGAGGTGCAGTTTTGTCATGGTTTCAAGCAGATGAGTAATAAAGCTTTGTACCTCCTGAGAGCTCTGGTTGGGAAGCATGACGGCGGTGGTGTCTCCTAACAACCAGGCTTGCGGGTTTTGCAGCGTGTGCTGCCAGTGCTGCATATTGACCTGTAAACGTAGCTCGGCCTGACCGTCACGCAGGGTCAGCCTGGCTTTATTATTCTCTAATACATGCGCTTTAGCCTCGCTTAAGTTGAGTAAGACACTGATCAACAAGATACTTATCAGATATTTCATATCATTCCTCCTTGCTTATCTGCAGAAAGTACCGGTTTCAACAAGGCCACCATTGCTGACTGTTTTCTGCTCAAATTGATAGCAGTTATCCTGACCTGTTATTGGCGTGTAGTTGACATAATATTGCGTGCCCTGATGGGTATACGTCATACTGCGTGTGCCATCTGACAAAATGGTATGTGTCAGGTTGCTTACACCGCCCTGAGGCGGAGTCAGGTTGGCACGCATCTGTGGATTGTCGCCTGTCAGAGGGGCCACGCGTGGCAGGATTTGTGTATTTACTTCTCCCATTAAACACTGAAAGACATAGGGAGCCTGTTCTGAAGTGTGATATCGATAGCCATATTCACTATCGGACTGGCCGTTACATAGATCCAATGTGCCAGAGGCAATGACGCTGCCGTCTGGGTTATTATTGCCGTACAAGGGGTAGCCATCATAGCCCCAGCCAAGGATTGCGTCATCTCCCTGGTTGGTCATGGCAGCTATCATACAGGTTGGTGCTGCATGGTAGTGATAATCATCTCCGCGACCGGCATGGCCTCCGCAATTATCAAGCTGACCCAGGGCCTTGGTATCAACTGCGGGATCATACTGGTAAAGATCTAACTCTCCCTGGGCAGAATAATCATAGATAGGCACACCATTGACGGCGACACCCAGTGCAGCGTCTATGGTTGTCGGGGCGTTACTGAGTTGTCGGTCGAGCCGGATCGGGGCAGCGTAACCGGGGGCCGGTACCGGGATTTGTTCATTGGTTCCTGTTATTCCATTCATCAGGTCGTGGTCTGGATATGTGTCGGATGTGACGTATGCATAGTCACTATCGCAAGTAACGGCGACATCACTGAACCCTGCATTGCTCACAGACTGCTGCACTTGCTCACAGGCACTGAGCGCGACATCTGGAAAGCGGTTTACACTGACAGTTAACCTAGTACTGTCGAGAGTAAGTGTGTTGATTGCAGCCATAAAAGCGGCTCTGTCCACGACTGCACTCTGATCAAGCGAGGGGCGCTCAGACAACGCGTAGAGCGTAAATGTGTAGTAGTGTGTGCCTGGGTTGTCAGGGCAGGGGGGCGCATAGGTTTGCTCACCATTGACACTGTTGTTGCCAAGTACACCGGACGAGTCTCCCGTGGTAAACGCCTGCACATCGTTATCTATATGATAAACCAACCAGTGTAGCGTTTGCGTACTGGTTTCCATACTGAGGGCAAATTCCTGAGTTGCCGCTGGCGCGCCTTGCCAGCTCAGTGGGGGAGATAAATTGTCGCCATCACAAGTATAGTTGACAGGTAAGGCTGCCTGGTGAATAAATGCTGAGCTACTCAGGACAAATGTGGATGATTGAGATGAATCCTGATTGCTATTGTCAGAGTTGTCACTGGTGTTCCCTGAGCCATCATTTGCAGCGTCCTGAGCAGTATTGCCTGTATCCGATGTGACATTGCTCTGATCTGTGGTGGCAGAGTCGGATCCTGAGCCACAGGCACACAGTACTGTACAAAGCGTAATTAAAAGTAGTTGTTTCATGTAGACCTCGAAAGCCGCTGTTGTCTTAGTATTCAGTCTAGACAGCAATTGTGGGGATAAAATAGCCAAGGTCTAAATCTATTAACTTATATTAATTAGTGACTTAGAGAGTTTTTCGCCTGTGTCTGGTGCAACTGTGTGGAAACTGTGTGGTTTACTAAAAGGGTTTCAGTGTGCACAGCATCGAATATCTGTTGTGCACAACGTCAAGATCAGGCGCGTATTTTGTCAAAATGTGCCGATAACAGGTCGATAAAATGTCGCACTTTGGGAGAGAGGTGACGGCGGCTTGGATAAACGACATAGACGTTGACGTCTGGCTGTGGGAAGTCAGGGAACAGGGGCACCAGCTGCTGCTGTGCCAGTAAGGTGTCGACATAAAAGGCGGGCAGACGCGCAATACCGATCCCGTCGCGCGCCATCGCGGTTTGCATATGACCATTGTTACACAAGATCCGCTGTCGCACTTCAACATGAAAAATACCGCCCTGCTTATCTTTAAACTCCCAGCGGTCCGGCGTTTTGAGATTGCTGTAGCAAATACTATGATGCTTTTGCAGCTCCTTTGGATGATGTGGCTCCCCGAAACGATTGAGGTATTGCGGGCTGGCAACGACGTATGTTTTGCAATGATAAACGCGTTTGCAGATCAGACTGGACTCTTCCAGTTGCGGGGTTGCCCGAACAGCCAGGTCGTAGCCGTCAGCAATGACGTCAACGGCTTTGTCTTCCAAGTCCCACTCCAGTGACACATTTGGGTAGCGGTTCAGGTACTCAGCTAATACCGGTTGTAAATAATCGGCACTAAAAGCCACCGGACAGGTGATCTTTAGGGTGCCCCTTGGGATATCGTCGGTCACATTCAGGCGTTGTTGTGCTGCCTGAGCATCCTGGATCAGCTGGGTACAGTTTTGGTAATACGACTCCCCTTCCGGCGTAAGTGCCAGTGTTCGTGTGGTTCTGTTCAACAACCTCACACCCAGACGTTCTTCCAGCTTGGCAATCACTTTGCTGACATGTGACGGAGAGTGCCCCAGCTTCTGGGCTGTAGCAATAAAGCTTTTGTTTTCGACGACCTCGGCAAAGATCTCAATGCCTTCAAATAGATTGTTATTCATTTGGAAATGGTGACTTTACTTTTACCTTATTAATTATTATTAAAACCTAATATACACTGGTTGTCATCACCCTGAGTAAACACCATTTTTGATATATTTTGAGAGGGTAATACCATGAAAGTTTTAGTATTTGCAGCCAGTAACAGCCGTCAGTCAATTAACCAGCAATTAGCCAGCTATGCAGCTTCGTTGATCCCCAATGCTGAGGTAGAAGTACTTGACCTGAATGAGTATGAAATGCCGATTTACAGTATTGAGCGTGAAACTGAGGGTGGCATTCCAGACGAAGCGCAGCGTTTTTACGCAAAAATTGGAGCCGCGGATGCGATTATTGTGTCATTTGCTGAACACAATGGCAGCTATTCAGCCGCTTATAAGAACCTGTTTGACTGGACCTCTCGCATCGATATGAAGGTATATCAGAATACACCAATGCTGATGATGGCAACGTCACCGGGCCCTGGTGGTGCTCAAAGTGTGCTGGGAGCAGCGGTGGCTTCTGCGCCTTATTTTGCTGCGGATGTTAAAGCGAGCCTGTCAGTGCCAAGCTTCTTCGATAACTTTGACCTCGAAGCGGCTGAGCTGACTAACCCTGATATCAAACAAGCGCTGGAAGCGGCACTTAAATTGCTCCACTAAAAGGCGCTCAGTAACACCGGGTATTTTCAGCAGGCACGTGTATTGGTGCACATGTGCCTGTTCGATTTTTATCCTAACGGATTCATTTCTATAAAAAAGTGACTTTTGGGGGTTTTCAAAGGTAGAAAAATCTTCTAGTATCTTTGTCGTCGATTTGGGGCTATAGCTCAGCTGGGAGAGCGCTTGCATGGCATGCAAGAGGTCGGCGGTTCGATCCCGCCTAGCTCCACCAAATCTCTTATCTACTATTCTTCTCACATTCATTTTTTGCTTACACTTTGATTCTCTGCTTTAGTATTTATCCTCAATACGTGAAACTTTTCGTGTGATATTCAATTAATGGGTGAATAATGAACAACTTACTATCTAACCTTCCCGCTGATCTCAGCGAAGAAGTATTTCAGACGTTACTGTCCCATGACCAGCTCAGGATTGAGCGCATTGTCTCTCAAGGGCATACTTCGCCACCGCAAGGCTGGTACGATCAGGATGAACACGAATGGGTGCTGGTTTTACAAGGGACAGGTGAACTGACGTTTGAGGACGGTCGGGTGGCACGCCTGTCAGCCGGAGACTATCTGAATATTCCCGCACATTGTAAGCATAAAGTCAGCTGGACCGATCCCGAGCAGGAAACGGTCTGGTTAGCCATTTTTTACCGCTAACCATTTGTCCAGCACAGATTTGAGTTGCTCCAGCGCAATGGGTTTACTGATGTAATCGTCCATCCCTGCAGCGAAACAGGCTTCGATGTCTTTGATAAGGACATTGGCGGTCAACGCGATAATCGTCAGCTGCATGTGCTGAGGCATACCGCGAATGGCTTTGGTTGCTTCTATGCCGTCCATATTGGGCATGTGCATGTCCATCAGAACCAGATCATAGTGCTCTTTTTCCAGCTGTTGCAAAGCCTGCTCACCATCGGTGACTATGGTGACACTTAACCCCAGCTTTTCCAAAATAGCCTTGGTCACAATCTGGTTTACCGCATTGTCCTCAGCTAACAGGATATGGCCATGTAGCTCTCCAAATGTCACCTGGTCGCTGTCCTCAGAGTAGATCAGGCAGCAGGGCGCTACAGGCCAGTTAAAGTCAAACTCGCTGCCTTCCCCCTGTACTGACTGGCAATTGAGATGACCCCCGCATAATTCAATGATCTGTTGACAGATACACAAGCCCAGACCCGAGCCACCATAGCGCCGGGTTGTACTTTCGTCTTCCTGATAAAAAGGATTAAATATATGGGGAAGTTTATCCTCAGCAATCCCAATGCCACTGTCCGAGACGGCAAACCTGAGCATCACTTGTTCCATGTTGCCGATATTCTGAACTTCAAGTCGAATAAAGCCTTCATGAGTAAACTTAATGGCATTGTTCAGTAAGTTAAGTAGTACTTGTTGTAGGCGATGTTTGTCGCTGACGACCTCTTTTGGCACAGTATCGCCAATAACCAGTTGAAAACGCAGCCGTTTTTCAATGACTTTTTCGCTAAACAATTGTTCCAGGTGATGTAAAACGGCATACAAGTCAAACGGTTCAAAGTACAGTGATACCTCACCCTGATCGAGTTTAGAAATATCGAGAATATCATTGAGCAGGGTAAGCAGATTCAGTCCTGATTCGTTGGCAACCCGGATGAGGGTTTGTTGCTCTTCACTGAAGTCGTTTTGTTGATTGAGTAGCTGCAGGGTGCCCAGAATACCATTCATGGGTGTACGTATCTCGTGACTCATGTTGGCCAGAAAACGACTTTTTGCGCTGGCGGCTTCTTCTGCGGCAATTTTGGCCAGTTCCAGCGCCTGAGTGCGCTCTTCGACTCTATGTTCCAGCTCCGACTCTCGCTGATACACTTTGTCGCGCATCTGTGCGAATGCAAGGCTGAGTTTAGCCATCTCATCTTTGCCACGGGTTGACAAAGACACGCTAAAATTACCCTGCGTCAATGCTTGTGCGGCTTTGGTCAGTTTAGCGATAGGCTGATAAATACCGTGTGAAAAACGCCACACAACCAGCAACGAAATGACCACCGCAAATCCAAGGATAATCAGCAGCTGCTGACGTAATGCATATACAGGTGCAAACACAACATGCTCGGGTAAGGTCAGGGCGATACTGTAACCTGCAGACTTTACCGGCGCATAAAAAATATAAGACCTAGGTTGAGTGGCGGTTTTATCTAACTGGGCATAGCCATTAAAACCTGCGATCATTTTCAGGCCAATCTCGCGTAGTTGTGGGTTAGCCTCTTCGGTGACCTTTAAACGAATAGCAATCTTTTCGCCGATGTCATTCACGACAAATTTTCCCTGTTCACGCTTTAGCTGGATTATTTTGTCTGGTAGCCAGTGATACATATAAATGCCTTCCTTAGACACCAGCATAAAACGTGCATTGTCATAAAACTGATGGACAACCTGCTGTGATACCTCCTGAACCAGGCGATCTATTTCTCGCCAGGGAATGCTGCCACCAAGCAGGCCCGCTACTTTGCCGTCGTTTGCGAGTATCGTTGCGGCGACCACTATCTGCTTGACTCCCGTGGTGTAAGAGATCATGGGTTCAGAAACATAGATTTCAGCGCTTTGATTGACGTTGCGGCCAATGGTTTCCTGCCAGTAGTCGCGACGGGTAATGGTTCTCTTGCGGGCTTGCGGTGAAGTGTCATCAAATGTTCTGAGCATATTCTGAAAAGGGTTGCCGCCCTCGGTATTGTGAAAGCTCCCGTCGGGGCGCCCGAGAATGAACTTTTCATAGGTTTGCTGGTGGAATGTTTTTTCGCCTGCCAAAATGGGGGCTATCTGAGTGAAGTCCATGGTTTTTAAGGTGGGCTGGCGCGCCAGCGCAGAAACCTCGCTCTTGCGTTTAGCAAAATAGCGGTCGAAAATCGCGGCTGCGTTGTAGACTTTAGCCTGGGCAGCGGAAATGCTCAGACGCTTTGCCTGCTCGGTACTGTGTAACATAGCCAGCGAAAAGATCACCAGCATAGGAGCCAGTGCGGTTAAACCCAGTATGACTGTCAGGCGCGTTTTTAATTGCATAGGGTTGATTAAAAAGCTTCTTATCTCACAAGTTTAGACAAAATTTGGCGTTGCACCTCCCGTTGTCGGAATTTTATTGTTGTGCCTGTTTGGTCTCGGTGGACTTTTTACGGGTGCATACAAGCCTGTATTAGCTGCGACTGAGATCACGGTTTCTTTATTCCATATCAAGTCAGGTATCGTTAATAAGTGCTACCTTAGCAAGGTGTTTAGTTACTAAGAGTGGTACTAAAGCGTGATGTTGAGGTCTTTGATTTGGGTACTTGCTATTGGCTCGGCCTGTGTGGTCGCTGAGCCGATATTACCTTTGCAAAGTGTCGCCACCGATGCGCGCAAAGTTGCACTTGGCAGACAGTTGTTTTTTGATACCCGTCTGTCACGTACGAACGATATCAGCTGTGCTTCTTGTCATCAGCTATCGAGCCACGGGGCTGACAACTCAGCCCGTTCTAAGGGGGCATTCGGGCGACTGGGAGAGGTTCGTGCGCCTACAGTATACAACTCGGTGTTCAATATTCGTCAGGCATGGGATGGCAAAGCCATTGATTTAAAAGCGCAGGTCACACTGCCAGTAGAAAATCCCAAAGAGTTTGCAACCACCTGGCCTGAGTTAATCGCAACACTCAATCAGGATCAAGCGTTCAGAGCTGCATTTACTCAGGTATATCGGGCAGGGCTGTCGAGCGATTCAATCAGTGACGCCATCGCCCATTACGAGCGCAGCCTCATCACTTTAAATGCCCCGTTTGATTTATGGCTGCAAGGTAAAGCCACTTTGTCTGAACAAGCACAAGAGGGATATCGTCTGTTCAAATATTATGGCTGTATCAATTGTCATCAGGGGAAAAATGTCGGGGGCAATATGTTCGCGAAAATGGGCACTTTTGGTGATTACTTTGGCGATCGTGGGACGGCCATTGAGCCCGCTGATTATGGTCGATACAACGTCACGGGTCGCGAAGAGGACAAGTTTACCTTTAAAGTGCCTGGTCTCAGAATGGCCGCCAGACAAACGTATTTTTTCCATGATGGCAGTGAGCAAAGCCTGACCGGGGCGATTAATACCATGGCACGTTATCAACTCGGGCGTTCGCTCAGCGAAGCCGAGTTGGCAGCAATAGCCGCATTTCTGGAAAGTTTGGTCGGACATCACCAGGAAATGGATCAATGAAGCAGAAAGTAAAATTCAACCTCCCCGTTATTGGCCAATGCTTACTGATGTGCGTGCTCACGGCCTTGATGGTGTATTTTTTCCGCGCCCACGTTACCACTGGTGAGCGGCAACATGAGCAGGTATCACTGCTGTTTGATGCCAAATCTATTGATGCCAAACTGGATAAGTTCGCGCTGGCACTAAGTGTCGGCAGTTTGCGTCAGTTTGATGAGTTGCAGCAACTGGACAAAACCTTGCGTCAACTGACCGACAGGCAGCAAAGTGGCCAGGTTGGCGTCGAATATCAGGCGTATCTGAAGTTGTTGAGCCATAAAATGGCCCTGATGGAGCAGCTAAAAACACAAGCAGTCGGTATGCGAAACGGGTTGACCTACCTGCCTCTGGTATTAGATGAAATGATTACGATACAGCATCCTCAGGCGTTACTTGCCAGTACCATATTGGCCAGCCTGGTTACTTCTGGTCAGCCACTTGACGAGGTATTACTGGATACCCGGATCCGGATGCTGGCCCAGGCAACTGACAACAATGAGAGTTTTGCGTTACTGAGCCGCCGATTCGTCAATCATATCCAGGTTGCCGTGCACTATTACCGTCAGGTGCACAAAACTCGCCAACAGTATCTTGCTATCGACAGTAAAGCTGCGTTTGCCAGCCTGTATCGGGCCCAAATGGATCTGCACGCTATGCAGTTGCAGCAAACAGGCACATTGAGTGAGCAATTGTTTGGCCTGGCGGTGGTGCTTTTATTGATGCTGTTGTTTATTTTACAGCGGCTCAATAAAGCAAAAAATCACGCGCTGCAAGCAAGCCAGTTACTTCACGATGCCATTGAACGATTGCAAGAAGGGTTTGCGCTGTACGACAGCGAAGGCACACTGACTCTGACCAATCAATGCTGGTTGCGACATTATGGCGTGTTATCAAAAGCGCAGTTTCCGCAAACTCTGGATGACTGGCATTTGCGAAAATCCGACTTTGTTCATGAGCAGAGCGAGACGCCGCAGCGCTTGCAAAAAACCGCACAGGGGCGCTGGCTGCAAATCCGTCATGCCCGAACGGCAGAAGGTGGGTATGTATACATAAGCGTTGATGTCACCGAGTTTAAAGAAGTAGAGGCAGAACTGAAAACCGCCGCAGCTGTGTATCAGGCAACGCAGGAAGGGATCATGACAACCAATGCCGACCTTGAAATCACAGCGGTGAACCCGGCTTTTACCCGCATCACGGGGTATCAGGAGCACGAAGTACTTGGGAAAAAGCCAAACTTGCTCAGTTCAGGTCGTCACGATACACGGTTTTACGAGCATATGTGGCAGACGCTCGAAACCAAAGGAGAGTGGGCCGCTGAGATTTGGAATCGCCGAAAAGACGGTACCATTTACCCGGAATGGCTTGCGATCAGTGCTGTTCAGGACGAACAGGGTCAGGTGCAGCAGTATATTGCTGTGTTGTCTGACATGACAGAACGCAAAGAGCAGGAAGCTAAAATTGCCTATCAGGCCATGTATGATGCATTGACTGGGCTGCCAAATCGACGCTTATTACTGGACAGGATCTCTCAGGACCTGAAACAAATTGAACGACAGCCACATCTGAGTGCGTTACTGTTTATTGACCTGGACCGCTTTAAACGCATTAACGATGCAATGGGGCATGACGCGGGTGATAATTTGCTGCTCGAAGTTGCCAACCGGCTTAATCATCTGGTACGTCGTACGGACACACTGGCACGCTTTGGTGGCGATGAGTTTGTGCTGTTGCTCAGTCAGATCAGCGATGTTGAGGACGCAGCAAAAGTGGCCGAGAAAATTCTCACATCATTAGCACAGCCATTTACTATTAACGGGTTTGAGGTGATCAGTGGCGCCAGTATCGGCATTGCCATTATGCCAGATGATGCGCGCGAGCAGCAGGAGATACTGCGCCGCGCAGATTTGGCGATGTACAAAGCCAAAGAAAGTGGTCGTAATCAGTATCACTATTTCGCACCTTCTATGCAGCAACAGGTTAACCGTCGTGTAGAGCTTGAGCAGCTGCTTCGCAAGGCCATTGCTAATAATGAGCTGGCGGTATTTTACCAGCCAATTATCGAGCTTAAGTCGGGTCAGCTCTATGGATTCGAGGCACTGACGCGTTGGCGCCATGAGGGGCAGTACATAACCCCTGATGAGTTTATTCCGGTTGCTGAAGAAAGCGGCTTGATCTCTGAGCTGGGTGAGTGGATGCTGACCCAGGCTACCTCAGACATTGAGAGGTTGAATCGTTCACTCAATCTCAATTGCTGTTTGTCGGCAAACATATCCAGCCAGCAGTACCGGCTGGGTTTTAACGCGACTACATTACGCCATATTTTGCGCCAGACCGGGTTTGCACCCGGCAATCTCGCGCTTGAGATCACAGAAAGTATTTTGCTGGATGACGATGAAGCTATTCTGGCCTGGCTAGAGGGGCTCAGGGCTACTGGCGCACAGCTGTCTATCGATGACTTTGGTACGGGCTACTCCTCGCTGAGTTATTTACGCCGCTTTCCGATCAACACTATCAAGATCGATAAGAGCTTTATCCATGAGTTTGCACACGCGCCGGATTCGCAAAATTTGGTGCGTGCAATCTTGTCGATGGCCGCCAGTCTGGGGTTATCTGTGATTGCAGAAGGAGTGGAGCACGTTGCACAACTGGAGGGCCTCAAAGAGATGGATTGCGATCTGGTACAGGGTTATGTATATGCAAAACCGATGTCACTGATGGAGTTGCAGCTGTGGTGCGGAGAGTTTTGCCAGGATCAGACTAAAAATCTCGCCTAGCATTAAAGATACAGGGGATCCAAAATGGCTTGATTGTAAGTTGGTGGCCTGCGGTAGGTGAGTCGTGCCTTGAAATTGGCGGGTAGCGGCGTGCATTGCTGCGAATTTTGCGTGTTGTATAGCCAGATCTGCCCCTCTTTTACAAAGTAATAGGCTTTTTGTCGGCACACCTTTGCCAGCCGGGCTGCTTTATTCTGTGAGCAGTTGACCAGTACACTTAACTCGCGATAGCCGAGATCGGGGCTGCAGCCCCACATGAGGTGCATGTCGTAGCCTTTGCGCCTAAGTGCCGAATATATAAGTCGCTGGCACTGAATGTTATTTTTATAGCTCTGCTTCATGCCATTTGGGTTCCATAAACTGATGATTGCTCCATCAGGTGAAAGAGGTAGTGTGCCGCATGGGCGAAACCAGACGTCCAAATATAGTTGCCAAAGGTTTTCGTCAATCAGATTTTGCACAGCTATGTCCTGATTTTTTCACAATGGCTTCACAGTATCAGCGCTACGGTGAGTCTGTCCAAACAAAGGAGACTTAATGATGAAGAGAAAGCTGATAGTTGCATCCATATGGTCACTGATGAGCACTACTTTGCTGAGTACGGCTTATGCCGCAGAGCAGCCACATGTGCTAATGGTACTGAGTAGTTACGGAAAGCAGGTTGATGGTAAAACCACTCAGCCCGGCTTTGAATTTGATGAATTAAGCAAAGCGTATCAGGTTTTTAACGACAACGGGATTAAGATCACACTGGCCTCGCCTGGAGGAGGTCAACCCCTTGCAGATGAATATAATAAAGAAAAGTCGTATAACCAGGCATTCTTAAACGATCATCAGGCGATGAGTGCCCTGACCGACACGGTTAAATTGGCGAGCCTGCAAGGTCAGTCATTCGATGGGGTGTTTATCGTCGGTGGCAAAGGCCCAATGTTTGATTTACATAAAGACGCCGAGTTGCAGCGCCTGATACGGGAAATTTATGAGCAGCAAGGCGTGGTGGGTGCGGTTTGCCACGGACCCGCTGCACTGGTGGATGTCACGTTAAGCAATGGTGAATATCTGGTAGATGGTAAAAGAGTCAACGGTTTTACCAATCTGGAAGAAGACGCCTTTGGCAAAAAGTGGCGACCTCAGTTTGAATTTTTACTGGAAGACAAATTAAAAGAGCGGGGTGGTCAGTTTGAACAGGATGGCCTGATGCTGAATCAGGTGACCATAGATGGCCGTTTGATCACCGGTCAAAACCCGTTTTCAACAGCAGATACTGCCGCTGCTATGGCCAGAGCAATGGGTGTCGATGACATCAAAGAACCCGCTTATAAAGATGATCAGAGTGTTAAACTGGCTGAGCTCATGTTCACAGATAAAGCCGCGGCGGAAGCGGAGTTTAAGCAATCGCCACAGAGCTATGATGTGCAAATGCTTGCCATGATAGGGGTCTATCAGGCGAAGTATGCTAAAACGCAGTTGCAACTGCACAACGCCATTGAATTGATGACGTTTGCCCAGTCTCAGTTTAATCATCCCATGATTGAACTTACGATTGCGCAGTCCTATGTCCGGCAAAATGATTTTGCTCAGGCAAAGTCAAGCTTGTTAAAAGCACAGAAAGCCTATCCGGACAATGACAAAATTAAAGCCATGCTCGCAACACTATAATCCAATAAAACGACTACAAAAACAGGGTAAACGCGCCAGTGTTTGCCCTCACGTCTACAACTATGAAATTTACTAATAGCTGAATGTCTGGTTACTTTATGCTCATTGTCACTAATAACGGTATAAAGGCTGGGAAATAAAATGCCCAGCGCAGTCTTATACCTTAATTTGTATCTTTTTTGTTTTATATTTGTGTTTTAGTTGATCTATGTGAACAAATCCTTGCAGTGTGCTTACGATAACCTATCATTTTTTCTATTAACAAAAGTCATGTACTTTCATCGCAAATTGGATTTTAAAAAGCCTGGTCAGGCGCTACACTAACCTTGCTTGATAACTCAAAACGTCAAAGGAAGTGTGTCTATCATCATGAAGTTAAATGATAATTATGATGCTGACTTTAGCCGTGCAGTATTTGGGCCCTATGAGCTTCACAAAAGGAAAAGGTTGTTAACATATTGTGGTGAAAGCGTGCGGTTGGAGCCTCTTATCTATGACTTATTAGAATATTTTATCTGTCATAGAGATAGAGTGATTGGCCGGGATGAATTGTGCCGGGAGATCTGGCAACAAGAGTATGTCGACAACAATGCCATTAACCGGGCTGTTTCCGAGTTACGGCGATGTGTTTCCAAGCACAAGCTTGGAGTTGACGTGATCAGAACGCATTATCGCAAGGGTTATAGCTTCAACCTGATGGTTGAGCTGGATCCCAGACCAAACCCGTTCCGTTGGATAGCTAAGTGGTTTCATCAGGCTGTGCCATGCAAAGAACAGTGATCAGTCAAACGTCTTGTGGGCTAGCGTCGCTCACGCTGGTCGTGCTTAATAACTAGATGCATTGGGCTAGTAGCCTCATAACTAAACCAATGTGAAATCAACTATGCGTGCTGGTGGCGGGTTAATTTTATCGATTTTCCTGCCCACATTAAGCTGCTTAGTATGTTATTACTTTTCCTCTCTTTCTTATTCATCTGAGTACGCAACAGGTATTCCTCTTCTGGCGTTTACTATTTATCTGGCTAGATTCTTCGGTGACAAGCTTGTCATTAGCTATTCGATGGTTTAGAAAAGGGCCGTTAATGCGAAAGGAACCAATCCAGTGTTTAAGATATCAGGTACATCATATTCCTGCCGCGAAGCCAGGCAACAAGATATTGCCAGGATGAGTGAAATCCGTTTACGGGTTACGGAGAATAAGCTGACCGACCCCGGTAAAATCACACCGCAAATGTACCTGGAACACATAACGGGACAAGGTAAGAGCTGGGTGTGTGAACTGAATGGCCAGATAGTTGGGTTTTCATCAGCGGCCAGTGAGGACGGGTCTATCTGGGCGTTGTTTATTTTGCCTCAGTTTGAAGGGCTTGGTATTGGTAAAGCATTGTTATCACTTGCTTGTGACTGGTTGTTTAGTCGCACACATGAGGAGATCCGTTTGTATACTGAGATCAATACGCGTGCAGATGGCTTTTATCAGGCACTGGGTTGGTCACGGGGCGCTGAAGATGACCTGGGCGATGTGTCTTTTACACTGCACTGTCACACTTTTTACGATAAAACCAGGGTGTGATAAACTGCATCAAATCAAAGGACTATTCAGGTAACGTTATGGCACCGCCACTTCAACAACTGACTCACTGGTTTTGTGCTTTACCGCAGGGCCACAGACAAGTGCTGACTGACACATTAAGCGGGGTCTTTACGGAATTAAATGACTGCCCGACACCTTTAAAAGAACAGCGTCTGGTTGAGTTATTGACCCAGCAGACCAGTAATATAAATCTGTTCGCCCTTATCCTTAATCTGCGTACGCATATTGAGCATGCTTTTACATCGCAAACCGACCCGCTCCCCAAGCTGACGACGGCGCAGGATCTGCTTTTTTATAGTCGGGCACAGGATGCGAATATGCTGCGAAAAATTGCCGATGAACAATGGCATTGGCAACAATCACGTGATTCCTGGCTGAAGCTGAAACAAGAGTATCTGTCTTTGCAATATGTACGTCGCTGGTTGCACACAAACTGACCTGGTTTTCACATTGCTTTCACGAATTTCGCGTTAGCTTTTTAGTTATATTCCGAAGAAAGTGGTGGCCTGCATGGCACAAGTAAAAGTACTGCTGATTGAAGACAATCAGGATCTTAGCCTGAACATAGGTGAATATTTTGAGTCGCAGGGCGCGGTCATCGACTTTGCTTACACCGGTGAGCTGGGTGTGCAACTTGCATTGGAACAATTTTACGATTGTGTGGTCCTAGATGTGATGCTACCCAAAATGGATGGATTGGCTGTCTGTCAGCAACTCAGAGCAGAAGCCAATCGCCATATTCCCATCATTATGCTCACTGCCCGCGATACACTTGATGACAAACTCAACGGTTTTTCTTTGGGGGTAGACGACTATCTGACCAAGCCTTTTGCCCTTGAAGAGCTATGGGTGCGTTGCAATGCTTTGGCAAAAAGACACTTACTAAATAGTGAGCACACACTTTCTTTGGGGCGTGATGAAAAAGCGATATCACTTAATAGTCAGACTCAACACATTGAGCGTGCCGGGTGTGAGATAACGCTTCAGCCTATTCCATTTAAAATTTTGCGTTTACTGATGGAGCATCATCCTCGCGCGCTGAGTCGCAGTGAGCTGTGTGACAGGATCTGGGGAGATGAACCGACGGATTCAGATGCATTACGCTCGCATATTTATCAGCTTCGCAAAGCGATAGACAAGCCATTTAGCAGTCCGATCATCAAAACAATACACGGCATAGGGTTTGCTCTGGATATAGAAGGATAATTCTGTATGAAAGCCACTCAGTTACGAAATCGGATTGTCGCCTTTTTTGTCGGTATTGCGTTATTCATTAGTGCTCTGTTTGGGGCGGCAAGCTTTTTGTTTGCGTACAGTATAGAAGACAGGTTTTTTATTTATTTGCTGGATGATGAGGCGCAGACCGTTGCTGCGCAACTTGAAGCGGGCCTTGAAGCCAGGCCCAGGCTCGACTTTATTCGCTACTACCCTGAAAAGCATGATTTACCGGCAATTATCCGGGAAGTGCTTGATGAAGAGCCTAATCGGATCGAGTTTAGCGGTGAAAACGACAGCCATTACCATCTTAAGCAGATACCCGCAGGCTATTTACTGGCTGAAGTCAGTGAGCAGCTGGTGGTGCGTAAGATCAAAGGTGGCATGCTGAAGTTTATTCTGGTGCTGTTTGGCGGTGTTCTTGTGCTGGCGTTGATATTGGCTTTTACTTCCCTGATGATGGCAAAGCGCCTGATCAAACCGCTGGATACTTTGGTTAAAATTGTAGAAGACGCGCCAGTAGAGCGCTTGCCGCAGAATTTCTCCGGGCAGTTTGTCAATGATGAAATTGGTGCATTCGCCAGAACTCTGGAGCATGCCTTGTCTCGTATTCGGCGCTTTATCAGCCGCGAGCAGGCATTCACTCGGGATGTGTCCCATGAGTTAAGAACACCAGTGGCAATTACTCAAAGCTCGCTGACTTTACTCAGACAAACACCACTAACCGACAAGCAAGCAGAGCTGGTAGGTCGGATTGCTGATGCTCAGCATCAGATTACCCAAAGCCTGGAAGTCTTACTGGCATTGGCCCGGGAAGAAACCTTAGCTGATGCGAATACCCGCGTGTTACCTTTGGTCGAACAGGTTATCTTAAGCCAGGCAGAAAAAATTGCTGGTAAAGAGATAGAGGTCGAAGTTGACATCGCAGCAAAGCTGGAGTTACCCATTGCCCCTAGTGCATTGCGGCTGTTGCTGAATAACCTGATTGGTAATGCATTTACCCATATCCGTAGCGGCGTAGTCACTATAGAAGGACACGCACAGTCAATTATGGTATCGGATACTGGAGAGGGTATTGCCCCTGACCTGTTGAGAACGCTATTTGAACCCGGCGTAAAAGGTCCCGAAAGTGAGGGGATGGGTATGGGGCTCTCCATGGTTAAGCGCCTGTGCGAAAAACTCGACATTGAGCTGAGTGTTTCCAGCTCAGATTCAGGCAGTGCATTTTGTCTGAAGTTTCCTGATGGAGATAACCAGAGCAACCAATAGCTGAGTCATTATTTTCTCACATGATGACATTGGGTATCTAGCAAACCACTCAGTCACTTCCAAACAACCCAATCACTTGCAAGCAGCCACGTTACTTCCAAGCAACCCCGTCATCCCGGACGCTTGCGAGCCGGGATCTGCTAAACACCACACAGCACAGCCCTTTTTAAGACTGACCTCACAAACAACCCCGTCATCCCGGACGCTTGCGAGCCGGGAACTACCTAAACACTATGCTGCAGTGTCGTATTGCAGAAGAGCCCCACAGACCACTTCGTCATCCGGGAAGCGAAGTCATGAGGTGTTTACCCAGCGCTATCTGTCACATGTAGTGGTTTAATAGATCCGGACACATTGATAAGAGATAATAACGGTGGTCTGTCGCCAAACCATTCAGAAGATAGATGCTGGCCACTATAGATTTGTGAATTTATGATTGAGTGTCTACAAAAACTCCGAGGCTAGATTAGTTCAATGCTTTAGGAAACAACGCCCAGCATAAGTAGCAAAGGTAATTTCATGAGTATTCCATTTAACAAAAGTAATGCTGGGTGCATAGACAGCATTTGGGCTGTTGTCCAATAACATTATTACGCCCCAACCTGTTCAAATTTCACGCGCTTGTGGCTTTGGCAGTTGCAACTGGTTGTTTACTTTAAGTTTATTCCGTGGGACCATGAGGTAATGCAATACAGCCCGTTTTGTCGGTTTATGTTCCGACATGTTGGGATAGAATAAATTGTTAGGCATAAGGAATATGAATCGAGTTAAATCTTACATTGTTGCAACCCTCCTGCTATCAACCGTCGGGTGTAAATCAACACCAGAAAAAGATAAAGGTCTTGCTCTACGAAAATCAACGCCAATTCAACTATTCATGGGAACATGTGTGATCAGTCGAAATAGCCCAGAGGCTCTAGAGCAATCGGCTAAAAGAGAAGGTTTCGTAATCGCACCTGAAGAAATTGCTCAAAATTATCTAAAAGGCAACGCAGGCAAAGCATGGTATTTGAATAATGATGAGGGTAATTTCGGGCTTGCATTACTAAAAAATAAACTTTGTTCTGTATTCATACACCAAGGTGAGCCAAATACAATTCAAGCTAGCATGGAAGCTTGGTTACCACCTAAAAGCAGTGGATTTACGTATAAAAAAGGGTTAGTTTCTCAATCAGGTAGCCTAACTACAACTTCATATACTCTATATCAAGGTAACAGTTTTCTAGAGCATTGGGTAATCACAGTAAATAGAGCTAAGCCTAGTAACTTGGTTGCGATAATGTCATACCAAGGTGCCTAGTATGCCTAACAAATGAATTAAACAGTGGACACAAAACAGCGGGCAGCGCTCATTCTTCGCTAATCTTAGCCTGCTATTTTTCTCCGCTTTATTAAGGCGCTGAGCATGAATTTGGGTGCAGTTTTTTGGCGTGTCGTGTAGGGTAGAGGTATTACGCAAGGTGTTTTTTTTGATGGTTTTAGGTGGAATAAGTTAGATTAAACAAAGCAGTGAGGTATCATTATTAAATATGAATATATGAGAATTCCTCAGAGCTAAGTATTACCATTTTCAGACTGGGCGTTTTACTTCATAAAAAATTGGAAATTGCGTGAAGAAATTAGAGGATATTGAGAGACACCTACCGGCTAATGTGAAACTCCTTCTTTATGGTCTCCGCGAAGAAAACTGGGAGGTTGTTCGCATAGATGATGGGGATTCAGGTTGGGCTTTAGTCCATAAGTGGACAATTCATTCTACAAGAGAGAATAGAGGGTTTACTCTGATTCTTTCCTTTTTCAAATATGAAGGACAATATGATGGAACGGACTGTGTAATCGCTACGCTAGATGGTGAGCCTGAACCGTCTCCGTATTTTGGTGATATATCTATATACTTTGACAAAAAGCCTTTACAGGCACAAGTTAAGCTATTCTTAAGTGCTATTCACGAGCTAAGAATTAAAACTTAATTTAAACTAGCGTGCAAAAATGAGCAGGTATATAACAAGGCGCAGCAACTGGCTGTCAAACTTGTCACTTTTTGTGTGTCCCGAACAAATATTGCTAGTTTTACTAGCCGCTTTAAGAGGCGTGAGAAGCTCACGGGGATTATGGGAAGCCGTAAAAACTTAGGGGAATAGCACATGACTTTGCTCAGTTTTCTTTCAGTCGAAATAATGATTAATCTGGTTACTGGGCTGTTGGGCAGCTTTACCTCTTCGCGTTAGATCATAATGTGAAAGAGGTTGTTTTTGATTAACTTCGACAAGAAATACATCCGCAAACACACAGGTTTTGGGAGCTAAACGAGCGCTATCTAGATTTGCTTGAGAAGATGCTCAACGAACACAAGCTGAATCTGGCTCATCTGAAAGAGGCCTTCATAGTGTTCAAACTCGAAGTTAAGCATGAATACCAGCATCACTGGCTCGGGTCTGCTTTGGGAAAACCTTGCATGTTTGTTGTTAAATTGATTACCGACTTAGATACTCGATATCAAACTCAACTTGAAACATTAGATTCCAACTATCCAAAGCATGGAATCTGCAATGCTGAAAAAAACTTATTTGTTAAGAACCTTGTTGAGTGAAGTTACAAGGACAACCACCTAAAACTGCTAAAAGAAGGTATTTAGTAGGACACATAAATTGGGGCAGTTTTTTCTGAGCATATCGTGTAGGATAGTTGACAACGTATGGTGTTGTTATCTGGTTCGTTTTCGGATAAATAAGTGAGATAAAACAATGCCGAGGGTGCCATCATTTTAATTTTAAATTTGAATATCTGGTGATTCCTCAGACAACAGCGTTATTTTCAGGCCATACGGAGTGAAAGATGAGAATAGCCGTAGCGCAAAGTAGTTCAATAAGAGGTAACGTTAGCCTGAATATGGAAAATCACCTCAGATTTATCCAGCAAGCTAGTCGTCTTGATGTTAATTATTTAGTTTTTCCAGAACTATCCCTATCTGGTTACGAGCCAGACTTAGCAAAAGAGCTCGCTTTTACAGACGACGATCCACGTCTAAAGCCACTAGTTGAAGCTGCTAAAAAATACCAAATATCTGTCGGTGTTGGTGCACCTTTGCAATCGGAAGGGCAACCTAAGATCGGTTTGATCTTAGTTCACCATACTGGTGCAGTAGACAGGTATGAAAAAATACACCTTCACGAAGGCGAAGAGGTGTTTTTTGGCAGTGGTCAGAAACATCACATGTTTAGCTTAGGTCAAGATACCGTCGCAAATGCGATTTGTGCAGATACAATACATCCAGAACACGTAGAGTTCTGTTATGAAGCTGGCGCAACTATTTATATTGCGGGCGTTTTGATCACCCCTGAAGGTTATGGCAAAGACTCTAATAAGTGGGCAACATATGCATCGGAGTATGGAATGGTAGTCGCTATAGCAAATTACAGTCAGCCGAGTGGTGGTTTGGCATCGTCAGGCAAAAGTGCAATCTGGTACAAAGATAATTTGTTGGCTCAGGCTGGAGAGAGTGGAGATGCCCTTGTCTTAGTCGATAATAGTAGTGGAGTTTGGCTTGGTGAGGTGCACGAAATATAACAAAACCTTCAACCCGATGCCTTCCCACGGTGAGTTTAGGTGAGAGTTTAGGTGACGCCCGCACCAAACTGGCGTACAGGGTGTATGCCGTCTACCTTTAGGTGATGCTCAAAGGATTGAGAACAATGGGCTATGCCGACTGCAAGGAAGAGGCAGGTCAGCAGTCTTGCATTTCCAACTTGAAGCTGCCCACAATTAGGCTGTGAACCTATGGTGGGTGTCGATAAAAACTTGTTATTATATGCCAAGTAATAAGACACCGTACCATGTGTCTCAATAATCACTCGTCCTTTTCTTCACCCGATTGCACTTCTTATCGCATCCACGCACTCTGGCTTATTTGTTATAAGTTCTAAACAAACTCTCGGTTGTGTTAGCTTGAGAATAAAACTACACAAATCAGAAGTTTAAACAAGAAAACTTGACTTGTTACACGACTAAGGGTTAATTTTTAGTTGCTCAAAGTGAGCGCATGAAAATCTAAAGTTAAAAAGGAATGTTTACATGAAAAAATTAAAAGCACTTGCCATTGTCGCTGGCACTCTTTTCACAGGCTCAGCATTTGCAGCCAACTTAACTTGCTCTGTTTATGTTGCTAATGGCGGTTTTACCAGTGGAAACGGTACGAGCAGCTGTTCTGGTGTCGATTTTACTAATAATAACTCAGCCAGGGCCTTATTTTCTATTGGCAATGTATCTAAATCCATCAAAGAAATTCGCTGGAGCGGTATTAGCTGTACCGGCGGTATAGCTTGTAATACACGGGTACGCGCATTCTCTTCAGCCTCTGCTTCAGCGCTCATATTGTATAAAGATGGCACCTGGGAAAAAACGAATACCGCCACTGCTTCATATGAAAATGAGCCGGGCACGCCATTTTAATCTGACTTTTGGGCCTTGCAAAGGCCCTCACCCCTCTATTACCTTATGCCGCCAAATCCAAGAGTAAGTTACAAATATAAGTTACAAAGACAGCCACCTAAAACTGCTAAAAGAAGATGTTGCCAAGCAGTCGGTCCATACGTTTGATATTGTGCTTTGCAGCGGCAGGGCCTTTCATATTTCGGCCCTGCTCGGTAAGAGAAAAGTAGTTGCTATCGAGTAAAGCTTCAGCTGCCAGAACCAATGAACAAGACGCCGGGCATGAATTTGGGGGCAGTTTTTTCTGAGCATATCGTGTAGGATGAAGGAATCACCTATAGTGCTGTTATCTATTTGGTTTTGGCGAAACAAATTAGATCAATCAATACCGTGCGTGTCCATCATATTGACTCAAAATACAATTATCTGGGGATTCTTCAGATTAGGGCGTTATCTAGCAAGGAGTGTCGTGTGAATCGTATTCTTATTTATATCATTATAATTTTCTTATCGTTTGCAACGCATGCAAATGAGTTTTCCTTTGCTGATGCGTCTATCAATATTCCAGAAGGGTTTGAGGGGCCTATTGAGCGAAGTATGGGACAAGGTGCAAAAACAATTGCATTTCGAAACTTACATGAAGGCGGTAATAACGCGACTCTATTGCAAATCACGACTTGGAATCCAGGCAAACCATTTCCGAAAATGACTGATGATGAGCTTAAAAAAGGTTCAGCTCAATATCTCGAGCAATTCCTGTCAGGTGTAGCTCGCAAGCGAAACAACTTTGAAAAAAGTGAAATTGAGTACATAGAAATATCCGGAGTTCCCGTTGCCAAAATTAAGTGGAGTGGTGAAATTGATTCAAAGCAAGCTCATGGTGTAATGTATTGTTATGTGTTCAATTCAAAGATTATTAGCTTGCATACTCAAGATCTAATCAAGTTTAATGGTCGTTTTTTGAATCAAGTTGTTAAGGCATTCGAGTCAATTAAACTAGCTAGATAACCAGTGCCTAAACCAAAAGACGCAAAACAGCAGGCTTACGCTCCTTCGTTGCTAATTTTTTCCTGCTATTTTTCGCCGGTTAAGCGAGGCGTTATATGCAATGGAGGCGTCTGTGATTTTGAACTTAATCTATTTTGTTTTATCACTATTTTTTACCTTTCTGGTATATGAAAGCTTACCGCGAAATGGGTGCTATTCTAATGGTGTTTGCATAGATTTTGATTCTTTTGAGTTAGCGGGTATCTTGTACTTCTTTTTGGCTTTGTTCTTTGCAGTTTTGTGCTTAAAAAGGCTTTTTAATAAGGCAACGTATAAAGAGCTAAATGATTACAATGCAAAGATTTAAGTGATATCGATGGTTAATTGCATACAATGTACACTTTAACCAAAAGGGAAACAAAACAACAGGCTTATGCTCATTTGCCTCTGATCTTGGCTCGGTGTACCACGCCAGTGAAACGAAGGAAGGCTAGCGCATCTTGGAAGTATAGTCGTTATGGAAACACTTACTATTTTTGAAGCTCCTGTTTCGGGAGCCTTAGGTGTATATAGATATTTTTTACTGACCGGGGTTATTACTGCAGGTTATGTATTGATTCAGCACTTTGTATATAAAGAGCGAACGCTGAAGTTAACCATTTTTTATTCTTTCTGCCTTTTTACTTTTTTCTATCTTGTCGCGAATTCACAACAAAAATTTTATAAGGCTGTGGTGAGAAACAACATCGTTATTCTATTTTACCCTTCTAATGAGGTATATTTGGACATAAATGATGTAGAAAAAAGTCAATTTAGATATAGGAATTATAGAAATTCCAGAGAGGTAACATGTCGAATTTCGCTTATTACGCACGACAAGCGATACAGTAGTGGCGAAAAAGGCAGTGGCTGCAAGCAGACGTCGAAGCGTATTAATAAACTTCTTGAAAAGAGAGCTGAACAAAGGAGTTTGCCATGAATCGCAAGGCTTTTCTTGTTTTATAATGAGCAGTAGGGTTGTTGAGCTAAGCTCGTATGTTGCTCGATCTTCATCAATTCAGAGGTGTTATGAATTTTAATTGCCCTCATTGTAACAAAGAAGGCGTCAGTTACTTCTCTAAATTACTGTCTTATAGTGGTAGCCCTGCTGTAACTCCCCCATAAACTGCAACAGTTCTTGAGTAGAATTCCCATTAACAGAAGAAGGAAGTTTTACGATGAGAAAAAGCAAGTTCAC
>NZ_JBSWYM010000012.1:0-213390 GCF_056161105.1 Pseudoalteromonas sp. AWH4_217 | reverse complement strand
GCTCAGCAGCCAGCTGATAGTACTCAACGGCTTTCTTATCACTTTGCGCTACGCCTCTTCCGTGCTCATACATCACACCCAGATTGCACTGGCCGTGCGCATGCCCTTGCTCAGCAGCCAGCTGATAGTACTCAACGGCTTTCTTATCACTTTGCGCTACGCCTCTTCCGTGCTCATACATCACACCCAGATTGCACTGACCAAGCGCGTCCCCCTGCTCTGCCGCCAGCTGGTAATACTCAACCGCTTTCTCATTACTTTGCGCTACACCTTTTCCATTTACATACATAAAGCCCAGGTTGAATTGAGCATTTGCATTCCCCTGTTCTGCGGCCAAATGGTAATACTCAACCGCTTTCTCATTACTTTGCGCTACACCTTTTCCGCGCTCATACATCAAGCCCAGGCCGAACTGACCGCGCGCATCCCCCTGCTCTGCGGCCAACTGATAATACTCAACCGCCTTCTCATCACTTTGCGCTACACCTTTTCCGCGTTCATACATAAAGCCCAGGTTGCACTGACCGCGCGCATCTCCTTGCTCAGCGGCCAACCGGTAATACTCAACCGCCTTCACATCACTTTGTGCTACGCCTTTTCCGCGCTCATACATAAAGCCCAGGTTGCACTGAGCATTTGCATCTCCCTGTTCAGCGGCCAACTGGTAATACTCAACCGCTTTCTCATTACTTTGCGCTACGCCTTTTCCTTGTCGATACATTAAGCCCAGATTGTACTGAGCGCGCGCACTTCCCTGCTCTGCGGCCAGTTGATGATACTCAACCGCTTTCTCATCACTTTGCGCTACGCCTTTTCCTTGTCGATACATTAAGCCCAGATTGTACTGAGCGCGCGCACTTCCCTG
Organism: Pseudoalteromonas sp. AWH4_217; assembly: GCF_056161105.1. NCBI lineage: Bacteria > Pseudomonadati > Pseudomonadota > Gammaproteobacteria > Alteromonadales > Pseudoalteromonadaceae > Pseudoalteromonas > Pseudoalteromonas sp. AWH4_217. Next base: position 212,525 of record NZ_JBSWYM010000012.1, on the reverse strand, counting down.
CTCTGCGGCCAGCTGATGATACTCAACCGCTTTCTCATCACTTTGCGCTACGCCTTTTCCTTGTCGATACATTAAGCCAAGGTTGCACTGAGCATTTACATTTCCCTGCTCCGCAGCCAACCGGTAATACTCAACCGCCGTCTTATCACTTTGCACTACGCCTTTGCCGAGCTCATACATTAAACCCAGGTTGCACTGACCGCGCGCATCTCCTTGCTCCGCAGCCAACCGGTAATACTCAACCGCCTTCACATCACTTTGTGCTACGCCTTTTTCGAGCTCATACATTAAACCCAGGTTGCACTGACCGCGCGCATCTCCTTGCTCAGCGGCCAACCGGTAATACTCAACCGCTTTCCCATCACTTTGCGCTACCCCTTTTCCTTGTTGATATATATATCCCATGCTGCATTGAGCGCGTGCATCTCCCTGCTCCGCAGCCAACCGGTAATACTCAACCGCCTTCACATCACTTTGTGCTACGCCTTTTCCGAGCTCATACATTAAACCCAGGTTGTATTGACCGCGCGCATCTCCCTGCTCCGCAGCCAACCGATAATACTCAACCGCTTTCTCATCACTTTGTGCTACGCCTTTTCCTTGCTCATACATAAAGCCGAGACGACGCTGAGATGTAGGGCAATGCTGCTTTGCTGCTTGTTTAATCCAGTAAGCGGCTTGCTTATAATTTTGCTCGACTTCTTTACCTGTGTAATAGGCATCGCTCAACCCATATTGCGCTTCAACATCGCCACCTTGGGCTTTCTCAATGAGTGCTTCAATCTCTGGAGTTAGTTCGGGGTTATGTTCTGACATCAATATTCCTTTTAAACTGCTTAACCCCGCAAGATTCTGATATGGGGCTTTATGCCCTTATTAAACGGTATTTTATGATGGCTTACAATGGGATGGATTTTACCCAGTGAGTGCCGGATGTTTGTACGAGGGAGAAAGCCCTAAATCAGTATTGGTGTTAGCGAAGTGAAAAGTGATACGGAAAAATGGTCCACCGACTCGTCAGTGGGTGGACCTGTGGGTCACCCTCGCGGGTTATTTAATCGGGGTCTGGAAACCTTTGGGCTTAATGGCCAGTACGGAGCACTGGGTTTGTTCCAGGATCGATTCGGCGGTGTTGCCGATTATCAAACCCGGAATACCGACACGGCCGACTGTGCCCATCACGATTAGGTCAATCTGGTGTTTTTGTGCCAGCAGGGGGATCTCTTTGCTGGCTTTGCCCTTGACCTGATGTAGCTTGGGTTGCAGGTACTGAACGGCCGACTTGTCGAATAGTGCGTCCATTTTTGTCACCAGCCGGGCCAGTTTAGTGGCGCAGTCTCTGCGCCCCTGCTCTACATAATCATCCACCTGTTCGTCCGACTGATGCGCAAAGGTGCCGTAGCGCAGCCAGTCTTCGGCGTAGGCATCCCAGGCACTGCCCACATGCAGCTCAGACAGTTCAGGCAGGCTTAACGATATGCTGTATTCCATTACGGCCTGATTGAGTTTGTCTTGCACTTGTTCATCATCCAGCTCTCTGAAGCTGTCGTTCACGTCGACCGTGGCCAGAATTTTACCAAAGGCATCGAGCTGGCCGGGCTTAAGCATGAGCACCGGGCAGGGGCATTTACGCAGTAAGTGCATGTCTTCACTGCCCAGCATGCGATCCATCCAGTCTGCGTCTTCGGCGCACTTGACCACCAGGTCGTACTGATCATCGACCGCGCGCTTAATGATCTCAATAAAGCCGATCCCGGTGCACACTATGATGGCGGGATCCTGGTCTGAGTCCAGCGCTTTGATCTTGGCTTCAATGGCGGCCCGCTTGTTGGCGATCAGCTCTTCTAGCTGGCTGGCGTACTCTTCTTTGCTGGTAAAAAATGCGCGCCAGTGCTTGGCCTCCTTTAATACCGAGATAAAGGTAACGTCGGCCTGGTTATCGCGCGCCAGCTGGAGGGTTTGCACCACGGCGGTGTCCATGGTTGCTTGCGGGTCTACCACACATAATATCTTGTTAAATCGTCTCATTATTTACCTCTAACTGGGCGCTGGCTGGTGTTGCCGCCTTAACACGCTCTACCGCCCGCTCGGCGGCGTCATGAAATGGCATCAGTACCAGTGTAGCGCCTTTTTCTTCCAGCAGTGGCTGGTCGTGCTGGTGCTGGGTAGAAATGGCAATGCCGCCGCTATAGTGTTGTTGTTTCAGGCCGTCTATCAGTGCCAGGCGCGGATCTTCATGGGTTACGCCCAAATCATGCTGTGGCATAGCCGACACCACCCACTTAACGCCCTGCAGCGGCAGGTCGTTCACAAACGCTGGATCACTGGCATCGCCATACATCACCAGGTGGCCGTCGTTACGCCAGCGCCTGACTTCGTCGGGGTTAAAGTCTACAGCCAGCAACTTGAAGCCTTCTTTTTGCAGATAGTGGGCCAGTGCCTTACCGTAGCGGCCAAGCCCAAACAGGATCACATCATAGGCTTGCTCTGATGATGGCTGGCTTTCGAGCGCTTCTTCTCGGAATGGTTTTTCGCGCTCAAACACGCCAAGCCAGCGCTCCAGCTTGTTATACAGTCCATGGGAGTAAGTGATCATATACACCGACATGGCAATGGTAATAAGCCCCACCAGCGTGACCAGCCCCAGAGAATCGGCCGACACATGGCCAAGCGTGAGTCCCATGGCCATAAAGATAAGTGAAAATTCACTGATCTGCGCTACGGTTAACCCGGCCAGAAAGCCGGTGCGTTTGCGATAGCCCATCAGCCCCATGATCACCATCACAATGATAGGGTTACCAATGAGTACAAACAGCGACAATATCAGCGCCGGGAACACCTGAGCGCCTAGCAGGCTCAGGTCCAGTTGGGTCCCCAGGGCAATAAAGAAAAACAGCAGCAGAAAGTCGCGTAGCGAAGCCAGGCGTGCAACTATGGCCTCTCTGAATGGAGTAGATGCCAAAGATATCCCCGCCAGCAAGCCGCCCAGCTCTTTACTAAAGCCCAGCTGGCTGCCGATTGCCGCCAGCAACGTCGCCCAGCCGATGGCAAAGGTGATCAATAACTCCTTAGAGCGGGCGATACGGCTGACCAGTGGGGTGGCCATATAACGGATAAACACCAGTACGAATGCAAGCATGATCAACCCATACAGCATTACGCTGCCTATTTGCGCCAGCGCTGAGTATGTGCCGCCCGATTGCGCGCCTATACCCAGGGCTGAGAGCACCATCATCGCCAGCACTACTACTAAGTCCTGGACTATCAAAAAGCCCACCGCGATACGCCCATGGAGGGAATCTACTTCGCGTTTATCCGACAGCAGTTTGACGATAATAATGGTACTGGAAAAGGTCAGCGCAACGGCAACATACAAGGAGGTAACGGTATCCAGCCCCAACATTTTGCCGAGTAAAAAGCCAATGGCGGAGGTAAATGCAACTTGCCCAAGTCCGGTGGCCAGTGCGACGGGCCCAAGTGTACGAATGAGTTTCAGGTCAAGCTTAAGGCCTACCAGGAATAACAATACTGCAATGCCCAGTTCGGCCAGCAGTTCAATGTGTTCATGAGACTGAACGATGTTTAAAGCCGAAGGCCCGGCAACCACCCCCACGGCAATAAAACTCACAATCATGGGTTGGCGAAGTAACACGCCAATAAACCCCAGCGCGGCGGCCAACACCACCAGCGCAGTGAGCTCATAAAAAGCCGACAGATGGATAAAACTTAGGTCGAGCATTGCACCTCCTTCCTCACGTTCAATGGCTTACAGCTTTACCTTAGTGGTCGCCAGCATCACAACTCCCTATGCAAAAATCAATCTAAGTTCTGTGGATCTTCGCCGACCATGTTCTACATCAAAATAGCAGCGAAAAGACGCCGTGGCATGCGTTTTATAGTATGAATTTACCGTATTTATAGGCAGTTATACTCGAAGTGTCGCGTAATTAGCAGACACAAAAAAGCCGCCCTCTCGGGCGGCTGGTGGGAATTCAACAATGTAATACAAGGAAAAGGGAGTGTGTGTTATTTACTCTCTAACAACTTACCGGTGCCAATCTCAATCTTTCTTGGCTTTAACGCTTCCGGTACTTCGCGTTCCAGGTCAATCAACAACAGGCCGTTCTCAAGCTCTGCGCCAATCACTTTGACGTGGTCGCCCAGCTGGAATTTACGCTCAAAGTTGCGCTCGGCAATGCCCTGGTGAATAAACTTACGGTCGGCTTTGTCTTCTTTGTTTTGCTTCTCGCCTTTGACGGTCAGCGTGTTATTTTCCGACTCAAGCGACAACTCCTGCTCCGTAAAGCCGGCCACCGCCATGGTAATTTGGTACTTGTCTTCCGCTAAAGCTTCGATGTTGTAAGGCGGGTAGCTTGGTTGCTTCTCGCTGCTACGCTGCGCCGCATCCATCATAGATGCAAGGTGGTCAAAGCCGATGAATGAACGATAAAGGGGTGATAAATCTACTGTACGCATAATCATATCCTCATAAAGCGATAATTAAGCCATTTACTCTTTGCAATAAACCAGTAAATAGCGGGTTTTTAACTCTAACATTACTTAAATAAAGACTTTTAAAACAAAGCCTTAGTTTGTTTCTGGACCCTTCCGGCGTCCTCACAGATCTATCTATGGCCGGGGCCAATGCTTTTCAAGCAAGTTTTTTGAAAAAAGTTTGAGGTTTCTTGTATGCCTATGATTTTTAGTTGTTTTTGTTTTTGGTTTTTTGCTTTGGATTTTTGCTCAGGTCAGCCACCTTTTTGCTGTCGGTGGTTCCCGGTTCAAGGCCGGGATGACGGAGGAGAGGCCGGGATGACGGATGTGTGGGTAAAGTTGAGTGCAAATATGAATGTGCCAAAGGTTTAATAAAGTCTAACTAAAGACATAGTTGCCATTTAGCAAACGAGCGGGATTAAGCAAGTAATGCACAAACTAGCAAACACAACCAGTCATCCCGCACTTGATGCGGGAACTTCTTAAAGGCTACTCGGTATTATTCTCATGCGGGGGCGCCGAGCCTGCGACGATACTTAATCGTCGGTTTAGGGTAGGTTATGAGTAAAGTACGTCCCTGTAGTTGCGTCCATCGCGCATCTCGACAATATGCTCCTGCATTGTTCTACTTTGGACTGGCAAGCAAAACCTGAGTTGCGCCCATTTGTGCTAAAGATACACACACCACCGTCACCCCGGCCAGCGAGCCGGGGTCTGCTTAAAAGCAACGCGAATGCTTTGAGTGAGTTATGAGTAAAGTACGTCCCTGTAGTTACGTCGATCGCGCATCTCGACAATGTGCTCCTGCATTGTTCTACTTTGGACTGGGCAAGCAACACCTGAGTTGCGCTCATTTGTGCTCGAGGTACACACACCACCGTCACCCCGTCCAGCGAGCTGGGGACTGCCTAAAAGCAACGCGAATGATTAGAGTGAGTCATGAGTAAAGTACGTCCCTGTAGTTACGTCCATCGCGCATCCATGCGCTCATCTCCTCAAGCTGCGACGATACTTAATCGTCGGTCTTTCGTCGTTCATCCAGGGCTCGCGTCCACTACAAAAGGCGATACTTAATCGCCTTTTGTAGTGGACCCCCAAACATTTGTGCGGGATTTTAGGCCTGCGCCTGTGCTGGCGTCCGGGGTGATGAACAATTGGCTTGGGCGAGCTGTTGGATCTTGCCAGTTGTGGTAGAGCGGGATCAGGCGCTCTTTGATCATATTTTCCAGCGAATGATTCACAAACAGGTTTTTACCCGGGAAAGCCGGGAATTCGACTTCGTTTTCATCGTGGCGCAGCGCTGAGGACGAAATAGGATCATAGTCGGTGCGGAAGTTGATCACATTACGCAGGCGCATGGTGTTGGCGAAATAACGGGCGTAAGTGTCGATGATCTTAGTGCCGGGTGAGGCAAAAACCCGGGTCTGAATGCCAGTGCGCACGCCAGAGTCGACTGCCGTATAACCGCCCAGGCTGTGGCCAGTTAAAACTACATTGTGGCTGGTTGACGCTTCGGGTATCTGATAACCGGGCGCAATAGATGCCTGATTGGCTGGATACTGCTCCAAAATGCGCTGGCAAAATTCAAAGGCGCTGCGCTGCCAGGCGATGTCGGTTTCGGCCAGGTTGGCAAAAAACAGTTTAAAGTCTTCGTACAGGTCGCCGGTATTAAAGGGGTTGGTGCCCTTGTAGGCAATGATCACTTCTTCTTCCAGGCCCTCAGAAGCAATGGCGGGTACTTTAACGGCAAAGGCATAGACACCGTCTACATTCAGTAATGTATCTATGATCTCGAGCTTACCGTTTGTAAGCATTAACTTCTGGTAAAGTGGATCATCATTGTAAGCAAAGGTGCCACCGGGTTCCAGACTGTACGCATAGGCTGAGGCAAACGCATAGCGCAGTACCTTGTTGTAGGCTATCACATCCAGACTGGTGCTGATCTCCTTGGCCTGCGCTGGGGTCAGTATAGGATATTCCCAGCCGACACTGCGGTCGGAGGCAAAAAAGCTGATATTATTACTGTACTGCGGGCCAAATTGCTGCGCCAGCGTTACCCGGCTCAACTCCTCAAGGGTAGCCTGCGCCTGGGCATCGCTGACCTCAACGCCGTTAATTTTTTCTACCACAAAATAGTTGCCATAAATGGCGGTGAGCGCGTTATCGTGCCAGTGTCCCTGCAACTTGGCATAGTCATCGCCTGCCAGCATCCAGTTTTTCTTTATCAGTTGAGAGCGTGGTACAAAGCCCGTATGTATGCCATAGCTTTGCACAAAGGTGGTGTCTTGTTTGATGGTTTGTGGGGTTGAGTCCAGCATAATTATCCTCCCGGATTGTGGTTTCCGAGAGCAAGTATGGAACACAATCCACGGTTCGCCAGTTACACGAACTTACAGTGCTGGGTAAAAACTTAACCCTTGCCTGAGCTGCACTGCTGCAATAGGATGAAAAAGTATGCATTAACCAGGGAGTGTGAGTGTGGCTGAGCGCAGCGTGTCAGTGCAGGGCAGTGCCAATCAGAGCATTATTATTACCGGCGATCATAATCAGGTGGGAGGCGCGGCGCAATTTCACATTCCGCTGGTGCGCCATCATACCCCTGCCCGGCGGCGTCAGGGCTCGCAAACCCCACCGAATGTGCTGGATATTCTCAGCGCGCACAACAAAGCATTGAGCTTACAGGGCCGGGAGCACGAGCTGACGATACTCAATGAATGGCTAAATGACGACAGGGATATCTCTGTCTTTGCCATCACCGCCTCCGCAGGCAGTGGCAAAACCCGTCTGGCCATTGAGCTGTGCGAGCAGGCAGAGCAGCAAGCGGGCTGGGCTGCAGGCTTTGTGCGTAGCGATGACTTAGCAGAGCTGGCACATGCCTTTAAATTTGCTCAGGCTAACTGGTCCCACTCTTTATTGCTGGTGGTTGATTATGCCGGGGCCAATGCGCAAGCATTGGCGCAATGGCTGGATGCCCTGTCTCAGCTCGACGAGCTGGTCGATGGTATCCGGGTGCGTATCTTGCTGCTGGAGCGCGAAGCCAGTAAAGAGGCCGGCTGGTGGCATACGTTAACAGGCTCTGCATTAGGCAGCGACCAGGCGCGGCTTGACCTGTTTACTCAGTTTGAGCCCTATGCGCTGGCCGGTCTGAGTGATATCTCAGTACGGCGAGCAGTATTGTGTGCTGCACTGAATGGAGCGCAAGCGCTGGTGCCGAACCTTCAAGCCAGTACAATCCCCGTGCCAGGTGAACAACCCGACTTTGATACTGCGCTGGCCGACCCGCGGTTTGGTAATCCACTGGCGCTGGTTATGGCCGGTATTCTGTGCCGGGACATGTCGCCGCACGCGGCCTTATCATTACATTATCTGGCCGCAGCTGAAAAACTGGCGCTACGAGAAATCGACCGTTTTAACATGTATTTTGGCGAAGGGGGCGATGCCACTAAGCTGGCCCATTGCCTGTGTTTTCATTTACTGTGTGGCGGGCTCCGAGTTGCCGATATGCGCCAGACGCTCAGTGCTGAGCTGATCGCCATGGGCTGGCATAGTTCTGGCCTGGATAAAGAGTTACTGGCATTGCAGCAGGCGTTTCCGCCAGCGGAAGACGGAGACGAAACAGCCAGGCTGTCGACCACTCAGCCCGATCTCATAGCCGAGGCCATGTGTATACAGCTTTTACAAAGTGACAGGGAGCGAAGCTTAAAAGCGCCCGATATCCTGGCTCGTACCCTTGAGTACGGTCAGGAACTGGCCGCCGCCGCACTGGTTCGCCTATTACAAGACTTTGCCTGTCCGGTCAGCCAGCCAACCGCTCAGCAGGCTCAGTTGTTAAAGTGGGCAGAGCTGCTGGTTGAGGATAATCAGCATAATCCTATGCTGTTAGCATTACTCAATGATGCTATGCCACTTAGTTCTATTGCTCTGGCCGAAATAGCCTGTAAATTGGCAACGATTTTATATCAGCAAAGCCAGATTCAGACTGAGCAGCTCAGTGCAGCTAATGTAGCGCGTTTGGCCATGTCACTAAATAATTTGGCCAACCGGCAAAGCAAGTTAGGCCAGCGCGAAGCAGCCCTCGCTAGCGCAACTGAGGCCGTTGAATTAAGAAGAAAGTTGGCGCAGACCCGCCCCGATGCCTTTTTGCCCTACCTGGCTACATCACTGAATAATTTGGCTAACCGGCAAAGTGGTTTAGGCCAGCGCGAAGCTGCCCTCGTTAGCGCAACTGAGGCTGTTGAATTAAGAAGAAAGTTGGCGCAGACCCGCCCCGATGCATTTTTGTCCTACCTGGCTACATCACTGAATAATTTGGCTAACCGGCAAAGCGAGTTAGGCCAGCGCGAAGCTGCCCTCGCTAGCGCAGCTGAGGCCGTTGAATTAAGAAGAAAGTTGGTGCAGGCCCGCCCCGATACCTTTTTGCCCGGCTTGGCTGGCTCACTGAATAATTTGGCCAACCGGCAAAGCGAGTTAGGCCAGCGCGAAGCGGCCCTCGCTAGCGCAACGGAGGCCGTTGACTTAAGGAGAAAGTTGGCGCAGGCCTGCCCCGATGCCTTTTTGCCTAACCTAGCTACATCACTGAATAATTTGGCCAATCGGCAAAGCAAGTTAGGCCAGCGCGAAGCTGCCCTCGTTAGCGCAACTGAGGCCGTTGAATTAAGAAGAAAGTTGGCGCAGGCCTGCCCCGATGCCTTTTTGCCTAACCTGGCTGCATCACTGAATAATTTGGCCAATCGGCAAAGCAAGTTAGGCCAGCGCGAAGCTGCGTTGTTCAGTTCAAAAGAGGCGGTGCAGTTATTGTCACCTTATTTTATAAAGTGGCAAGAGGCCTACAAATCGAGGATGGAAACTATGCTGGTCAATTACCTCCGTTTATGTGAAACAACAGATCAGGAGCCGGATATTGAACTGATCCTTCCAATTATCGAAAAACTCAATGAATTAGAACAGGAGTAATCCCCATGACAGACAGGACAATACAGGTGGGTGGCAACGCCAATGGTGCGGTGTTAAACACAGGTGATCATAACCAGATTGTTGCCGCCCCCAAAATCACCATGCCTGAGCCTCAGGCGGTGGATATTCAGCAGGCGCTGAGTGAGTTAACCATAGCACTGGGAGAGCTTAGCATTGCGCAGCCGCGCAAACTGAATAATGCGCTGGAGGAGGCACAAGAGGAAGTTGAACAGGCGCAGCCGGATAAGGCTGAGGTGGCGGAGTCGCTGGCGCGTGCGGCAAAAATAGCCAAAGATGCTGAAAGCTTTGCCTGCCATAGTGAAAAGTTGGTCGAGCGTTTTACTCCGGTGCTGGGCTGGTTGGGCTCTCATGCGACCCGAGTGGCCGAAGCACTGGGCATGGCTATTTAATCGGCTTGTTACAGCAGACAAAAAAGCCGCCCTCTCGGGCGGCTGGTGGGAATTCAACAATGTAATACAAGGAAAAGGGAGTGGGTGTTTTATTTGCTCTCTAGCAACTTACCGGTGCCAATCTCAATCTTTCTCGGCTTTAACGCTTCCGGTACTTCGCGCTCCAGGTCAATCAGTAACAGGCCATTTTCAAGCTCTGCGCCAATCACTTTGACGTGGTCGCCCAGCTGGAATTTGCGCTCAAAGTTGCGCTCGGCAATGCCCTGGTGAATAAACTTACGGTCGGCTTTGTCTTCTTTGTTTTGCTTCTCGCCTTTGACGGTCAGCGTGTTATTTTCCGACTCAAGCGACAACTCCTGCTCCGTAAAGCCGGCCACCGCCATGGTAATTTGGTATTTGTCTTCCGCTAAAGCTTCGATGTTGTAAGGCGGGTAGCTGGGCTGTTTTTCGCTGCTACGCTGCGCCGCATCCATCATAGATGCAAGGTGGTCAAAGCCGATGAATGAACGGTAAAGGGGTGATAAATCTACTGTACGCATAATCATATCCTCATAAAGCGATAATTAAGCCATTTACTCTTTGCAATAAACCAGTAAATAGCGGGTTTTTAACTCTTACATTACTTAAATAAAGGCTTTTAAAACAAAGCCTTAGTTTGGTTTGGGACCCTTCCGGCGTCCTCACAAATCTATCTATGGCCGGGGCCAATGCTTTTCAAGCAAGTTTTTTGAAAAAAGTTTGACTTTTCTTATATCTATTTGATTTTAATTGGTTTTGTTTTTGGTTTTTTGCTTTGGATCTTTGCTACGGTCAGCCACCGTTTTGCTGTCGGTGGTTCCCGGCTCAAGGCCGGGATGACAAAGGTGAGGCCGGGATGACGGAGGCAAAGCTGGGATGACAAAGGTAAGGCTGGGATGACAAAGGTAAGGCTGGGATGACAAAGGTAAGGCTGGGATGACAAAGGTAAGGCTGGGATGACAAAGGTAAGGCCGGGATGACGAAGGCTAAGCCGGGATGACGAAGGCTAAGCCGGGATGACGAAGGCTAAGCTGGGATGACGAAGGCTAAGCTGGGATGACGAAGGCTAAGCTGGGATGACGAAGGCTAAACCGGGATGACGAAGGCTAAACCGGGATGACGAAGGCTAAGCTGGGATGACGGAGGCGAAGCTGGGATGACGGATATGTGGGTAAAGTTGAGTGCAAATATGAATGTGCCAAAGGTTTAATAAAGTCTAACTAAAGACATAGTTGCCCTTTAGCAAACGAGCGAGATTAAGCGAGTAACGCACAACCTAGCAAACACGACCAGTCATCCCGCACTTGATGCGGGATCTACTTGAATACACTGCCATACCAGCAGATGGACCATGAAGCATGTGTCGCTTGGTCTTTTACGCCGCGGGTCGCAGAGCCAGATGAGGCTGCAAATTGGCACTAATGCGACCCAGTGATGCAAAAGTGCCACTTGTGCTGCGATTAAACCAGTTTGGCTTTGCCGGCCTTAACGGTAAAGCGCTTGCCAATGTGCGACTGATCATTCTTAAAGCCGACGAACGGCACGTGGTGCCAGCTGGCGTTTAGTTCATCCTGAGTGATGTCCAGGGTCACAAAACCGCGGTTGGCCAGGTCGATATAGCGGATGTGAGGATTCTCCGGGATCAGAATTTTACCAACATCGCCCACCAACTGTTGCAGGCCCGGCACCGGGATTGATGGTGATGTGACCGACGAGGTGACGATCTCTACCGCAATGGCCCCTTCGTGGGTAAAGCGGTTGTATTCGTGCCAGTCATAGGGGTTTTTACAGATGTTTGCGGCCCACGACGAGTGTACATCACCGGTTAAGAACACCACGTTCTCTATCTGGTTTTGTTCAATAAAATCAAGCAAACGATGACGTGCTGCCGGGTAACCATCCCAGGCATCGCCATTGATGGGTTTGCCCAGCATCTGAATTTGCATCATCTGTACCTGCTGGCCCAGCAGCTTCCACTGCACGCCGTTTTGCTTGGCCTCAAACAGGTTGTCGTACAGCCATTGTTCCTGTTCGTAGCCCAGCAAAGTACGTGACTCATCCAGGCGCGCCGGATCTTTGATCTCAACTTGCTGATCGCGGCCGATCAAACGGGTGTCGAGCATATTCAGATCCAGCAAAGATCCAAACTGAAAGCGGCGATAAGATCGCTCCCGGTTGTTGTCACTCGGCTCACGGATCGGCATCCACTCATAATAGGTTTTAATGGCCGCTGCCTTACGGGTTTGCCAGTCGCCCTCGCCGTCATTGTGGTTCTCTGCCCCGCCCGACCAGGTATCGTTGGTAAATTCATGGTCATCCCATATACAGATCATGGGGTGGGTCTGATGCAGGGTTTGCAGATCTTCGTCAGTTTTATAGCAGGCATGGCGCACCCGGTAGTCCTCCAGCGTCACCATTTCGTGAGCTGGCTGAACTTTACGGTTCCAAAGGAACGGATTACGGTAGACATCTTTGTTACCGTACTCGTACAAGTAGTCACCCAGGTGTAGCACGGCATCCAGATCGTCAATTTCTGCGATACGGGCATACACATTAAAATACCCATAGCTAAAGTGCGAGCACGACGTCATGGCCAGCTTAACCTGGTTAACATCATAGGCTGGCAGAGTTTTGGTACGCCCTGTCGGCGAGGTGATGGGCTTATCCAGCTCATCAATGATAAAGCGATAATAATAGCGGGTATCGGGGGCAAGCCCCGTTGCATCTACCTTAACGGTGAAGTCGCGTTGTCCATCGGTTATCTCATACCCCTCTGTCACCAGCACAGAAAACTGCGGATCCTCTGAGACCTGCCAGAGCACTTTAACACTGAGCGTGGCCATATCAACCCGCTCCTGCACCTCGGGCGGAATGGTAATGCGGGTCCATAAGATCACCCGGTCATCTAACGGGTCGCCACTGGCAACGCCATGGCTGAATGGACTTTGAGAAAAGGTACAGCCACTCAGCCCCAGCGTGAGGGGAACGGTGGACAGCATCATACTGGTTTTAAAGAATTCGCGACGGGATAGGCTCATAAGTAAATACTCTAATTATCATTTTTGGGCGGTATTTAAACGCGTTTATGTTAATTTTATATAGCAAAATTATTACATTGAATGCGCTTTTCTGCCAAACTAGCCGCTTTGATTTAAAACTGACGCGATAATGGCTATAACTAAGGGAATTGGGTCAGAGAATAAGCAGATGAGAGTGATTGATATCAGGTTGTATCTCAGAGTGTGGTGCTTTCTTATTTTGGGCGGGGTGTTTTTTGGGTCGCAGGCTCGTGCGCAGCAGCCGTGCGTCAGCGAAGTGAAAATTGGTGTTGTGGCAGACTGGCCGCCACTGACGGCCGTTGATGAGGCCGGTGCATATGGGCTGGATGTAGAGATTGCCCGCAAGGTGTTTGCCGAGCTGAATATCTGTCCGCGTTTTTTGCGTCTGCCCACGTCTGCCCGTAGTTTAGATCAACTGGGTAAAGGAACCGTCGATGTCTTGCTGATGGTTAGCTACGTGCAGGAACGTGCCGAGTTAGGGGTGTTTTCTGCCCCCTACCGGTGGGAAAAAATGCGGCTCTTTTCTCTTCGTCAGCCACGTATGGCCATAGATTTAAAAGCGCTGTTGCGGCTGGGGTACCGGATAGGTTTAAGTATTGGCTCTTACTATGGCGAAGAGCTTAAAAACCTCGCCGAAAGTCCAAACTTTGGGCATTTGCTGGTCGGGATTTCTGGTAGCACTCAGCGCGTCGAGATGCTGGCTAAAAAGCGTGTCGACTTTATTATTGAAGACGAGATACTTGGCCGGTTTATGGCGCGAAAACTCGGCATAAAGAACGTCTATATATGGGACTATCCGGTCCATAACAATCAGGTGCACTTTCTATTGCGCAAGGGGTTGTTTGATGCGGCACAACTGACACGTTTTAATGGGGTAATAGAAAGATTGCGCCCTGATATCGACAAACTGGTGGAGCGCTACACCCACCATAATGTACCTCGCTGAACTAACTGAAACAGGCGGTAATATAATTACCGCTTTAATGTGGTCTACACTAAGGGAGCCAACGGAGCCGCAATAAAGGAAAAAACAATGCGCAAACACATTCTCCCTTTGTTTGTTTTACTCTCTGGGTGTATGGGCACTGCAGACAGTGCCGCCAATAACCCGCAAGTTTACGCCGCATATACTATGCTGGCACCCACGCAAAAAGGTGGCGTGCAAATCTATGCCAGAGCGATAGTCGATGGTGCACACATCACAGATCAGCAATGCCCACAATTGGTGCCCTCAGGTGGTGAGGCGATAAAAACCCGGGCCAGACGGTTAAATCCGGATCCAGATAATTTTCCGGTGTCGGTTTGTGAGGCTGTGATCAGCCCGGATACTCAGTATCGCCTGTCTTATGGCGGCATTGAACTGGCGCCAGTTACCCTAGCACCTGAGCAAATTCAGGTGTTTGGTGATTCGGGTTGTAAAAGTTCTGTGTGCGCAGGCGTAAGTGCAGCGCAGCCCTTTGCTCAGCTTGCGGATCTGGGAGCACAGCAAACCAAACAGTTAATCCTGCATATGGGCGATTTCAACTACCGCGGCACTTCGGGCAGTATCAGCAAAGACATTTATGCTTATGATGCGGGAGATGGTGGCTATGGTGGCCCGTCATGTGGATTAACTGAAACCTATTACTCGCAAAATGCCAGTGGCAGTCCGAAACCTGATACCTGGCAGAGCTGGCAGGCGGACTTATTTGCACCGGCTAAGTCTTTGCTGGCCAGCGCCCCCTGGGTATTTGCCCGAGGCAATCATGAACTATGCAGTCGCGCGGGCCCTGGCTGGTTTTACTTTCTGGGACCTGGTTCAGACTTACCCGACGGTATTGCACAGCAATCTTGCCCTTATCAGGGGGAGTTCAGCCAGCCGCCCAGCGAGGCAAGCGATCATATTGTGATGATAGACCCCTATCTGCTGGAGCTGGACTCTCTGGCGCTGTGGGTGATGGATTCGGCCAATGCCTGCGATTCTCGCTCGCCACAAACCCTTACGCGCCAATATCGTGACCAGTACTCCCAGTTGCAGAACCTCGCGTCGCGGGTGAAAACCCCGTTATGGATGATGACACACAGACCGCTGTGGGGACAAAGCGGCCCGGTTGGCACGCCCTCAATCACAAACATGCTGCAAACGGCGCTCAAAACTACCCTGTCACAGCAGTTACCGCCTGAGGTCAGCTTGTCCCTGTCGGGGCATATGCATATTTACCAGTCACTGGCTTTTGGTAAGGGTAGCGGTCGTCCGTCTCAGTTGGTGGTGGGGAACAGTGGCGTCAGCCTGAGTTCAACTGGTGCTAACAGCGGGTTTAGTACTCAGATTGATGGTAAACGCGCGCAGGGCAATACTCAGGGAGAGTTTGGCTATATCACGATTCAGCTGGAAAAAGACAATCAATGGCAGGGGCAGTTTTACAACACCCAGGGGCAGGTTTTCCTTAAGTGTGGCAGCAAGCAGGCTGAGCAAGGTAAAGCGCTTTGTCAGATTGCACGCTAAGATAACAGGTCGCCACGGGATGAATGAGTGGCGACAATCACCTTGTTTATCAGGTCAACTGCCTGCTCAGGTGTGAGCGCCTTGTTTGGGCTGATGCTTACCCCTGGTGAGCCAGCTCGGGCGCCAGGTTGAGCGAGTCCAGCTGTGCAAAATGCTGGGTGCCCTGACGCCGCACACTGGCCAGATATTAATACTGACCGTGAAATTAAACCTGACTGTGACTGGATAACGCTTTCGCAATGCAGCAAGGGAGATTGTACTGGTATTCAAAGGGAATGTGTTTTTTTCGATGAGAAAACAGCTCTACTTTAGCGCTAATTGGTGCTAAAAAATGGTTGGCTACTTAGATAAATTCACCGATAACCAGTCATCAGCGCCGTTGAAGTGCAAAGTGTGGACCGTGTCCTGTGTTTTGAAGTTGACCATATTGACCTGTTCTGACCAGACATCTCTGAGCGCGTCGTGACGCATTTGCAGGCGATTCAACACATCGGGCATGGGGGCACGCTGGGTTACCCAGAAAAACTGACCATCAATACTACCGCTGTATAAGGTAAGTGGTATGGTTTTACCGGTTTCATCTTTCAGCCTTACAGTCGCATGCACATACTCAGCAAAGCGAGTTCTGTCTGACGCGTTTTGAAATAGATCAGCTTCTTCACCAAACAGTTTTTCAACGGCATGCTCTGTGTCATGCAGATAAAATCGGTGCATGAGTTCGAGCTGGTCACTACCGGGGTCAATCAGCACTGTTGTCATCGCGGCCTTTATCTGGTGTGCTGTTGCGGTGTTTACCCAAATTAATGCCAGTGCGGCAATCAGCCGATCCTTCATGTGGTCCCCCTTGGTTACTGTCGGGCTCTATCATATCGCGATTTGGCGCTGAATATTGTTATTTTACTGCTGACCTTGTTATCCAGATTAAAATAATCAGTATGCGGTGAGCGCATTTGTTTTTTCATTGGTTAAAGGTGTGATGTAATTGAAGGCAAGTTATGAAGGCTGTATCGGGCCTGCATTCTTGGTATGTAAAAATGACATGACCTGTGTGTCAAAATGACAATAAATTTCCGTGCCAAGTCCCCATTTTGCAAATTTATTGTCTCTATTTTACAAATAAATTAAAAAAGCCAAATTCAATGGTTGAAATCGGAACTAAATTCCCAGTAAAATCGCGGACTTTTCAATCGGCGAGTAAAACTGGCGTTGGTTTTGCTCTGTACTAAGTACCCGTTTAGCTTAAAATGTGGTGAGCAGTATGGATTTCTACATACTAAAAAAACATGAGAAACTCGTTGCCATACCGGCGGACGAACAGAACTGTAAAGAGTATTTAGACAACGGCTATTTTTACGTTGATAAAGTGGCCGCATGTAACGAAAAATCGGCACTGAAACGATTACATGGTAAACAAAACCGTTATCTCAGAGCACTTTGGTTACTGGTGATACCTGTCGTGATTTACGCCTGGCGTCAACTCAGCCATTAACCTCTTCGTCTAAGCAGTGTATATTAACCGTCATTAAGGTTAAGGAACGCTGCATGAAGGTTTTACACACATCCGACTGGCATCTGGGTCAACAGTTTTATGAGCACAGCCGTCACGCTGAACATCAGTTTTTTCTCGACTGGCTGTGCGACACGCTCACCTCTCATCAAATCAATGTTTTAATTGTCAGTGGCGACATCTATCACAGTGCTACGCCCTCTGCTTTGGCTGAGCAGCAACTGTATACGTTCATAAAACGTGCAAAAATGAACAACCCAGGCCTGCATATTGTGATCACGGCAGGCAATCATGATTCTGCTAACAGAATAGAAACAGCCAAGCCGTTACTGAGCCAGTTTGATACGCATGTGGTGGGTCGTTTTGATAAGCATTCCCCTCAGAATGTGATTAAAACACTCGTAACCGAACAGGGCACGTTGCAGGTTGTGGCTATGCCTTTTTTACGTAGTGCCGACCTGGACAGCCAACCTGACGACCCCCAGGCGTATCAGCAAGGCGTCGAGCGTGCTTATCATGCTGCATATCAAAGCCTGGATGAACAGCACCCGGTTCTGGCTATGGGCCATTTGCATGCGAAAGGTGGCAGCATTTCAGGTGACTCTGAGCGCAACATCACGATAGGTGGATTCGATGCCATTACCGCTGCGGTGTTTGGTGAGCGCCCTGACTATGTGGCACTGGGGCATTTGCATAAAGCACAAAAAGTCGCAGGCAGTGAATCCATTCGATACTGTGGGACGCCCCTACCCATGTCATTTTCGGAGCGCAACTATCGGCATCAGGTGTTGCTGGTGGAGTTTTCCGACAATGCCCTCAGTGGTGTAAAGCCCCTTGACGTTCCTCGCCTAAAGCCGGTTCTTTTGCTCCCTGAACGCGGTGGCGCTACGTTGGATGAACTGCTTGAGTTACTGAGTGATTTGGATCTGTCTGACTATCAAGACAAGCCTGAAGCGACGCCTTACCTGAGGCTGCGACTCAATGCCAGTGACACGGATAGCCAGTTCCGCGTTAAGATTGAGCAGGCGCTGACTGATAAACGTGTCCACTTTTGTGGTATCGAGCGGATCAGTACAACACAACAATCTTCAGACACGCCTTACTTCGAAGACTTGGGTCAGGTCGAGAAACTGGAGCCTATGCGTTTACTGGAGTTGGCGTATGAGGCACAAATTGACAGCGAGCAACCGGTTCCCGATGCGTTGCAAAATTGCCTGATGCAGGTGCTGGCCAGTGTACAGGAGCAGGAAGCATGAAGTTATTAGGGATCCAAGTTCAGAATCTGGCATCGCTGGCTGATGCTGAAATCGATTTTACTCAACCTCCGCTCAAAGATACTGGCCTGTTTGCCATCACGGGAGACACCGGCGCAGGCAAAAGCACCCTGCTGGATGCCATTTGCCTGGCGCTCTATGGGAAGACAGCGCGCTTAAAAGCAGATGCCAAAAACAAAGTGCTACTCAATGGCGATGAGCTTAAGCTCAATGATCCGCGTAATCTATTGCGCCGTGGTTGTGTCAGTGCCCTGGCTGAAGTGACTTTTTGTGGACAGGATGGTGAGCAATATCGTGCCAGCTGGCGTGTCAGCCGTGCTCGCAATAAGCTCAACGGGCGAGTGAAAGAGGCCGAACATCAGGTTGTACGGGTAAATGATGACACCATACTTGCCACCAAAACTACTGAAGCCAAACAACTGCTGGAGCAACTGTTAGGATTGAACTTTGAGCAGTTTTCCCGGGCAGTCTTACTTGCACAGCATGAATTTGCCGCCTTTTTGAAAGCGAACAGTGATGAGCGGGCACAGCTGCTGGAGACCCTGACCGGAACGGCCAAATTCAGTGTGATAGGTAAGGCGATTTTTGAACATCATAAAGCCAAACAGGACGCGCTGGAGCAGCGTAAACAGGCGCTTAATCACGTAACGCTGCTCAGTGATGAGGTGCTTGCTGAGCACCAGGCTAAAGCGGCCGGGTTGACGACATCTATTGCGGATGCCAGGCAGGAAGAAAAAAACCTTGAACAAGGAATTACCTGGTATCAAACTTGTGAAAAACTGACTCAACAGTGTCATCAGGCCGAGCGGGAGCAGGTACAGTATCAGCAGCGTCTGGCGGAGCAACAGGATGACTACAATAAAGCCAGGCGTGCGCAGTCGGTAGAAGTGATCGCGGACAACCGGACTCAGGCCAGAGAAATTGCCGCCCGCTTAGCACAGTTGGACGCGGATATCGGTGCCTTGCAACGGCAGGATTATACCCCGCAGATCCGCTCTGCACAGAGTGCCCAGCAAGATGCTCAGACGCGACTTACACAGGCGAAACAACAATTACAGGCAGCTGCGCCTGCCCTGCATGCATTGCGTGAGCTGGATCAACAGCGCGAAGCCAATAAACAGCTGCTGGCACAGAGTAATGCGGCGCTCAATGAACTGCAAGCGCAGTACGATACCTTGATACAACGCGGTGAAAAATTAAATACACAACTGAAGACTGACCGACAGGAAATGACGCAATTGCAGCTTCGCTGTGATTCCGAACCTGAGCTTAGCCAATTGAGTGCGCATTGGTCGCAGGCCAGCAATGCGTTGACGCACTGGCAGAGCTGTCAGCAGCAACGTCTTAAACAGGTGGCTGAACAGCAGCAAACTCAGACCAGTATTGATAAAGACAGAGCGGCACAGCAAGCGCTAAAACCCAAACTGGCTGAGTTAAAGCAACAACTGACAGATGTTCAGGCCAGTCTGAGTGCCACTCAGTCTGAGCTCAGCGGGCTCGATTATGAGACGTTGCAATTTCAGCGGACTCAATTATTACAGGCACAACAAAGTCAGCAACAGCGTAAAGAGCTGGAGCAGGAACAGGGTGAACACCGTGTTCACATTGACCGCTTAAGGCACCAGCATCATAGTCTGCAGCAGCAGCTCAAAGATACAGAGCAGCAGGACGAACTGACCAGACAACGCGTGTTACTGACTCAGGAGAATCTCCAGCAGGTGCGCTTTCGGGCCAGTGACAGTGTAAGCAACTTAAGAGCTCAGCTGGTTGCAGGTCAGGAATGTATGGTGTGTGGTTCGACAGAGCACCCCTATGGCGTGGATCATATTGACAGCCACTGGCAGACACTGATAGCTGATTTTGAATCGCAATATCAGGCCGCAGAAAAGGCCCGTGAGCAGACACAGCAACGGTACCATGACTTGGTAGGCCAGGCTGAAAAGTGTAATGGTCAGCTACAGGCGGCGCTTCAGCATGAAGCGCAACTCAGCAGAAAGCTCAGTCAGGTTGCAGAGATTTTAGCGCAGCTGCCAGCAGGGTTGCGTGATACAGACGACCCGCAGACATATCTGGCACAGCTGGATCAAAAGTTACACACCTACAGTCAGCTTAGCAAGGTGCAGCAACAGCTATGGCAGCAACAGCAGACATGCCAGCGAGAAGTGCAGCAACAGGAAGAACAGCTGCGATTGTTGCAAAGCCAGATCGAGCGCGCCGAGCAGTCGCTGGCTTATGCGCAGAGCAGGCTGACGGACATTCAAACGGAGCAGCATGATGCCTTAGCTGAGGTAAAACAGCTATATTCAGTGTCGTTATGGTGGCAGCAGTTTGAACAAGCACCTGATGATGCCATAGCAACGCTGACTGAGCAGGTGCAACAGCGGCTGCGCCAGCAAGCGTTGCTTGCAGAGCTGCAACAAAAAGTCAGCAACGATGAACAACAAGCGAAGCTACTAGAGCAACAGCGTGATGATAAACAGGTGCAGCTCGAAAAAGCGGCGCGCTCAGGTCTGCAACTGGCTGAGCAAGGTGATGTTCTGACGCGGGAGCGTACTGCGATACAACCTCTTGATATTAGCGCAGACAACTGGCACCAGTCATTGCTGGACGCGCAGCAAAGCGCTGAAGCGGCGCTCACTCAGGCTACACAACATGCAGCCGAGTTGCGTCAGGCACAGGAGTCTCAGGCACTGACATTGGCACACAAACAACAGTCGCAACAACAGCAGCACGAAGCGCTAGAAAAAATCCAGGTACGTTATCAAGCCTGGTTCACTGAGGTAAAAGCGCAATTTGAGACATTGACTGAGGACGAAGTCGAGGCACTGCTGCAATGGGATAAAACGCAGTGGCAAACCCTGTTGCAGACATATGAACAGTTGCATAATGCTTTTCAGAGTGCTCAAAGTAAGCACACACACCTGAGTGAAGAGCTTCAACTACTGCGTGCTCATCCCGCAACAGAGCAAAGCCTGGAGCAGCTCAATACGAGACTGACACAGCTGCAGCGTGAGCGAGACGAAAAGCAGGCCCAGCTGGTCAGCGTCAATACCTTGCTAAAACAGCACGAAGACAATAAAACGTACCTGGCCGAACAGTATGAACAGCTTCAGGCTCAGCAAGCTGAGTATGAGCACTGGCATTTGCTAAATCGCTTGCTCGGCGATGCCACGGGTAAAACCATGCGTAATCTGGCTCAGGCGCAGACGCTGCGGATCTTATTGCAGTATGCAAACCACCACCTTTGCAGCCTGAGTAATCGCTATCGCCTGACGGTGATAGGCCAGTCTCTGGAAATTGCGATAATTGACCGGGATATGGCCGATGAACAGCGTAGCGTAAACACGCTCTCTGGCGGGGAGTCATTTTTGGTGTCACTGGCACTGGCGCTGGGTCTGGCTTCCCTGTCATCAAACCAGGTTCAAATCAGTTCATTATTTATCGATGAAGGGTTTGGCACTTTGGATCCACATACGCTCAGTGTGGCGCTGGATGCGCTCGATGCTTTGCAATCGCAGGGGCGCAAAGTGGGTGTGATCTCCCATGTGGCCGAAATGACCGAACGCGTTGCGACGCAAATTAAAGTACAAAAACAGTCAGGCGGTTATTCGTCAGTCACCATCAGCGAACGATAAGGAGACACCATGCCCAGTTTTACAAAGGATGAAGCAACCCATTACGACAGTCGTATTGAGCGTCTGGTGCCGGGTTATCAACTGTTACATGAACTGGTTCAGGCACAATTACAGACACTGTTACCCGAGCAGGCTGAGATCCTGATTGTGGGTGCCGGAACCGGAAAAGAAGTACTGCAGCTGGCAGAGAGTAATCCGAACTGGACATTCATCGTCCAGGATGTATCTGACGATATGCTGGCCATCGCAGATCAAAATTTTACTAACTGTGGATTGTCATCGCGCGTGACCATACATTCGGGGCCGCTGATGCCGGGCCAGTATCAGTCTGATATCGCACTGTGCCTGTTGGTGATGCATTTTGTGACAGACGATGGTGCTAAGCTGGCACTACTGGAGTCAATTCATAATAATCTCAAGCCGGGTAAACAGCTGTTACTGGCGGATCTGATGAAGCCCGAGACCCCGTTTGAGCGCGAGGCTCAGCTGAAGCACTGCCGCGCAATGGGCCTGACTCATATCGGCGAAGAACGTATGCGCCATAACCTGGAGCACGAATTTTACCCACTCGATAGGATCAGGCTGGCTGAGTTGCTGGATGAAAGCGGTTTTTCCCCCGCTCATATGTTCTTTAAAGCACTAGGATTCAGTGGCTTAAGCTGTATCAGACAATAACTCTGGCATGCTCCGACAGGATCAGCTCAGCCAGCTTTGAGATCTTAATATTACTAAGCTGGCGATAATCCAAATACGGGCAGATCAGCAACTTATTAAGGGGGTCGATGGCAAATTCCTCATCTATCCAGTGCAAAGAGTTAGTAAGAATATGATCTCTGAGCAAAGCTTTTGCATAAGTTCGCCCAGCTATGATGTGCCAGTCATAGCGATTGGCAGCCAGATCTGGCACAGAAAACAGTAAAGCCTCCTGACTCCCCTGCTGTAACAGCCGCTTATCCCGATACTTTTGCCAGCTTGGATAGTGTTTTGGTTGGTTAGTAAAATCGTGATCTGGGTGGCTGAGTTCTGCTATAAACTTGGCATACACATTGAAAACTTTGCGCCAGCCATTACCACATTGCTGGTTGATGTAGTCGATTTCCCCTGCCTGTAAGGCTATGACTTTATTTAACTTTTGAAATTCTGCGAGTTTTGGCGGGTGCTCGACATAAATGGCTAGCACGCCCTGCTCTGCGCCAAATCCGTAAGTTGGTAAATTCATGATCTCACTAAAAGGTGATTGCTATTCTCTGAGTATTATATCTGTTTTTGTACTGCTCTTTCGAGTTATCAGCTGTAAACCCCCTTTACACTGAGCTTTCGCTCTAACTTTCCTGGTTGTCTTATCTTTGACTTATAAATGACTGAAAACATTAATATTTAAGAAATGTGTCTGTAACCGGTTCAGCCCAACCTATTGTGCGCTTTATAACAATAACTGTAGCAATCGTAGCAACTAACTCGGAGTAACTAATGAAGCGCATAGCATATTCGTTGATCGCCGCTGCCGTCGCAGTGGCATTAACCGCCTGTGATGGTGATGATGGTAAACAAGGCCCTCAGGGCGAGCAAGGTGTTCAGGGTGAGCAAGGCACTAACGGTACAAATGGCACGAACGGCACTGATGGTGCTGACGGTGTCGTGGGTAAAGATGGTCAAAACGGTGGCTCAGGCCTGATCCGTATTGCCACTGTGCCAGCAGGCGCTGAAGTCACAGGTTTGTTCCTGAGCGAGCAAGGCGATTTGTTCTTCAATGTGCAGCACCCAAGCGATGCGAACACTTCGGAAGATGGAAATGGACGCCCATACAATGGCGGCACTGTGGGCGTATTAACCGGTGTTAATTTCAACGAGTTGCCACGTAATATAGTTAGTTCACCTGTTCCAGTTACAGAGTTTGAGAGGCAAACAGTTGTGACTGCGATTGGTCAATATCAGATCCTGGGTCAGACAGGTGATGTGTATGCCGACTTGGGCGAAAAAGGCCTGGCGGGTGGTTTAGGTGTGCACTACGGCATCACTTCAGGTGACAAAATCCTTGAAAACGACAATCCGGATTTCAATGGCTTTGTTCCAAGTGCTGACGAAGAAAATACAGGTTATTTGTTTACTAACTGGGAAGCTTACCCGGGTGGCATGAGCCGCCTTAAAATGAGCAAGAGCGACGCGGGCACATGGAGCATCGAAGAAGCCATGATGCTCGACTTTGATGCAGTAAAAGGCACTGCGGCAAACTGTTTTGGTTCTGTATCTCCCTGGGGCACGCCGTTGACGTCTGAAGAATGGATTGTAAGATCTGACGTTGGCACTACTCAACATGCTAGTTGGAATGATCCGGCCTTTATGAAGATTGACAGAATGAAAGAGCTGGTTGCACCTGAATTCCCTAATCCTTATCGCTACGGTTATATTGCTGAAGTGCAAAATCCGCTTTCGGATACGCCAGACATTGTGAAACATTTTACCATTGGTCGTTACGAGCACGAAAACTCCGTGGTTATGCCGGATGAACGCACTGTGTATTCCTCTCAGGATGATACCGGTGGCGTACTGTTTAAGTTTATTGCGGATCAACCTAAAGATTTGAGTTCAGGTACGCTTTATGGCGCGAAGCTGACTCAGGACAAGGGCCTGAACGATCCGGCGGTGACTGGCTTTGATATTACATGGGTTGAAATTGCATCGGGCACCAATGCCGAAATTGAAGCCTGGATTGCCGAGTATGATGAAATCAGCACCGCAGACTTTGTTGAAGGTCAAACAAGTTACCTGTCTGTGGCTGACGTAAAAGCCTGGGCAGAAGGTAAAGCAACCTACCCAACGCTTGCTGAAGGTGGTGGTCTGGTTACGGCGGGCAAGCCAATGGATAACCGTGCCGCATTCCTTGAGTCTCGCCAGGCGGCTAAACAATTAGGTGCTACGGCAGAGTGGCATAAGCTGGAAGGGATCAGCATCAACTACGACCGCGTAGTAGAAGCCGTCACGGGTCAGGACAGGGTGCCTGGCGAAGTGGTTGAGCAGGCTTATATGTATATCGGTGTTGCCGACATTGACGAGACGAT
Organism: Pseudoalteromonas sp. AWH4_217; assembly: GCF_056161105.1. Classification (NCBI taxonomy): domain Bacteria; kingdom Pseudomonadati; phylum Pseudomonadota; class Gammaproteobacteria; order Alteromonadales; family Pseudoalteromonadaceae; genus Pseudoalteromonas; species Pseudoalteromonas sp. AWH4_217. Next base: position 187,631 of record NZ_JBSWYM010000012.1, on the reverse strand, counting down.
GATCGGTGATGAGGGTGATGTTCAGCTGTCTGCGCGTGTAAAAGATTGTGGTGGTGTTTACCGTGCGCACATCGATAACAACTATAATCTGACACGTATTGAGCCTGTAGTGATGGGTGGTACGCACCGCTCCAGCCTGACTGATGCTGAACAGTGTGACGTCAATCAGTTGTCTCAGCCTGATAATGTGATTGTTATGCAGGATGGCCGCATCATCATTGGTGAAGATGGTATTCAGGAAAACAACACCTTGTGGTTGTACGATCCTAACGCTAAGTAATTGTAAGACTCGCGGTGCCCGTTCGCGGCACCGCATTTTTTTATCCAAAAATGGGCGTCATAAAAATGAAATACCAAGTAATCGGCCTGGCAGTACTTACTGGCCTGGCACTGACCGGCTGCGAAGAAGCACAACATCATAATAAAGCTGCAGAACTAATCGCCTCGCAGTCAGCGCATAAAGCTGCACCGTACAAACCCGGTGATGATATTCCGGCAACCGCTTACATGGAACACGATGAGGTCTATAACCCTGAGTCCGTGATCCCACCCCAGTGTTACACCAAAACCGATGGCGTGAATAACCCCTGTTATGCCTGCCATCAGTCTTATCAGCAAGAGCCAGAAAGACCGAATGCGATGCGCGATGGCCATTTGCAGGGCGTGTATGAATTCTCTGACTTGGGCCTGAAAAATCACTGGAAAAACCTCTTTGTTGACAGGACTGATTTGATCGCAGGTATGCCAGATAAAGAGATCATGGCGTGGATCAATCAGGATAATTACACCCCGTTTATCGAAAAGCTGAAACAAGATAAGCAATGGCGAGGTGAAATAACCCCGCTGGAAAATCTGGCCTATCCGGAAAAAGCTTTTGATGAGATGGGCTTTGCCAGAGACGGCAGCGGCTGGGTGGCGTTTAACTACAAGCCTTTCCCGTCGACGTTTTGGCCCACCAACGGCTCCACGGGCGACGTGATGATCCGTTTGCCCGAAGCGTTTCGCTCAAAAGGTGGGGTATACAATCAGGACGTGTACCTGGCAAACCTGAGTCTGGTTGAGCTGACGCTAAAAGGTCTGGATAAGATCTCTACTCCTACAATCTCTGAGCAGCGCATTGGCCAGGATTTAAATGGCGACAATCAGCTCACCAAAATCAGCGAGATAACGAGGCAATCACATTATGTGGGTGATGCCACAGATGCACTGGCGCATATGCTGTACCCCCAGGAAACTGAGTTCCTGCATACCGTACGTTACATTGGTGTGGACGAACATGGTGGCATTTACAACGCGCCGCGTATGAAAGAAGTACGCTACATGAAAAAGCACAGGTTTAAGACCCGCCAGTCACTGAACTCTTCATATCATCGCGAAGAAAAAGAAAAAGAATTCGGAAACCTGCCACAAACCCTGTATCTGGGCGATCAGGGTATCAACAACACCTTTGGCTGGACTATCAATGGCTACATCGAAGACAAGCAAGGTAACCTGAGACCACAGCATAAGCAGGAGCTGGCGTTTTGTAATGGCTGTCACAAAACCATAGGCTCAACCTACGACCAGACCTTCTCATTTGCTCGCAAAGTAGAAGGCGCACGCGGCTGGGGCTATATCAACCTCAAAGAAATGAAAGATGTGCCCAACAAAGGCGAAACACTCGGTGAGTTCCTGACTTATATGAATCGCGTTGGCGGTGGCGACGAATTCCGCCAGAACCGCGAAATGCTGCAAAAGTGGTTTAAAGCAGATGGTACGGTAGACAAAGAAAAAGTCGAGTCGGCAGATAACCTGTACGAGCTGATCACCCCATCAAAAGAACGGGCGCTGGCACTGAACAAAGCATACAGAACCATAGTGGAAGAGCAAAGCTACCTGTTCGGCCGCGACGCAACGCTGGTTGAAGCAAGCAACGTACTGCAACAAGTAGATGACTCCCAGGCCCCGTTAAAAGAAGAAAACCAACACCAATGGGACATGCAACTTGATTGGGTGAACAATATTCGATGATTAATTATCATCGAATATTGTGAACGCGAGGCATGGACGCCGAGCCGGGAGCCCTCCACATGGACGTGTGCCCACTCGTACCTTATGAGAACGACGATTGATAATCGTCGCAGACTCGGCGCCCCCGCTCACTTAGCGCTTTTCATGGATGAAAAGCCGGAAGCCCCTACAGGGACGTTTAGCCACTCGTACCTTATGCGACCGACTTGTTTTTCAATTAGTCCCCGGCTCGTTGGCCGGGGTGACGGGAATAGGTGGTTCTGTGAGTTAATTTCAGCCGCTTTAGCGCCATGTGAAAAACTCGTATAAGTTATCCAGCGGTCTTGGTCTGTCTTTGATATACATTGAAAAATTACTTTCTAGCTGAGCTCTGAACTTGCTTTGATTCACCTGCCTGAATATCATCATTCGGTGCTGGACACGGGATCTGTTGGCATGCGACACGAATTTAAATATTGCCTCAAAGTTGAATACGCCTGAGCAACAGTTCTGTGTAAATGAAAGTTGGATGGTTGGATTCTTTATCTATTTCAGCATATTGAAACCCTTTTTAAAGCGGGGTTTCTATATTAGCATCATTACCATCAAAACAGGTTTATGGGTTTGGCTTTGACTGAACGGCAACTCACTTGAGTTACCTTTTTAAATGAGCGTTTGTGTACTGCGTTGATAGAAGGGAAAGCAATACATTTATACGGCCTAAAAGAGGTTTATATAACCTCACTGAACTTCAGTAAAAATGTAAGCAATGATGAATAGCTTATGTAGTGGAAATCTTACTGGTTAACTTGAAACTACCTATTTTTTAGATAGTTAGAACGAATAACTAGCCAATTGGGATTGCCAATCTGTCACAATTCAAAACAACGAAACAGTCGGTTCTATGATAAGTAATGTATTTGCATGCTAAGGTATTTGCGGTAGTGGATATGGTAAGCCGCCACAGGAGAGTCATATGCAAAAAAAGACAAACATAAAAATTATGATGTTTATTTGGGCTGAACGGCTCCCGCTTATCTTTGCGTTGGTTATCGGGCTATTGTCTGCAGCGGTGTATTACCTGGTCCTGTTTGCCAGTATGGCTGATACCGAAAGTGCTCTGGTCTGGTTGCTTGGAGTTGGGCTTGGTGGTGCCAGTATCGGATATCTGGCGGGATTGAGTGTCGCTAAGCAAGTATACCGTGAGCAGCAGGGCACTGGACCATCTATAACTGACGGCTATGAACAATCGAACGATGGTGATTAGCTTTGGATTGAACAAGTAAACCAGACACTAATGATGTCCTCGGTAAATGAAGGAAATGGAATGAAAACAACAAGAAAAATAATGGCTTGCGCCTTTTTAAGTTTGCTTTCTCTGGGAGCCCAGGCGAAAGCTGACTGCACCACTGATTGCCAGTTGAGCAAAGTGAACCAGTATTTCGATGCGCTGGATACTGTCTCATATAAAGGGTCTACGGTTGCGGATGTTGATGCCCTGATTGAACTGATGCACGACGAGGTCAAATACGAGCATATTGAATATCAGGCTAACTTTGATAAACCTGCCTGGCGACGCGCATTTTTACGCAACCTTGAGGGTGGCCGTTACGATAGTGCAAGCAACCGAGAAATCCGGGTATTACGTACAATCCCGGGTAAAAGTCATATCGCGGTGGAGTATGCCTATGGTGTTAACCAGGCGGATGGCAGCTGGCAACAGCAAGAGCCGAGGCTGGCCGTGTTTGGTTTTAAAGAAGGTAAAATCAGCCTGATCAGAGAATTATGGTAGTTTGGTTGAATGATATCGTAAACGTTGCGTGGCGAGCTCGGTAAGTGGCCCTGTATTGGGCTTCCTCACCGGCTCGATACGATTAAGCGTCGTACTAGAGCCGCTGACTTACGTATACCACCGCTTTGTTACTCGTTCCGTCTGCAATGACAATATCACTTTTTCCATCTTTATTCAGATCGGTCAGTGCAATTCCCCAGGGGTTTTGGATACTGCTGTGCTTGAAGCGAGTGCCCTTTAGCTTGCCTTGATTGCTGTAAATAATGAGTAATTCACCAGACCAGCTACTGATTAAAGCATCTTCAATCCCATCATGGTTAATGTCACCTGTCACAATTTGTTTTGCACCCGAAGATGCCTGGATAGTGGCTTTTGCATCAATGTTGAAATTGCCTTTTCCATCACCAAAAAAAACGGTTACCGCATTACCATTATTAGCGGCAATTAAGTCTGGTTTGTTATCCCCGTTCAGGTCTGCCAGCTCTACGGCGAATGGAGAGGTAGCTTGTGGTAGGGTATGCAAAGAAAAAGCGAAATTATCTGTCCCTGCGTTAGTTGCTATTCCAATGTTGTTTTGGTTTGGTGTAACCAGATCTGGATAACCATCACCATTGACATCCTTAATGGCAAACCCTCTGTATGGGTCGCCGCCAGTGCGCACTACTTTGCCCGGTGTTTGAAACTTACCATTTGCCAGACCTTTTAAAACCAGAACCCCCTCATGAGTGCGGCTGTCGACTATAAGATCTGTTCTGTTATCACCGTTAAGGTCGGCCAGTTTAACGACATGTGGGTGGGGCTTGACGTTCAGGTTCATTGGAGAGTGAGGAGCCGGCATAAACTGTCCTTTGCCATCTCCAATGAGCATAGTCACATAGGAGGTCTCGTGGTTTGCTATCACTAAATCAGCATGACCATCACGATTTAAATCAGACGCGGTAATGCCGGAGGGGTTTTCTCCCGCGTCAAACGTCCCACTTTTATGAATACCTCCTGCACCATCGCCAAGGTACGTAATAACATTATTATCTGCGGTATTGGCAAAAACCAAGTCAGGATTGTCATCTGAATTGAGATCATGCACCAGGATTGTTGGTTGCCCGGCGCCAACCTGAAAAGTGGACGTTCTATATTTGGTGTCCAGAATGCTGATTGTTTCAGCAGAGCAAGATAAGCCAATGAAACCTAAAATTGCTATCGGGAAAAGCACAGTCCTTTTACTTTGCATCATGTTACACCTGTATCTGTTTGAGTAAACAACACTAAAGCTACGGGATAATGTAAGTGCTGTGGATAGGGTCAAAACATCGGCACAGTCAGTTTGCTTTATGCACAAAGAACAAAGTACTACAGCTTATGTTGGGTGCCAACCCATAAAACAAGTGTTGCTTAGGCCCAGATATGAGTAACATCCGGGTCTAAGCTGGAGCAAGTATATCTGCGACTAGAAGTGGTAGCTGATCCCGACATACACCGTACGCGGCATGCCGGGTTGAATTCGGGTCCTGCCAAAGCGCTCCTCGTTTTGCAGCGCATAGGTTTTGTCGGTAAGGTTTGCTATCCGGGCGTGGAGTTTCACGCGCTTGTTGAGGCGGTAGTTAGCTTTGAGGTTAAACACCGTATAACCCGAGTAAATATCGGTATTTTCAACGCTTAGGTAGTAATCACCGATGCTTTTGGCTTCAGCAGTTAGCCTGAGTCCCTTAATGGCCTGGCTTGTGTAGTTAAGCCTGAAGTTGGCAACATATTCCGGTGCCATGTGCAGACTGTTACCCGACAAATCCTGCTCCATCGACTCGCCCGTCTCGCGGTGAACCCGCCCTTCATCACGAATGTAATGACGGAATTCATGGTCAGACTGGCTGTAGGCCAGCGCGGCAGAAAATGCGCGGTTAAACTGGTAGTTCAGGCCAAGCTCAAAGCCTTTATGTCTGACACTGGAAGCATTAACCCGGTAAGAGGCGCCCAGATCACTGAATGCCGTAACAATGGCGTCGTCCACATCCATCAGATAGTAAGCCAGCTCAATCGACAACGCATCCAGGTTAGCTTTGTAGCCCAGCTCATAGGTATCGGACGTTTCTTCTTTCAGACTCCCCAGCTGTGCACTACTTTGGCGGCTTTTAAGGTGGTACATTTCTGGTGCAGTAGGTAATCGCATCGCGTTGGCGAAGCGTGCGTATACACTTGATTGCTCGTTAAGCAGATAGTTCAGGCTCAGCTTAGGGCTGAGGTGGCTAAAAGTGTCTGTACGAGAGGCAATGGAACGATTGCCAAAGCCATCGTCTTTGTATTTAGGCAGAGCATTGTCAAATTCGTATTCACTGTGGTCAAAGCGTATACCCAGGGTATAGCTGAGTGCATCGCTAAGATAACCGAGGTGCTGGATATAAGGTGATACACTTTTAAAAGTGGTGGTGTCGTCGTAGAACACATGCCCTTGCGGGTATGTCGCTGCTCCGCGTCCGGTGGTGATTCTGGTGGTGGGCTGAAACGAGTAGGTATCTCCGGACGTATGCTCCAGATCAACGCCTAGTGTCGTTTGAGCACTGTTTTGGTGGGACCAGCTTGCCAGTGCCAACAGGCCGAATGTGGTGACTTCCGTTTCTTCTACCGGCATATTGGGCTGCCAGGTCGCGAGGTGTTCCAACGTGCGATGACGCGCGTAAGGGATAACAGACACACTCAGGTTTTTATCCTCATACAGATATTCAGTGCTGAGGCGCATATAATCTGTGGTTCTGCGGGGATCTAAAGCGATCACTTCATCAGGCAGACCTGACTGAGAGGGATCCTGTTCAAATTGCTCTATGCTGAGTGTGGTCAGGATCTGCTGATCAAGCGATGAGGCAATCAGCGAGGTCGTCAGGCTTTGTTTGTCGTCCAGCTGATATTCATGGCGTACATCCAGCTCGGTCTTTTCAACGGCGTTATGCTCTCGCCAGCCGTCATTTTCCAGATAGGCCGCCGATACGCGCACGCCTCCCTGGTTGCTATCCAGCCAGGTGGCACTGCCATTAAGGCGTGAATAACCATGTTCCCCGACTGTCAGGCCCAGAGAGTTTCTGTTCGCTGAAACTGGCTTCGACAATACATTGACCGTGGCTGCTACCGCGCCTGCGCCATGCAAGCTAGTTCCTGCACCACGAAGCACTTCGAGGCGTGACAGGCCAATGTTACTGCTGGTCCACCATAGTGCATTATGGGTATAAAAAGCTGCCGATTGCAGCGGGATATTATCCTGCAAATATAAGGTGTAGCCATCAAAATTAATGGGCATGCGCACGGCTGCGTTGTGCCCTTGTCCACCCGATAGTTGATTGATCAAAACGCCCGGTATGGTTTGCAATGACTCTGAGATATGTTGTGCATTGTCGTCAGCAATGGTTTGTTCGGATACCTGACCGACACTCAGCGCCAGATCGGTATTGGCTTTGGCTGTACGGGTTGATGTAACCGTGATTTTTTCTATCTGGTCGATACCAGCTGTGTCAGCAGCAGCCTGTGCTGAATACGCCTGTAGCAAGGCGAACGTTAACGCAGAAACAGTCAAACCGGGTTTCATGAAGACCTCATTTTTCGTTCAGGGAGCTGGATGATAATCCTGCCATGTAAAAATGTACAAATTATGCGGTCAGTATACGACGGTGTTTATGTTGTCGATCTTTGTCTGACGGAGCAATCTAAGTCCTGCCACATGATAATCACTTGTATGGCTTAATGATCTCATTCGCGATGCTGTAACTCATTGGCCAGTTGTTGTGCCTGTGTAATTTCATCGAGTGTCATACGCTGTTCCAGATGTCGCCTTGTCCACTCAACGCGACTATATACCTCGCTGTCCTGGCGGGTTTGCAAAAAGTAATGACTGTATGCCAGCGCCTGAATATAGTTTTGTCCGCCTGTGTCAGGGTCCAGATATTGATAGCCTCGGATCAACTGTAAGGTTGCTTTCTCCCCGCCTAGCAAAGCGACTTGCTCAGTCACATGATATTTTTGCGCGGTGAATGCTTGCATCTGAGCGACTTGTTCATCTCTGGTGAGTGTACTGAAATTCAGTGCCTGATGTACTTCGGCCGGGGCAAGTAGCCAGAGTGTGTCGGCTGCTTTATCTGAGCCCATTTGGGCTGCGTGCATCAACTTCTCTACATAGTTTTCATCACGGTTGGTGTTGCTCAGACAGCCTTCATATCTGGTTTTCATGGTATCGATTATCTCGTGCACTTCATTGCGAGATAATGCCAGTTCGAGCCATTGATTGAACGCTTCGTCGCTACGCGGTACGTTGCGACACTGGCGTATTTGCATGGCTTGTTTAAATAGTGCCTCGGCTGACTCGGTCTGCACCTGCTCGGGTTGTTGGCGTGTCGTGCTGACAATTGTATTCGTCAGGTCCGGGTGCTGAACCTGTTCGACAACGGGGTTAGCAACTTTGATATGCTCGGCTTTATTCTGTTCTTTTGGGTAAAGAAGCTGCGTACAAATAAAAAGACAAAGGCCTGTCAGCAGGCCAATATATAGACGGTGCATTAAAAGGGTACCTGTTGATGAAAGGTGCCGCTTTATGAAGGCGGCACCCGAGATTAAAATCCGTTTTTAAGTGCCTGGGCTCTGTCAACCACCTGGCCCTGATGGATCACTGTGTGGATTTTTTGGGTGTTCTGAATATCTTCTATCGGTGAGGCGTCAAGTATCACAAAGCTTGCCTGGGCGCCCGGTTTTAGGCTGTTGTTAATCCCCAAAAATGTGCCAGCCTGTGTGGTTGTCGCTGCCAGCGCCTGCCAGTTCGACATGCCTGCTTCGGTTAAATTAAGCATTTCCCTGTGTACTGAGTAGCCCTGAATGGTGCCATAATTACCGGCGTCCGTTCCGTTTAAAACAGTGACGCCGGCTTTAACTAATTCGGCCAGGTTGGCGGTTCTTTGCGCATCCAGCTTACGCCACTTTGCTTCTCTGTCTCCCCACTTTTTCATTGTTTCTGCACTTTGGTAACCTGCAATGATGGCTGGGGTTGTCATGGCCTGAAGCAGCTCTGAGGCGACCACTGATTTGTCAAACAGAAAGTCTGTCAGATCGGTATGCACTGTCATGGTCGGGATCACCACCATTTTTTCTGCTGCAACTTTATCTGCCAGTCCTGCCGGGATCGGCGCGCCGGGCATGTGGGTGAATGCTGTGGCGCCTACGTCGATGGCATCGATGACATCCTGCCAGGTTTTAAGGTGGACGATGGTTTTGATCCCGAGTCTGTTGCTCTGTTGGACGATGGCAGCAAAGGTGGCCTTATCAATCGAAGGCTGGTCGTCACTGGGCTGATATACCACTTTAATCACATCGGGTTTGGCTTTGGCCAAACTCTGCACCTGAGCGATAGCCTCTTCTGGGGTCGACATAGTGCGTGTTTCCAGGCCGTATTCTGTGCAATGGCCTTTTGGCGCGGTCAGACAAGATAAACTGCTGTAGATATCGGCACCCAAAAATGCGCCTGTTCTTTGTTTTTGTCTTGCAGCTATCTGGCCTTGCTCATGGCCAAATAAGTCTACAAATCCGGTCACTCCGGCATACAGCACACGTTGGGAGATCTTTTCAGTGCCGGCAAAATCTGATTTAGCATGGGGAGCTCGGTTGCCAAACGCATGAACATGCATGTCGATCAGTCCAGGAATTAGCCAACGATTATTTAGATTTAGAGTCTGACCTTTAAAATTGGCCGGAGGCACAGGGTATTCAGCGGCTATCTTGCCTTGTTCAATCAGCACGGCACCACGGCGGATCTCCTGCTGGTCGACATCAACAATCTGAACCTGAGTGAGTAGTAATGCATCGGATGACATGACCTGCGTTTCAGCTGCATAGCTAAATCGTGCACTTAGGCACATGATCATGGCACCACCGAGTACGCCTGTGAGCTTGGGTATTATTGTTTTCATTATCAGGATCCTTGAGCAGAAAAAATGTTTTTTATTAGTGTTATATCCAACGTCATAGTGTGCCTATTTAGCAGATACCGCGCAACGTCAAATATGCTGGACTATGCAATGTAAAGGGGGTTGACGCCACTTAAGAAGGCGCCAGAGCGCGTTCAATACGACTTATTGTGATATTGTAAGATTTATTTTCGTTGCCCGGCTCTTATGTCTCTATGATTTCTGATGAGCCGGTGTTTTACGAAAAATTGGGGTATCGACTGGTTGCACCGAAGAGCCAGGGTATGACCAAAAAATTCCAGCCGCACAATTAAACTCAAGGGTCACTATGAAACAGAATATTGCGCACATTGCACTGGTGGTCAACGACTACGACGAAGCGCTCAACTTTTATGTCGGTAAACTCAAGTTTGAGCTTATAGAGGATAGCTATCAGGCGGAGCAAGATAAACGCTGGGTGGTGGTCGCCCCCCCTAATTCTCATGGTGTTGCTTTATTGCTGGCGAAAGCCTCTAAACCCGAACAAAAACGCTTTGTTGGTGATCAGGCTGGCGGCCGCGTGTTTTTGTTTTTAAGCACTGACAACTTTTGGCGCGACTATGAAGCGATGCAAGCCGGGGGTATTCATTTTGTTCGTGAGCCCGCTGTGCAGGACTATGGCACGGTAGCTGTATTTGAGGACCTGTATGGGAATTTATGGGATTTGATCCAATATGCTGACGGGCACCCTATGTCTGCCAGATGCGGTTAATTATGATTGAGTCGTCAGTATCACGTCGAATGGCCAAAACGATACTTACTGCTGAACTTGGGTAAATAGAGTACACTCGCGCAACCATCTGATATTATTTCTATTTGGGTTACATAATAATGATAAAAGTTGATTACTCTCAGTATACTCAGGCTGAACTTCATGAAGAACTGCAACAAATACCCCCCGATTCAGAGAATTACCCAGCTCTGATTGCTGCGATAGATGCGCGCCGGGAGGAAGCTGAACGACCCCAGCAATGGACGGAGAAAACACTGCACAGTGCAGAAACGCGTGTGAAGGTCATAGGCTATATACAGCTGCTTGCTGCGTTTGTGATGATAGTTGGGCTGATATTCGGACCCCTTACATCTTGGCAGTCACTCATCAGTGTGCCGTTTATTGTGCTCAGCGCTGCAGCGGGTTATACCGCAATTAGTGAACAGGTAAAGTGGTACTGGTTATCGATACTGAATCAGGGGTTACAGGTTGTCAGTTTTTCTTTTGGAATACTGAACTACAAGTATACGGGGCTCGGTGGGATCCAAATCGGTTTTACCTGGCTAAAGGAGTTTGAACTTTCTTTTGGTATTTTATTTTCTTCCACAGTCCGCTTGACTGGTAACTCCGACGTATTTTCTTTGAATGCACTTCAAATTGATGTGCTTGCGCTGGTGTTAATGGTTGCCTTGCACACCGGACGAGCCCATCAGCGATAAGCCATCTTAATGTGGCCGCTCAGGCCACTTAAGCTATCGATTATCATTGTCCTTATTATAGCTTAATAATCTTACTTATTCTTATTGTGAATATGTGATAGTATATCTCGATTGTGGAGTACGAGCGCTAGCCAGTTCAGACTGCAGTGTGCTTAGCTTTTTGATTTAGAAAGGTAAATATATGTTATTTGAGTTGGAAACCTATACCCGCTATGCGAAGTGGCTGGGTCTCGCTGCCATTGGAGTATCCGTTCTTGCCTGGACGGTTGAGTTAATGGGGGCCGTTTATGTATGTCCTTATTGCCGTGTCCAACGCACAGTCATTGGTCTGCTTGGCATTATTTTGTTTACAGGGGCTGCACGTCATTGGGTAGGTAAATATGCCGCACTGGTATTTGGTTTCTTTGGCGCGGTTGTTGCTGCGAATCAGCACTTTATGGGCTGGAAAAAGATTTCAGCTGGTAAGTTTGAATTTAACGATACCCTGATTATTGATCCCTTCTTGCTTTCGGGATTGGCAATGACGGCAATCATAGGCTTGGTCTGGTTGGCCACCACACAGAAAAAATAAGTGGCCAGTTAGGCCAGACGCAAACCTAACAACCCAGCCCAGCCCAACGCATTGCGCGCCGGGCTGGGTTGCTTTTTAGGCCGGTTTTTCGTCCTTAATAACAGCAACCAGCAGTGCCGGTAAAAAGGTCAGACTGAGCAGCGTTGAAACTAAAATACCACTGAGTACGATAATTCCCACACCGCGATACAACTCGGTTCCTTCTCCTGGGATCAGTACCAGAGGTGCCAGGCCGAAAATGGTGGTGGTCGTTGACATCAGTATTGGTCTGAGGCGTTTTGCCACGGCCTGCTGGACCGCTTCTTTAACCTGCATTCCCTGCTCCATCACATAACGACGAGTTTGGTCGACAATCAGGATGGGGTTATTCACCACAGTGCCCAGTAAGATCAAAAAGCCCAGCATAGTGATCATATCAAATGGCTGATGGAAGGCACTGAGCCCTATGGCCGACAAGGTGCTGTTAATGCCGTTAACGGTCACCAGCCCTAACAGACCACCGGCCATACCTAAAGGAACGGTCGCCAGTATAAACAACGGATAGCGCCAGTGGGTAAAAATGGCCACCAACAGCAGGTAACTCAGTACCAGTGCTATGACGAAGTTACCAGACAGAGATGCTTTGGTGGCCTCTAACTGATCTGCTGCACCACTGATGTTGACCTTAATACCCTGAGCAATCTTGCCCTGTTGCCAGAGGTTAGGTAACAGCTGCTGACGGACTATTTGTTCAGCCGTTTCCAGCGCAACGTCTCTTGGCGGGATAATATACACGGTGACGGTCCGGTTACCATCAACACGACGCACGGAATTACTGTTCTTACTTTCAACCAGATCGGCCAGCGCATTGAGCGGTAGCACCTGTCCGTTGGGGGTGATGATAGGTGTTGTGGAGAGCTGCTCTATGGTCTGGCGATTGCCTGAGCCACTGAACAGGAACATGTCGACTTTATCATCATTAAGGATGAACTCATCTACATAAGCACCATCACTCATCGCAGCCACGGCATACCCAAAGTCTCTATTATCCAGCCCCAGTTCTGCCAGTCGTGCCCAGCGAGGCTGGATTTCGATGAGTGGCTGGTCGAGTGTCAGTGATCTGGGGTCGGAGTTGATCTGCGGCTTATCAAACAGTTTATCCGCCTCGGCATAGACAGCTTCTGCTGCACTATAGAGGTCCGTGATATTTGCACCGGCAATATCGACCGCCACAGCGCGCGTACCGCCATCATTACTGGAAATAATCGAACCCCGAGCAGAGAACGCACGCATGCCCTCGTAACTTCTGAATTTATCTGTAATGGCATTCATCATCTGATTAATATGCTCTGGCTCAACGGGGGCACTTAAGAACCAGATCCGCCCAACTGACACTGACATGGAGTAGTACTCCAGTGGCGGCATATCAGTCTTCCCTGCCAGAAAATCAGCGTTGTCTGTTTGCACAAAGCCATCAAAATAGGCGCGCAGCTCCGTACCTATTTTTTCCATTTCGGTCAGGTTGTAGTTCGGAGGGGCAATCATCATTGAGAACGCTTTAGGTTCTTCACCTTCAGGCAAATATTCGGCAGCGGGCATCAAGGTTGTGGCCAGACCCATAATAACCACGATAAACGCAGCGCTGGCAATACGTGCCTGGATGGTTGTGCGGGTAAATAGCTGTGATAACTTCAGCCAGTAGGCACCTAGTTCAACCTGGCGTTTTTCTTCCAGATCTTGCTGCTTGCCAAAGTTTGCCAGTGCAACGGGTACGACAAAAATGGCCACAAGCATGGAGGCAATGATGGCGCCAGAAATGGCAATCGCAATGTCTGAGTAGAGTTGGCCGGCTTCCTGTTGCACGAATAAAATCGGTGCGAAAACTAATACCGTGGTGGCGGTTGATGCCAGTACTGCAGGCCAGACTTCCTTCACGCCGTTGATGGCAGCTAAGCGTCGGCTGATCCCTTCACGTTTGGCCTGAACGATAGATTCTAACACCACTATGGTGTTGTCCACTGTCATGCCGATAGCAAACGCGACTCCGGCCAGAGAGATAACATTGATGGTGCGGCCAAAACTCATCAGGGCAAAAAAGGCAGCGATGGTACATAATGGGATCCCCATCACACCAACCAGTGTCGCGCGCCCGGAGCGCAGGAAGAAGTACATCACCAGAGTGGCCAGCAGCGCGCCTAACGCCAGATTGGTCCAGACGTTCTCCAGTGAGCTTTTTACATAGCGGACATCGTCGCTCAGTAATTTCAATTCCAGGCCATTTTGCACGAGCAACTGTTGGTTAATTTCCTCAACCACTGGCAGCATCTGTTCTTTGATATCAAGTACATTGGAGCCGCTTTCGCGTCGCACCGACAGACGTAAAGTACGCTCTCCGTTTGAATAACTCACACCGCGGGTTTCGAAGTGATCCAGAGTGACGCTGGCAACATCTTTGAGCAGTACATTGGCATTGCCATCACGCTTGATGATCAGGTTTTCCAGCTCATGAAGTTGCTCAAAGCGGCCAATTACACGCAACAGGTAACGGCTTTCGCCACTTTCGATATCACCGCCAGAGGTATCGCGGTTACGGTCGCGGATCACGGTTCTGACATCACTCAGGCTGATACCACGCTGAGCCAGACGTGCTGCATCGACCTTGATCTGGATTTGTCGTTGTGCACCTCCGCCAATACGAACTTCTGAGACGCCTGTGACGCTTTCCATACGTGGGCGAATGTAGTCTTCGGCGTAATCCCGCAGCAGATCCATGTCCAGCTGTAATGGATTGCCGGCTTGCGGTTTAAGCAGGAAGAACATAAAGGCGTTGCTGGAAAAGGAGCTGGAAAACAGCCGAGGCTGGTCGACATTTTCGGGATACGCGGGCACCTGGCTGAGTGCATTGTTTACCCGGATCAGGGCGTCGTTGACCTCAACGCCAAAAGGGAATTCCAGCTCTATGGTGGCTTCACCCATCTCGGCAAATGAGATCATGCGTTGCAGATTCGGTAAGCTGCGCAGATAGCGCTCCTGTTCTATCAGGATCTCTTTTTCCACATCTTGCGGGGTTGCGCCGGGCCAGCCCGTTTGTACTGTAATGGTTCTTACTTCCAGGTCTGGGATCATTTGTACAGGAATGTTCAAAGCTGATACCAGGCCCAAAATGGTGGTGATCAGCACCACCACGGCCACTAGGGTGCCGCGTTTTACCGCTGATTCAATCATTGTAGATTCCCTGCTCTGGCGCTGATTTGCAGTTGTGTGCCTTCTTTTAACAGCTCTATACCTGTGGTGATCACCGACTCATTACCTGTCAGGCCTGTTACTGCAACATAGTCTGGTCGTGAAGCCGTGATGGTCACCATTTTTCGTTTAGCTGTGTTGTTGTCGGCAATAAACACGCTGCTGCCGCCATCCGGGTGCTGCTTAACCGCCTTTTTGGGGATCCATACGGCACTGTCTTGTGCACTCAGGAGCAGATCCGCCTGGGCCGACATGCCTGGCGTAAACTGAGCATGGACCATCATGGTATCGGTCAAATCTATGTGTGCCGTAAAGGTCCGGCTGGATGGATCTGTGACGGCAACGATGCGGCTGATCTCAGCCTTGATGGGCTTAGCTGCGTTGATATCAGGCGTAACCATAACCGGCAGTCTGGCGGTTGAACGTAACAGAGGAAAGTACTCCTGCGGGACATTGACCACAATGCGCAAGTCTGATTCTGCGACCAGAGTAAAGAGCTGGTTGCCCGGTGTGACCCATTCGCCCATATCCACAGAACGTTGCCCAATTACACCTGTAAAGGGGGCATACAGCGTATGACGGTGCAGTCTTTCCTGTGCCAGGGCAACCAGTGCTTGTTGTTTTACCTGTTCAGCCTTCGCGTTGGCCAGTGCTGCGGTGCGCTCGCCAATCAGCGTTTGTGCCACACTTTGCTTTTTTGATAGGGCTGCAACTTCATCAAGCAGACGCTGTGCCTCATTGACCGAAACCTCGGCAGCCTGCGCACCGGCCCTGGCTTGTGCCAGATTTAATTCTGCCAGTGTGGCATCCAGCTTTAGCAATGGATCGCCTTTGCTGACGGTGTCTCCCGCATCAACAAGCAAAGCTTCTACTAGTCCAGACTCCTGACTGGCCAGTTGTGCGTTATGTCTGGCTTCGACTGAGCCGCTAAGGGTCATTACCCTGGGTTGCTTTGTGGCACTGGGTGTGTAAACCTCAACCTGTGTGGTTTGCGCTAATCCCGCGTGTGAGTAAAGCAACATTGTGGTGATTAGCATGACGCTTGCGATTACGCGTGCGGAAATATGCATATAAGCCTCTAATGATAATAGTTTTCATTTAATTCTATGGGTCTTTTGACCAATAAGCATGCGATTTGCGACTAAACATGAGATTTTTGCTATTTATGGGATTACTGGCCTCCTTTAAGGGTATGGCTGGTATGGTTGACTGTTCTGCTGCAGACAAACGGTTTGTCTATGAGCAGATCCTTAGCGCCGATTTTGAAGAGGCCAAAACGAACAGAACGTATAAGGTTCGGCCCGAGCAGGTATGTGTTGTGGCTAATAAAGCGGCCTCTGATAGCAGGGTGTATTATTTGTATAAGACAGGGCCCCGGACTCGTTATATTAGTGTGCATAACGATCTGAACGGGCACGTGCAGATGTACGGACCGTTTACACTCTGATGGCAGGTTACCAGGTAATCGCCGAACCATCATAGCTGTAAAACCCACCGCTGTCTGATGCCTGCTTACTGTGTATCAGGTCAATCAGACTTTTTGCCACGAAATCAGCAGTAAACAGCTTGCCTGCGGGCACATTTTTTTGGAAAGGGACTGACAAGGCGGTATCAGTTGTACCCGGATGGAATGATAATACACAGCAATTTGGCAGTTTATAACGCCATTCTATACTGATGGTTTTTAGTGCCATGTTCAGGGCGGCCTTGGCACTGCGATAGCTGATCCAGCCACCCAATCGGTTGTCGGAAATACTGCCAATGCGGGCTGACAGTGCAACAAAATAAGTCGGGTGTTTTGCCTTGAGCGCTTTGGCAAAGTGTTTGGCCAACAGTAAGGTCGGCACTGTGTTTGCCAGCAGGTTTTCATTAAAAAAGCCGGGGTCGAATTCCTGTATGGACTTCTCTGGTAGTTTGTCGGGGGTATGTAGCAGCCCGGTGGCATTGATGAGTATATCGACCTGCTGAACCTGCTCTGCTAAGTCGCAGACGTCGAATTCCTGACTCGCATCGACCTTAATCCACCTTACATTGTTTAAGGTGATAGCTGGCTGTGTGGTTCTATATGTCGCATATACCTGAGTATCGGGCTGCATATTGGCAAAACGTTTAACCAGTGCCTGTCCTATTCCACCTGAACCGCCGACAATTAAGACTTTCACCTGTACTCCATTTTAACCGTTCGTTTTATTCTATGAGGGTATTAAACGGATCGTAGAACGGATTGGATCTGTCAATGGAGATCGGGTTTTTACTAACTCAATGTGTGAAGGAGTGTAGAGCCCTGCTAACCAGTCAAGAGATCACAATTTTACTAACTTATGATTCCCTGTAGATCAAGATTTAACTAACTTGGTCAGTATTCAGATCAGTAAATAACTAACTGAATTGGACTCAGATCACGAATTTACCAACTCATGAAGTTCCGTGGCTGATTCAGGTTAAGAAATTGGCTGTTATCTGCTTTTACTGGTGGTGTGTGGTTTATAAATGAGTGATAAAACATGGTGCCGCCAGTTTGAGATCATATTTTTACTAACTTATGCTGCAGTAGGATCGCACCAGAGATCACAGGTTTACCAACTCAGCTTTCCTCAGATCGTATTTTTACCAACTAAAATAGAAACTCAGAAGGATGAGATCATGATTTTACCAAGTGATGGGTTCAGGCAGTGTGAAGAGATTAGCATTTTTACTAAGTAAGGGTTTTATTTGGCTGGTGCTGCGCTGGAAATCGCTCTGATGGGCGGGGGGTTTTTAAGCAACTTGGTAATTATTTGCTCTGAATTGTGCGCTCTGGTTGAGAGCTATTTTTCGTATCTACATGATATATAAAAAGATTGAAGGGCTGAATAAAGTTCAGCCCTTCAATCTTCTATGCGACATGTGACACAGTGATCAGGAATATGGCGGCCGGAAGTAGGTAAAATAGTGATCTCATCCAGTTTGGCCGAAAAGAGAGTAAGATGGCCAGAAGCAGCACAGAAAGGGCCATCTGGCCACAAAACATCAGGCTGCCATATCCAACAGCCTGACTGACATTTATCACCAGGGTTAGTAAAAGCATGATCCAGGCAGCAACCAGGTAGCGCTGGCTCAGCGCATGCTCTGGTCGGGTGCCAAACACGGCTTTGTAGTGTGGTGTTTTAGCCAGTGCGAAGGCCATGAAGCTGGTGAAGCACAGTAAGGTAGCGATCAGATACATCATGCAGTACGCTCCCTGCGGACACGCTGTGGTGGCTGTGTAGACTGAAGCTGTTTGCTTTGCCAGAAAAATACCGCAGCGGCCAGCAAGGCCATAGTATCGAACATGGCCAGTGCCCACTGTCCATTACTTAAGTAACTAATTAAACTGCCTTGAGTTGTTAGCGCATTGCACAGTGGTAGTGTTAGCCAGGCCAGGGCGTTGACGAGTGCCAGCGTACGCCAGCCTTGCGTGTTACGCCACTTCGCTGCAAACAGAGTGGTGGCCAACCAGGTAAGGAAAAACACCAGTACCTCCTGATCAGCTCGACCACTGTTTGTTACGGGGATCAGGCGATTAGCATAGAAGAATGCAGCGGTTGCCAGTGGCAGTCCCATAATTGCTGCGAGATTGAGTGATTCCACCAACTTAAGACCAAAGCTGACGGGTTGCGTCGGCTTTTGACGTTCCCTTAATCGCTTTGCCCACATCACACAGCCACTGGCAATCATGGCACAGCCTGCGAGGCCACATAAAAAGTAGAGCCAACGCAAGCCCGGGGAAGCAAGGCGACCAGTATGCATGGCTATCATACCGCCATACAATTGGGCTGCTGCACTGTCTTCCAGATGAGCGGTGTTGAGTAGTTCGCCTGTTTTACCAGAGTACAGCCACACCGCTTGCTCGTCTTTTATCTCACTGCGATTTGCGCCGTAAATTTTCATGACAGCTGCCGCATCCCGGGGATGATCTATGATAATGCGTGAAATGGGTTGTTCTGGCCAGTTAGTAAAAAAGTGATCCAGAGACTGGGTAAATGCCGGGCTGGTCAGAGGTTGATGGCTCAGATCTGGGCGTTGCCGCTCCGGATAGAATTCTTTTCTGAATTCCTTTACCCCACCTTCATAGACGGTTTGCGCCGGATAGGGGAATAACGTGAATATGAGTGTGATCAGACCCGTGTAGGTGATCATCAAGTGAAATGGTAAGGCCAGCACAGAGCTCAGATTGTGGCCATCCAGCCAGCTGCGGCTGCCCTTGCCTGCTCTGAACTGGAACATATCCTTAAATATACGCTTGTGGATCACTACCCCAGAGATCAGAGCGACCAGCATAAATAAACTAGCCAGACATACTATCCAGCGTGCTGTGGTGCGATCCATATAGTGTAAGTCAAAGTGCAGCCTATAAAAGAAACTGCCTCCTTTGGATTCTCTGGGTGTCACAGGTACCTTGCTGTCGGCCGCCAGATTGTGGTTTACCCAGCTGGCTTTTTCACCGGGCTCTGGGTAGGGCAAGTGAGAAACGCGTAACAGAGCATTGCGCTCAGAAGGCAGACTGATCCACCAACGCGCTGCGTCAGGTGCCTCTGTATTGAGGCGTTCAAAGCCATAATTCAGCAGTGCCTGCTGCGAGCTTTGCACTTCACTGCTGTGCAGATGCAATTCAGGTTTGCTCCACAAAGTAATTTCCTGACGGAAAAAACTCAGTGTGCCAGCAAAAAATACCAACCACAGCAGCCAGCAAAAAAGTAGCCCAACCCAGGTATGTAACCAGGTCATAGAGCGAAAAAAACTGTCTTTCATAGTTACCCTTTTAATATCAGGATCAGCATCCATTGCAATGTGGCAAGCAGCAGCAATCCACCGCAAAGGAGGCGTAGTGGCTTTATTGCAAATACAGCAATAAAAATAAGGCAGTGAATGAGCACACTCAGGCACACACTGAATAATACGGCGTCAACTCTAGAAACAGGCAACAACAAGCTCATCAGGCTGATGGACAGCGCAGTGAGCACGTAGCCGCCGACAATAGCCGTTGCAAAGCGGGCAACGACATTCAGTCGATAGGCAGTAAAATAAGCAAAGTAAGACGATATCGGCATACTTGTTCTTTGGTCAAAAATAGGGAGGCGAATTATCACTGAATCGCGCTATAAATAACAGTAATTATCATTAGCAAATGCGTTAAATGTACAAATATTAATGTCAGATGGAATATCAAATTCCAAAAATCAGATACCGCATATTTTATGAGCACGCTGGCGGGTATTCTTTAAATGGATAGACCCTTGATATACTGGCCAGGTAATAAGATGCGATAAGGGGAACCTGATTTGAATATTATTGAGCGTGTCCGGCAGTGTACTTTATGTCGGGGTGAGTTGCCCTTTGAGCCAAGGCCTGTGATCCAGGGACTGCCCACTGCCAAAATACTGATTGCAGGTCAGGCTCCGAGCATGACTGTGCACAAAACGGGTAAGCCCTTTAACGATGCCAGCGGAAAACGCCTCAGAGACTGGCTGGGTGTGACTGAAACTCAGTTTTACGATCCCGCCTTATTTGCGATTGTGCCTATGGCCTTTTGTTACCCTGGCAAGGGAAAATCTGGTGATTTACCTCCTCCCAAAATTTGTGCACAAACTTGGCGTGCCCCTTTGCTTGAGGTGTTTGAGCATATTGAATTTACTGTATTAATTGGTCAATATGCACAAGGCTATCATTTAACCGATTATGTTAACGTGTCACAGGCCGTTTCTGGCTGGCAATCGAGTTTACCTAAACAGCTTGCGCTTCCTCATCCAAGTCCTCGCAATCAATTATGGCTGCGAAAGCGACCCTGGTTTGAGGCTGATGTGATACCGGTATTAAGAAACCGTGTCCGAGAAGTTTTGGGTGATTTTTAAACGTTTTAAAGCCAGAGTATAAAAGGCATTTGGTACTATAATGTAAACTTTTAGAAAATGAATTAACTCATATGGGTTGCTATTTGGTACTGTATAGCTCATAATTTGGGGTGAGTTAGGATTACAAATTTTAACAATTTATATTCAAAGGATTTGAACATGTTATATCGAATTTCGGGTTGGTCAGCCATCGTTCTCTCCCTGTTGGCGTTATATCCTAGTTATCAAACTGGTGCACTGTCGGTCATTGGATTTTACCTGGGCTTATTTGCTTTACTCCTTTCTTCTTTTGCAAGCCATACTGGCAACCTAATCTATTATCGCAGCGTATTTGTATTTTCTGTACTGAATGTTTTTTTCGTAAATGACGGCACCTGTGTAATGTTATTGGCTGAGAATAATGATTGGGTGTACATAGGATCTATGTATGGGATTTTTATTGTAATCAGTAGCATCTGTGGTTTTTTGGTCAATAAAGACAGCTTCTTACTTAACATTGCGCCAAAAGTTAAGCGCGTCCGATAACATCTCGCTTAAGGTAAACATCGAAGAAGACCGTTTACAAAACGGTTGTGCACTTATACACTTGTGTTGGTTTTTGACACAGCCTATCTGATAACGTGCGCAAGGAGCGGTACAGAGTGTTTATCGTCAACATAACGTACACGGTTGAATTAGAAGAAATTGATGTGCATTTGCCTGCACATATTCAGTTTTTACAACAGTATTATCAGCAAGGTGTGTTTTTAGCGTCTGGCAGAAAAGTGCCCAGAACCGGGGGTATGATTTTCGCTAAGGCAAAGAACCAAACTGAGTTAGAAGCAATTCTATATAACGACCCTTTTTACCTCGCCGGGCTGGCGAATTACGAGATCACAGAAATTGAAGTAAGCAAGACTGCCAGTGGTTTATCACAACTGCTAACGCTATAAATCAGCAAATTATATACAAAGCTGAACAGAGCACTATGATTGACGTTCATAGCTATGAGCGTAATGCATGGTGTATTAGCAGGGTGTCCACACGCCAGTTTTGGTACTTCGATATCATTTCAAGTTATCCCACTTTTGTGTTTTGCATGATATCTCTGCTGCGGCTTTCTATGTCCGCCTGACTGCAACTGTGCGTTGGTTACTCTGCCTACCCTTTTTAGTTTAAAAGGAATCAACTAACGGAGAATATTATGGCCAGACTAGACAATAAAATAGCCCTTGTAACAGGTGCTGCCCGGGGGATTGGTGCGGCTGTCGCAACATGCTTTATTGAGCAAGGAGCAATCGTCATTGTTACGGATAGAAACGCCGATGAGGCATTACAACTTTGTGAGAAGTTGGGTGAAAATGCGTATTTCCACCCGCTGGATGTGTCCGAAGAAGCACAGTGGCAAAGTGTTGAGCGCTTTGTGCAAGACCAGTTTGGTCGACTCGACATTCTGGTTAACAACGCTGGGATCACGGGCTTTTTAGAAACGCACGGGCCACATGATCCCGAACATCTGGATTTGAACAGTTGGCATACCGTACAGCAAACCAACAGCGATGGTGTTGCACTGGGTTGTAAGTACGGTATTCGTTTGATGAAAGCGTCCGGTGCGGCCAGTATCGTGAATATTTCTTCGCGTTCTGGACTTGTGGGGATCCCTGCCGCCGCAGCCTATGCCGCAAGCAAGGCCGCGGTGCGCAATCATAGTAAATCGGTTGCGTTGTACTGCGCACAGCAAAATTACCCTATCCGCTGTAATTCGGTGCATCCGGGCGCCATTTTAACACCTATGTGGGATGCTATGTTGGGAGAAGGAGAAGCCCGCGATGCGGCTATTGCAGGCATTGCTGCCGACATCCCGCTTGGTCATATGGGGCGTGCCATTGATGTTGCTTATGCCGTGTTGTATCTCGCATCAGATGAATCCGCTTATGTGACCGGGATCGAACTGAACGTAGATGGCGGGATCTTGGCTGGTAGCAGCGCCTCACCTAAATCGAGCTAACTGATACGACTTCCCTTTCCTGGTGGATCGGGCTAAAACCTGGCCGGTATATTCCCAATACCGGCTTTTGTCCTGCGTATTGTTTTGCTAAGCTCAAATTAACAGATGTCGCAATTACAAGGAGCCGGGGTTATGTACTGGGGTTTGATTGTTGTTTTTATTGTGCTGGCTTTTTGGCTGCATAACCGCTATAGCTCTAGCTCAGAGGATTATCCAGCGCTGGAAACAGATCCGAACGATCCCTTGTTACTTCAGGCTGTGGCAGATGCTAAAGCGTCATTGGAAGAATTTAAAACACTGTACCGTCAGTTTCCTAAGGATGCCTTTGTCAAATTAGATTTTGAAAGCGACTGTGGCGTTTCGGAGCATCTTGGCGCGCATGTTGAAAGCATAAAAGGCGATGAACTCAGCGTGTTTTTGGTTACACCTCCAGTCACACACCAGGGGAAGGTCGCGCATAACTACACCTGTCACTTTGATGACGTTGAAGACTGGCAGATCACAGACAAAGACGGCAACATCTACGGCGGCTTCACACAGCGGGCGATGTTTGCCATCGCCGAGCGTGAAGGCGTAGAGTTGCCTCCTGAGCTTCAGGAAATGCAAGCCAAATATGTTTAAAGCGATAGCTTCTCTGTGGCTGCTGTGACCATTTCATTCAGAAAGTCAGAGACGGTTTGATCCTCTATGTGGTTCGCATCGAGCAGCGACAGTGCCGTGTTAAAACTTACAACGGCCTGGCTATATTGCGCCATCTTCATATACCCCAGCCCCTGGCTTTGATGGGCATACGCCGACTCCGGGTAGAGGGTGGTAAAATAATCTAAGGTTGCCATAGCCTGTTTGTTGCGGCCAAATTCAAATTGCATATGGGCCAGGTCTGCCAGCGTTGATTGCGGCGCAAGGTAGTGTGTTGCATCACGCTTTGACAGCGTGTCGAAATAGGCCTGAACGTCGACAATTTTGCCATATTTAGCCGTTTCCTTAAGATCTGGATAAATTAACTCTTGATACAGAAAAGGTAAGCCTGAAAGCATCGACGGAAAGACGATACTGCTATGGCCTTCACCAGGCATTATTTTGAATTGCCAACGCAGGCCCGCAGGTGTGTGACTGTGAAGCTGAGCGCTTAAATTCATCATATACGCATAGTAGCCCTGACTCTCCTGCTCTCCCAGCGCCAAAAATAGATTGGCGTGGCGTGTGGAACCGCTGTTTTTAAATTGCGCAACCAGTTGACTGATTTGCGCCCTACTCCACCACGGTGCCGGACTTGCCAACAAGTAGTTGGCAAACAGAGTTGGCTGGTTAAACAGCAAGTACATGCCAAATACCCCAGCGTTCGAGTGGCCAACAAGGGTTCGAGTTGGGTGGACGGTGTAGTTTCGTTCAACCCAGGGGATCAGCTCGTTTTCTAAAAACAGAGCGAATTTGGGCGCACTCCCGAATTCCGGAAAATGCTCAGTAATATGAGACTGCATATGCCCTTGCGCAGGACCTTGAAGAGGAGGCAGATAATCTCTGACTCTGACCTTTGTTTTTACGCCAATCAAAATCACATTTGGAATTTGACGTGTGTTGCGCAAGGCGTTTGTCACGCCGATAGCTTGTTCAAAGTAATGCTCCGCATCCAGAATATAGAGCGTTTGATACCGTATTTTTGGGTTATAGTTTTTTGGTAAGTAAATAGTTACTTCTCTTTTTTCATCCAATATATCTGATTCTATTGTGAGTGTCTGTCCTGTAACCAGTGGCGCCAAAGAGACGGCAGGTGCAGCGTGTGATTGGGAGAATAGTCCCAGTAAAATAGCGATAAGTAATATGCGCATAGATGGATAGTCCTTTGTTATTGTGTACGAAGCAGCTTAAATACGAAGTGTGGAAGGGTGAAGAGGCCGTGGCTGATTTTTCGCTGAATGTTGACCGTGGAGTACACGCCAATTTGCTTATGTGTCATTTATCAGTATGATTTATATGCTTTTATTATCAGGCTGGTAGGGAATGGAAAACAAGCAATATAGACTTGGTCGATACTTTGTTGACGTATCACGCAACGAAATCGTTCATGGTGATAGCACTGTCTCTGTGCCTCCTAAAGCGATGGAGGTGTTGCATGTGCTTATCCAAAATCAGGGCAAAGTGATTGCGTTTTCAACTCTGACCGAGCTTGTCTGGCACAACAGGGTCGTGTCACCTAATTCCCTGCAGCGGTGTATATCCCAGTTACGTCAAGCGTTCGGAGAAGACAGTAAATCACAAAGTGTGATCCGAACACACGCGCGACGCGGGTATAGTCTGGAGCTGCCTGTTGGTGATGATTTTGCTAGTGTGCCAAAGCGGCGATATCTGGCTCACGTATTGATCCTTGGAGGGCTCATCTTAGCCGGGTTGAGTATAGAAGGTTGGCGAGCAAAGCAAACGAATCTTGCTAAGATTGAAATTACAGCGAGTACTCCACTGACCAGCAGTGACGGCGCAGAAATGTATGGCAGTTTCTCTGCCGATGGCCGTTTTATTGTATTTCTGCGAAGCATAGATGCTTGCCACAGTCATATCTGGGTTAAAGATGTGACACGTGCGCAAACATTTCGTCTTAGCTCGGAACCCGGCGTGTATGGGCGTCCAAGGTGGTCATTGGATGGCACACACATTGTGGTTTCCGCTCGCGGTCAGTGTCAGTCAGATTCAGAGGCACAGCAGCGCTGGTCTATCAAACGCTTTAATATGGTTGCGAAACAGCCCCTGCCACGCGGTGGGGACACAGTATTTGATTCAAGTCACCTGCGTATTGGAAAAGTACTTGGCTTAAAACAAGGAGCGGTGGCATTTTTGCAGGAGTATTCAGACAACCAGGTGCGATTGGCCACTTATAGCTCACAAGTCGGGAAAGTTGTGTCCTTGTTCAGCCCTGCGGGGATGTTGATATATGAATATGCTTATCTGCCAAAGCGCGGTCAATTTGTTGTGCTTGGCATGGACAGTAATAACCAGCACGACATGGTGCTGTTATCGAGTTCGGGTGAGAAACTCGCTCAGCATCGTCTTCAGTTTCCACCTGCAGTATCAGCTGTACAAGGCGTGGAAGTGAGCATTCGCCCGTCAGAGCGATTTCTGATTGCTGAGATAGCAGGCAAACTCTACCACCTGACCTTAAAGGGGGGATTAAGTGTGTTGCCGACCCCAACTCGTCATAAGGTATCTGCTCCACATTTTCACCCGGATGGTCAGTCATTATTGGTCACTGAGTCTTATGCCGATACAGATATTCGGATGTTCTCGTTCAAGACAAACTCTGTTGATGAGCCAGCGCTTTACCCTCAACTGCGCTCTAACTTAAGCGATGAGGCGGCACGTTTTCAGCCAGATGGAGAGTTAGTTGCATTTACTTCCACCCGCTCAGGCAAACGTCAGGTATGGTTGTCCAATGGGCAAACTAGCTATCCTTTGGAGGTGCCAAATGCACCAATAACATCCCGCTTTATAAGCTGGTCGCCTTCGGGGAGTGCCCTTGCGGCTGCGACACAAGATGGCGTACTTGTATACGACCTTGAGGGAGGTGCCCGGCATATCCAGACTCAATATCCTGTATTGGAAATTCTGCAATGGTCTGACAAACAGACCCTGCTGGTATTGGTACCAGAGTTAGGAGCACAGCGGCTTTATCAATTGCATCTTCACAATGGTCGGTTCATGAAAGTGTCAGATCGTGACCTTCTCTGGGCGGTTGGTACACCAAATAAAGAGATCGTTGTACTAGATAAAGAGCACAGAATATGGATTGGAGATAAAGAAGTGAGTGGCCTGGCAAAACAGCTGGAGCGACCCTATTTTTCGTTGCACGATGGCGCACTATATGGTGTTTCCCCTGACAGAAAGCTGTGGCGATACAATTGGGATGATGATGTGCTGCACTATATCGCACAGCTTCCTGTTCGCGCCCGTTATGTCAGTGACGTCAATGGCGAACAGGCGCTGTTGACTTATATGATGCAGCTAAACCGAGAACTGGTTTCTTTTTCCGTTCAGTAAATCACTCCTGCTCGGCAAACGCTCTGAGCTCATCACCTGTCAGACGATAGATGATCCATTCGTCCTGTGGTGTTGCGCCAATACTGTTATAAAAGTCGATGGCAGGTTTGTTCCAGTCGAGTACGACCCATTCAAAGCGGCCACAGTCTTTTTCCAGAGCCAGCTGGGCCAAAAACTTCATCAGGGCTTTGCCTGCGCCCTGCCCACGCTGATCCTGAGATACATAGAGGTCTTCCAGGTAAAGGCCATATTTACCCAGCCAGGTCGAATAATTGAAAAAATACACAGCAAAGCCAATCGCCTCGCCATCTTGCTCACAGATCAGCGCATGGGCACGTACATCGTCACCAAACAGTTTTTGTTCAATATCAGCGACAGTATTGAGCACAGCATCAGGCTCTTTTTCGTAGACGGCTAGTTCATTGATAAAGTGTAAAATGGTTGCGGCGTCGCTTTTCTGTGCGTGGCGAATGGTGATACTCATTGGTAAATGACTTCCAAAGTTGACATGATTGGTGCCCAGTGTAAGCTCAAATTTTAAATGAATAAAGTGCATAGATTGCACGTACTAAATGTATATTATTAATGAGTCAGCTACCTAATCTAGATCTGAACTTGCTTAAGCTATTTGCTGCTTTGTATCAAAATGGCTCTGTCACGCACACTGCCGAGCAACTCAATCTCAGCCAGTCTGCTTGCAGTCATGCACTGACCCGGCTAAGGGAACGCCTGGGAGATGAGCTGTTTGTGAGGGTAAACAACCGTATGCTTGCAACAGAGCACGCGCACCAGTTGGCTAAAACGGTATTACCCGCTTTGCAGATGCTTGAGCGAGGGTTACAAGAAGCCAGGCCGTTTGACGCCAGTGAAGTGCATACATTGACGATTGCTGCCACGGATTATACTGCCTGGTGTTTGCGGCCCTTTATTACCCATCTGATCTGCAAATTTGCAAAACTGAACATACGGTTTGTACAGCTTGAAGAGCGTATTGCTGAGCAGGCACTGGAAGAAGGCGCTTTGGATCTGGTTTGCGGGTTCGCACATCAGCAGGAGTATTCGGAGAGCCTGGCACAACTTAACTGGTTTGAAGATGCTTACGTCACAGTCCGTTGTCAATCTCATCCATGTAGCCAAGCGCTTGAATTGAGCACTTTCCTGGCGTATCCGCATATTCTGGTTGCTCCCTGGAATGAGCGGCGGGGAATTGTTGATAAAGCGCTGGCCAAAATCAAGAAATCCAGAACCATCGCGGTGACCACGCCTCACGTGCTGATGGCACCGACTTTGTTGCCCGACAGCGATATGCTGCTGACTATGCCACAGCGTTATGCTTTGCAGGTATGTGACAGGCTACAGCTCCAACCAGAGCCTCCACCGCTATCGGTCCCCAACTATCAGCTTAAGTTATATTGGCATCGCACCCGTAAAAGCGACCCAAAAATTGAATGGTTTGTGTCGCAGTTTTGCGACTTCCATAATTTGGCGCACACCTAGGTATAGTTAGTAAAATATTGATCTGTTGATATCGCTGATATACACCACCTTATTTTTCTAAAAGACGAAACCAATCTATATAAATCAATTGGTTAGTTTGGATCAGGTTTTTACCATATCGGCCTTGTGTGCGTGCATATACTCGCAAATAAAGTCGACACTGAGCTTTATATTAGGGAGCTGGTACTTGGCGTGCTGGTACACTAAGTTGATTTCCACTGCCGGTGTTTTACCAGGTGACAGAGTGTGTTGCGCCGCGACCGGGGTTACCTTGTCTTCCAGGCGTGGTGGGATCAACCAGTCCGGGGCCAGTAAGAGCCCTTCCCCCTGTTCAAGTGCGTCCAGTAAGGTCGCACTGTCATTGCTGATCAGCACAGGTTTGGTATCGAGCGACTGCCACTCGTCGCCCTGGCGTACCCACCAGGGAACGAGCGCAGTTTTGCTGCGAAACATAATCGCCGGGCAATCACAAAGTTGCTTTAGCGACCAGTTTGAAGTGCCAAATTCAGCATTGAGTTTCTCAGCCAGCTGGGTTTGAGCCCAGAGCGTAAAGCCGCTGCGGATAAGTGGCCTGGCAATAAGACGTGCGTCATCGACAGGCCCGCCTCTTATCGCCAGGTCGACCGAATCTTGACCAAACAGTGCGTATTCATTGGTGTAGTCCAGATCGAGGAGAATGTTGGGAAACTGTTGTCGGAAACGCCTGAACAGTGGAACCAGCAGCGCCTGCGCCAAACCCGGCGGTGCACTGACTTTTAGCGTGCCGCTTGGGTTATCAAAACTCTGTGAGATCAGTTCGTCAGCGTGAGTCAGTTTACCGAGGAGCTCGCTGATATGTTGGTAGTAGATCTGGCCAAGTTCAGTAATGCTGACATGGCGGGTAGTCCGCTTTACCAGCTCTACTCCCAGCGATGCTTCCAGATCTTTAATGCGTCTTGAAACGGAAGACGCGGGTACCGAGCACTCCTCGGCAACCGCACTGAAGCTGTTCAATTCAACGATGCGCTTGAAATAGCGCAGTGCTCTGAGTTTATCCATAGTGATCCGAACGGCCATTCATAGCAGTGAATTTAGTTTATTTTTGCCATAAAGACAAAACTGATTTGTGTTTAACACTCTTTTTCATAGCACACGAAAACAACATAATACATGATATATTTAGTTTTATGTGATTATTTTTATGACAAAACAAGTGCTTATTATAAAGTCTAGTCCGGCAAATGAATTCTCCATTTCGAGTGAAATTGCCGACTACCTGCAATCACAATTGCAAAATAAGAATGAAAGCCTGGCTTTTACTGTGCGTGACCTTAGCAAAACACCGGCGCCGGTTTATGACAATCAGATCCTCAATAGCTTTTATGGTGATCAGGATGCGTTAACAGCTGAACAAGCCGCAGTGGCACAGCCATCATTACTCTATATTGAAGAGCTGAAACAGGCAGACATCATTGTCTTTGCGTCTCCGATGCATAACTTCAGTGTCACTAGTCTGATGAAAAACTATATTGATCAGATCTGTCGTTTTGGTCTGACATTTTCTTATTCAGAGCAGGGAGCAGCGGGGCTGTTGCAAGGAAAACAAGCCGTGATAATCGCCAGTGCGGGTGCGGATATGGCAGCGCCTGAGATGCAAGCTGTCGACTTTCAGGTGCCTTATCTTAAGCAGGTGCTGGGCTTTATTGGCATCGCCGATATTAAGGTGATCACCGCATATGGGATCAGTATGCCGCATATTGGCAGTGAAATAGCGACTGAGCGGGCAAAAGCACAGGTTGATCAATGGCTGAGTAGCGCTGCCTGAACCGGTCTTAGCCAGTATTTATGTTAAATTAAACATCGCTGGCTAATATCTGGACAGATTGGTCGTTTTAGGCGCTTTGCTTACTCTGTGCTTTCACGTATTTCTTCACCTTTTTCATGGCCATTTGACGTTTTAACGGTGACAGATAATCGATGAACAGGTTGCCCGACAAATGATCTATTTCATGTTGCATGACAATGGCCAGAAACTCATCGCTGTGTACTGTGATGGGTTTTCCGGTACGGTCAAGCCCCTTTACAGTAACCTCTGTATAGCGTTCTACTTTGGCAAAGTAGTCAGGTACTGACAGACACCCCTCTTCACCCATAGCTTTGTTGCTGCCACTGATCACTTCCGGATTTATGAGGATTAGTGGATCGTTACGTTCTTCCGATAAGTCGATGATCACAATTGCTTCATCCCGGCCAACCTGAGTTGCAGCCAGACCAATGCCATTGCTGGTTGCATATAAAGTATCGAGCATGTCGTCGATGAGTGGTTGTACTGATGTGATATCACTGACTGGTTTTGCTTTCACCTGCAATCTTGGATCAGGTGCGGTTAGGATGTCTAAAACGGCCATGTTGTTATTTTTAGTTATCTGAAAACTCGGAGTTTAAAGTGTAAAGGGCACTTAGGCCAGTGTAATTCTCACTGTTGGTGAGTCTGACGGTATTGCGAAGGAGACTGGGGTTCGTATTGATTCCAGATCCGCCGAAAGTGACGAGCACTGCTGTAACCGCAGGCCTCAGCAATGGCTTCTATCTGAATACTGCTTCCGGATAATAACGCTTTGGCATGTGCTACCTTAATACTGCTGACATACTCACCCGGCGTGATCCCGAGGGTTTGTTTAAAAAGCCGACTAAGCTGGCGAACTGAGAGATGGACCGAACTTGCCAGAGTTTGTAGGCTATGTGAGCACCCTACCTGACTGCAGACTAAGTCCTGGACCTGGTGTAAAGCTCGATGCATATGGTTGCGATGTCGCAGCCAGGGGCTGAGCTGAGGATCCTGCCCATTGCGACGAAAGTACACTAACATTTCTCTGGCAACCCGGGCGGCAATGTACTCACCAAACTGCAATGAGACAAAGTGCAGTGTCATGTCTATGCCTGAACTAATACCTGCACTACTAAAAAGCTTACCGTCCTGTACAAAGATACGATTGTCGGCCACCTTGCTGGCTCGGAACGTCTGACGGAAACGTTCAATCAGCGCAAAGTGTGTAGTACAGGCTTTATTGTTGATAAGCCCTGCTTTTGCTGCGAGTACTGCGCCTGAGCAGATAGTCAAAATGTAGGGGTCATATCTGGCCTGCTCTTTTAACCATTGCTGAGTAACTAGACCTGCCGGGCTGTCATAGGTGGCAAAAGCGTCATTGCAGCCGGGTAAGATCACCACATCGTTGGCATCCAGTTGGCTGGGTAAAGGGTCGAGCTGATGTAGCATCAGCCCGCCATCTATTATCTGTTCGCGCTCGGCACTGATATAATGTATATCAATTAATTGCCCTGCACGCCTGGCCTCCAGTAGCACCTGCAATGGCCCTGCCAAATCGAGTGGTAGGGTGTTTTTTAGCAGAACAAAGTAAAACTGTTGCGGTGCTGACATTTTCCCTTTTCCTTAGTTAGAGCACAAAATCTTGTAGCGTACAGATCTTGGCAAAACGCTCAGCCAATACCAGTTCGGTACGGACCTTGATTTCGTCGGCCTTCAAGCGTTGACCACTCGGCTGATGTTGCATATCAAACGTTAGGGTCGCATCGGTGACAAATTCGACCTGGAAGCCCAGATCGCTCGCAACACGGGCGGTGGTCTCGCAGCACTGTTCAGTGCGAATGCCCGAGATAGCGACACAGTCTATGTTATTTCTTTTCAACCACATAGCAAGCCCTGTATCGGTAAAAGCATTGTGTACTGATTTATGGAAAGTTTTATCAAATGGCGTATCCAGAAATGCCATGGGCTTCACAAAGCCAGAGGCTGGATTGAAAGGACTGTCTGGCACGTCGTCACGACTATGAAGAATTTTGATCACTTTGTGTTGATTACGCTGAAATGCTGCTATCAGCTGAGTCAGGTTGTGCTGGAAGTCTGCGACGTCGCGAACGGACCAATAAGGAGTGTGGTAGAACGAGTCCTGGGTATCTATTACAAGTAGTGCTTTATTCATGGTGTACTGTCCTGTTTGTGTATTGATGGTGTGTTCTGTGTGCAGTGTAGTGATTTTTATGGCACCGAAAGAGGCCGGTTTGAGACATATAGGGGACGTATATGGCCGTTGATGTTAGTTGCTCTGCGAAGGTGTAATGACAAAATGTGCTTAAGCGGGTTGACACGCAATCATAATGTATATACGTTGTATATACACAGAGGTGGCTGATATACCTCCGATGCAGGAAGCAGAGCATGGCTAACAACAAAGATGCACAATTAATTGTGCGCATAAATAAAGCGCAAAGAGATGAGTTTGTCGCCTTGTGCAACGAACTTGATACCTCCTCTTCCCGCGAGATTAGAAAGTTTATTAAGCGGTTTGTGAAAAAGCACAAGCCAGAGCAAGAGAAACCGGTCAAAGGAGATCAGGATGGCTAAGAAAGTTGATGTTAAAAAGCTAAAGAAAGAAGTACAGAAACGTACTGGTAAGATCGCAAAACATGAAGCGAAAATCAAAAAGCTGAAAAAAGCGATCAAGAAAGCGAATTAATCGCGAAAAAAGGCAGCCAATGGCTGCCTTTTTCTTTGCCTGTAATACTTTGGCTCATTTTCAAAGAGCGTAAAGCCCCTTTACACATTGACCTTAGAAGCGGCAGTAGCCTGGCGCGTTGTCATGGAAAACCCATCTGCGCTTTGCTTCCCAGACACAGCTGTTTGGATCCTGAATTACACGTGTTCTGGTGGTGTGCTCAGTGCGATCAAGATCCCACCACAGGTATGACGCCGGGCAAGAAACATGGCCATCGTAGTTGGTTGTGACGCTGTTTGGTGCTCCCTGATTAGGGTAATCGGTGTAAAAGTGGCAAATAGTCACAGGGTAAGATTGTTCAACTGAGCAATTCTTAACATAGTAGGTCTCCCAGTATCCACATTCATCAGCAGCAGCTGCTGTGCCAGACAGCGCCAACATAGCAAGAGATAGCAATACTTTTTTCATAACTTTATCCTTTTTTCCTTGTTAAATTTATATCGTTCTTTCTCCTATCAGGGGACAGCTAAACCCTAAATAGAAACATCAAAATACCAACAGTGACACCGCTGTCAATTGAGTATTAATCATACAGATGTTGTTACCTCCTTACTCAGTCTATAAAGCTGGACAGCTGACGAGCGAGTTCTCTCAGATCTTGGTTTATATCGAATCGACCCCTCAGTGTTGCGGTCGGATCAAGTAAAAAGATCATGGTAGAGTGCGCAACCTGATAGTTGTCGGGGGCTGTAATTACCTGAAATTGTGCACCAGTGCTTTGAGCGAGTGACTTAAGTTGGTCGGGGTGACCGGTAATGCCAATAAATGAAGGGCTGAAATGGCGTACATACGTCTCGAGTGCTGTGATGGAGTCTCTTCCCGGGTCGACGGACACAAACACATATATGGGTTGCCGGCGGATGGAAAGCGCTGTTAACTGTGTTTCCAGCGCGGCTAAGCGGGACAATGCGGTTGGGCAAATATCCGGACAATGTGTGAATCCAAACATCACGAGTGTCCACTGCCCTTGCAGCAGGTGTTGATCAAACTGGCCGTATGCACTTTGCAGCTCAAATGGTGCCAGGGGGCGTTCGGCTTTTTGTATCATGGCCTGTACGGTGTCTGGTTGCACTGGTTGCGTAATCGGGAGCAGCACACCGAGCCCGCAACCGATAAGCAGGGTGAGTAATAATGCGTATTTGTTATGCATCTTTTTCTGCCTTCTTTACTTGCCAGCACAACCCCAGCGCCAATAATGCAGGTAAGGTGACGCCCGCGAAATCAATTAACAGAAAAATCGGCCCGCAGATCCCGATCAGTACCTCCCAAAAATGAAATAGCGCGTGGCTGCTCAACCATAAAGCGGGAAACAGCCACAGCTGAAAACGGTAGCGGACATAAAAAGCGCCATAGCTGAATGCCCCTCCAATCAGCATATACAGCATACCGATATCACGTATAAAGTGCTGGTTATAGAACCCCCTGTCAGGCACGCCGGGCACGCTCCAGTACCATTGTTGCGGGTAAAGCAGCATCAACACGCCATTGGCCAGCGCCGCCAGTCCAAGAAAAACGGCGACGGCTGTGATGATTTGATTGCGCATAACACTACCCTGTTACTGAACGGCTTTTGTCAGACGGCGTCAGCGTTTGCTCATTCACGACCACACGGCTGCATGCTTTGCCATACCCTAAGGTATATTTAAGGGCCGGATAGACACGACAAGAGCTGATACTAAACGCGATCGCAATTAGTCCCTGATCTCCCCACATGGCACGGATATGCGGGCGAATGTCATCGGCACTGGGATCATGGGCTAACACCAGATCGGTAAATTCCACTATCTGAGCGAGTTCATCAGGTAATGCAGTGAGGTCTTTGCTGACGATTGCACCGACCTGCGCCGCAGGCACACCTGCTTCCAGTGCCATATTGACCAGCAGCTGAGTGCAGGGGCCACAGTCGTCCCATAAGATGGCGCGTAACCTGGCGGCATATAAAGGTGCCGCAGGCAGGCCCCCGCGATAACCCGCCATGGACTGAAATTTCAGGTATTTAAAAAAGGCGCTTAGATCCGCGGACAGGATGTCCTGCATATACGCGACGTCGTAGTCATACTTTTTTTGCATCGATATGAGCATTTTGTTCAGTAGATATTTGATCATCGGATACTCCTGGTTGTTTGGTAAGCCTGGTCAGAAGGTGCACTTAGCTGTGAGTGACGCTGCGCAGGGCTTTTTAACGGGCGTTGTAGCAAGAGCAGGCAAAGGGTAAACAGGGCTGCAAAGGTGCACAGCATAGTGGTGTAGATATCGTTGCTTAGTAGCGCCGCACCGAGGAGTGGGCCAGATGCCACGCCTACGCTGGATACTACGGCTGCGACGGATGAAAGTTGTCCTGAGCTATCCTGTTCTGCGATGAGGGCGAGCAGGTAGGCATGCACGGCGGGCCAGGAAAAAAATAACAGTGCCAGGGCCAGCATGTAGACAAGGTTAAAATGCGCATAAATAAGCAGTAAGGCAGCCATAAAAGAAAGCAAAATACCGCCACATAAATACATGGTGCGGTGTGCCTGACCTGATTTCAGAATGGGGAGTAACGCGCCTGCCAGCCCCAGTAAACCGGTCAGCGCAATGATCTGGCTGATCTGGGCTTGAGACTGGCCTGCACTTAGACCCATCTGGCCCGCAAACGCCCAGATCCCGCTGGCCGCGACCAGATAGAACAGCATCGCCAGCAGCAACCGGGCGCTTTTGGCGGTTAAATGCAGACGTTTTGAATGCTGTTTTGGGCTATGTACCGCTGGCAAGGCTGGCAGCAAGGGCAAAAAGAGCAATGCAATAAACACCAGCGCAGCCATGATATAAAACACGGCGTAGTCACCGAGCAGGCGCTCAAGTGCCGGTACGGCATAGATCACCATAGAGCCGATACTGAACTGAATAAACAGTAAGGTGCCGAAGGCTCTGTCCGGGTTCGTTAAGCGCGCGAGGATGGCAAATGATATACCGACACTAAAGCCGCCCAGTACCCCGGCGATAAATCTCCAAGCCAGCAAACCTGTATAAGTGCTCCATGCTGATGTACTAAGCTCCATAGCGCCTAATGCGATGAAGGTGAACAGTAAAGCGGGTTTCCAGGCAATATGTCGAACCACAAAGATAGCGCAGATGCTGCCCAGTAATGCGCCATACCCATTGCTGGCCACCAAAGTACCGGCCTGCTGTGCGGAAAAACCAATCCCCCCTGCCAGCGCATCCACAACGGCGGGTAAAAAGTTGAGATAGGCTAGTCCGGCCATGGCAACGAATGCCAGGCAAAAATAACGGATCCCTGAGTTTTCTGCATGGTTTGCAGTGTGCTGTAACATAGTGTGTCGTCTCCTGAGTCACTTTGTCATCACTCTAAGAGGTTCCGGGAGACGGAAAAACCAGCGATTTTGCCATTGAGTCGTGAATACTATTCATGAATAATTGCTGATATAGTGCAAATATCGACGCTGTTTACCCAATTCACAGGACTGACTATCATGGATAAACTGAGATCACTGACCTTGTTTCTGGCAACCTGTGAGGAACAAAGCTTTGCGGCTGCAGCGCGTGTCTGTAATACAGATCCTTCTACCATCAGTAAAGCCGTAAGTCGCCTCGAAGCGGAGCTGGGGGTAACTTTATTTCAGCGATCCACCCGGCAATTGAAGATCACCGCTGCCGGGCGGCATTATGCACACACCGTACGTTCGAGCATTCAGGCCCTGTCCAGCTGTGAAGATGAACTCAGACAACTCAATGACGCACCCAGAGGACGGTTAAGGGTGAATTCCGCCGTGTGCTATGGTCACCTTTACATGCGCCCGTTACTTAAAGCGTTTTGTCAGCGTTATCCCGAGATCACACTGGAGTTATCTCTAGACGATATGCATGTGGATATTATCGAGCAAGATATTGATGTGGCGTTACGTACAGGGTTTATCAAAGACAGTCGTCTGGTGGCTCGCTGTCTGAGTCCGATGGATTTTTTGGTATGTGCTTCGCCGGATTATCTTGAACAGCATGGCACGCCTGTCAGCCGAGGCGATTTTGACAATCATGCCTGGATAGGCTTTAAGATCAAAGAAACACAGCAGCTACAACCGATTTTTCTGCCAGATGAGCAGGGAAATTATCAGCTCTGCGACCTGCATCGTACCCATGTAACCGATGATGGCGAGGCCATGGCACAATTATGTGCCGATGGTCTGGGATTTGCTCAGTTACCGCATTTTTTGGCTAAGGCGGGTCTGGAAAGTGGGGCGTTGGTGTCACTCTACCCTGCGTTCAGAGCGCCTTTGCCAGAGAGCGGGGTATTTGCGATTTATCCCAAACGTGAATACCTGCCTGCCAGAGTACGGGTTTTTCTGGATTTTTTGGTTGCGGCTTTAGCAGTGCAACAAGAAACGCCAACCCATACCTGGGCCGAGCATTGGCCGGCGCGTATCCGCTTTGACGGATCAGCTGAACAAGGGCGCACAGTTGCCCTGTGAGCGGATCTGTTCAAGCGCAGTGTTAAGATGAGTGTGCATGCCCTCAAAGGCGAAGTTGCCCATACTGATCCGTTTAACGCCTAGCCCGGCTAGGGTGTCGATGTCGGGTAAATCAGGCATCGCCATCACATTCAGCGGCAGTGTACACGCACTTGTGATGGCCTGAATATCTGCTGGCTTGACAATGCAGGGCAAGAACAAACCATCAGCCCCAGCCTGCTGGTATTGTTGAGCCCGATGTAATGCTTCCTCGCGCGCGTTTTCCAGACCCAGCAAAAAGGCGTCACAGCGCACATTGATAAAAATGTCTGTCTGCTGTGTGATTAAATAGCTGCGTACAGACGCTAAACATTCAGCAAACTCACCGGCATGGGTTAACGTACGTGTTGAGCCAACCAGGCTGTCTTCAAGGTTAACCCCGACTACCCCCAGTTGTGCAAGTTGCTGAATATGTTTTGCAATTTGTAGTGGGTCACGGCTGTAGCCCGCTTCAATATCAACACTCAGTGGTAAGCTGGTGACACTGGCGATACGGCTGACCATAAAGTGAAGCTCGTCGAAAGGGAGCTGTTCACCGTCCTCGTAGCCCAACACACTGGCGACGGCGGCACTGGAGGTACCTATTGCCTGATATCCGGCTTGTTGTGCCGCTTTGGCACTGGCAGCATCCCAGACATTCGCCAGTAAAAGAGGGGTTGTTTGTTGATGTAGTTGTGTGAAGTGTTGCATATCGTCTCGCTTTTCCAGATGTTTGTTTTTGTTGGCGACATAGTGCGTTTGCGAGAAATAAAAGACCAACGATAAAAATCGACATTTATTATAAGCAGAGCTTATAATACGGCTTTCCAGAAGCTCGGAAGCATCCCTATCGTGTTTAAAAATATGAATTTGCTTGTGACCTTTGAGTGTGCGGCAAGACATCAAAGCTACAGTCTGGCAGCCGCTGAATTGTGCATCTCTCAGGCGGCGGTCAGCCAGCAAATGCGCCTGCTGGAGCAGCAGTTGGCACAGCGGCTGTTTGTCAGGACCGGCCGACACATGCAGCTCACACAGGCGGGTGAAACTTTGCACGAACATATTGCACCTGCCTTAACGATGATCGGTCAGGGTATAAATCGTTTACGTCAGGAAGAATTGGCGGGCGAGCTTTGCATCAGTTCTACCCAGGCATTTAATACCCTGTGGCTGATGCCCAGATTGCAGGAATTCGCGAGTTTGTATCCGCAGATCCGCATTCGTCTGCACTCATCCGCCAGCTTTGAAGATTTACAACACGCCCGCATTGATCTGGCGATCCGGTTTGGCACTGAAGTAGAAAAGCACACGCCGACGATGTTAGCGTGTGAATACTTTGGCACATCGCCTGTTTTGCCTGTGTGCTCCGCTCAGCTTGCTGAATCATTGCCACTAGCGGCGCCTGCCGATTTGCTGTCGACCTGGCTGGTCGCCCTAGAGCAGTCTGGTGCTTATGACTGGCCCCAGTGGTTTGAGGCACACAGAGTGCCTGGCTATGCTGAACACCCGCACTGGACCTATGTGAACTCTACAGATATGGCACTCAGTGCCGTCGCTAATGGTCACGGTGTCACGCTGGCAGTGCCTTATCTGTTTCAGCGTCAACTCGATAGTGGCGAGCTGGTGATCCCATTTAAATTGCCCCACCCCAACTCGGTAAAACGTTATCTGGTTTATGATCCCAACTCGGCTCGGATAACCCGCCTGAAGGTATTTATGGCCTGGTTAAAAGCGCTGGAGATATGACGCGCATAGGGCAAGACTGGTTTTAAATCCCATATTTCTGCATTTATAGAAATAACTATTGATCTAAATTTATATTTCCATAATACTAGAAATATAAATTTAGATCGGGAGAGACGTATGTCACCAGAAATGCAGGTCATGCTTGAAGAAGCGGCCGATATGTTTGTGTTCCTCGCTGCGGAACTAACTGTATTGTTTCTTGTAGTGAGTTATTTAGTGGGTGTGCTGCAGGAATACATTACACCAGAAAAGGTCCGGGAAAACCTGAGTGCACGTAAAGGCAAGGGTTATATGATTGCTGCGCTGCTGGGCGCCATCACGCCGTTTTGTTCCTGTTCAACGATACCCTTTCTCAAAGGCCTGTTGCAGGCACGCGCCGGGTTTGGGCCGGTTACCGTGTTCTTATTTTCCAGCCCGCTGTTAAACCCCATTGTTATCGGGTTATTGATAGTGACATTTGGCCTCGATGTGGCGCTATTTTATTTTGCCGTTGCACTTGTCACGTCTGTGGTGTCTGGCTATGCACTGGAGCGGCTGGGGTTTGAACGTTATGTGCGGGACGAAGCCTATCAGGCTGCGGTCAGCCAATCTGCTTGTAGTGCTAATCAGGCAGACAAACCCGGCTGTGCAGACGTCCCTGCTGATTCACAAATGTCTGTTAACCAGAAGCGCGGTTGTGCAGTGCTAAACTCGAATGAGGCAGCTAAGCCTGCAGAAAATCGCTGGTTGCGGATCTGGCACGCCACCTGGAAAGACTTTCGCACTACCCTGCCTTATCTGTTGCTTGGTATCACCATAGGGTCATTCATTTACGGTTTTGTTCCGACGGAGCTCATCGTTGAGTATGCCGGTGAGAATAAATGGTACGCAATCCCCCTTGCGGCCGTGATTGGTATCCCCCTTTACATTCGTGCTTCGGCAGTGATCCCTCTGAGTGCCGGTTTAGTGCAAAAAGGCATGGCACTGGGCTCGGTTATGGCACTGATCATTGGCAGTGCGGGTGCCAGCCTGACCGAAGTCATTTTGCTTAAATCCATCTTCAGAACACAGATGATCCTGGCTTTTCTGAGTGTCGTGCTTGGGATGGCGATCACTGCGGGATATCTGTACACGCTTATTTTTTAAATTATGGCACGTCCTTTTTGCGCTGTGAGCCTGAACGACAGCGAGACTTGGACACATTCAATCAAGAGGTAATCTGATATGAAACCAATCAAAGACGTCATTATTATTGGTGCCGGACCTGTCGGGCTGGCCGCTGCAGCGAGACTGGTCGAAAAAGGCATACGTCCCACCATCATTGAAAAAGGTGACTCTGCCGGAGCGGCAATGCGCCAATGGGGTCATGTGAGTTTGTTTACGCCCTGGTCCTATATGATTGACGACGCCGTCGTAAGCTTGCTTAATCGACATGGCTGGCCAGGCGTCGATCTTAATGCTATCCCAACTGGTCAGGAGGTGGTTGAGCAGTACTTGCAACCTGCGTCGCAGCTGCCTGAGCTTGCTGAAGGGATCATCTATAACACAGAGGTATTCGGAGTGTCGAAAGAGGGGATCAGTAAGCACACAACGCAAGGTCGCGACCGTGCTCGTTTCGC
This sequence comes from Pseudoalteromonas sp. AWH4_217, assembly GCF_056161105.1. Taxonomy (NCBI): domain Bacteria; kingdom Pseudomonadati; phylum Pseudomonadota; class Gammaproteobacteria; order Alteromonadales; family Pseudoalteromonadaceae; genus Pseudoalteromonas; species Pseudoalteromonas sp. AWH4_217. The sequence goes on along the minus strand of NZ_JBSWYM010000012.1, from coordinate 146,902 downwards.
GGTGCATAGTCGCAATGAACAGCGAATTCAGGTGTTGCATAGCGACGCTGTGATTGATGCTTCCGGCACCTGGTCAACACCCAATCCATTGGGGTTAGACGGCCTGCCTGTGCCGGGTGAGCTGGCAAATCTGGACAGAGTGCATTATGGCATTCCGGATATTTTGGGTGCGCAGCGAGGTGACTTTATGAATAAGCGAACATTGGTCGTAGGTGCGGGTCACTCTGCAATGAATATTGCGCTGGACTTACTGAAACTGCAAACCGCTGAACCGGGCACTGAGGTGATCTGGGGAATGCGAAAAAACAACATAGATAAACTACTGGGCAGAGGTATTAACGATAAAGTGCCGGCTCGCAAGCAGCTGGGGCTGGCAGCAAAACAAGCGATTGAGCGCGGTGCACTAAAACTGCTTCCTCAGTTAGAGATCAGACAAATCACGCGTTCTGACCATGGACTGGAGATCGATTCTTTGGTGGCTGGCACCCAGGCTGAGATACAGGCAGATCACATCATCGTTGCCACTGGCTTCAGGCCTGATCTGGATATGTTGCGAGAGTTAAGACTGGATCTGGATCAGATTGTCGAAGCGCCGTCACAGCTTGCGCATTTGATTGACCCAAACCTGCACAGCTGCGGATCGGTGCGTGCCCATGGTGTCGATGAACTGTCCCATAATGATGCGCATTTTTACATTGCAGGTATGAAGTCTTACGGACGTGCTCCTACCTTCCTGATGCTGACCGGTTATGAGCAGGTCCGCTCGATTGTTGAATCTTTGGCTGGTAATGAAGCCGCGGCCAGACGCGTTCAGGTGAGATTTCCCGGCGCACCCGAAGCCCAGTCTGGCGTTTGTTGCTCCTAGGTGACGTTGATTAATGTGTTATCTCAGGCAGTATCACAGTCGTGCGATAACACATCATCACAGCCGGGTTGATCGGCTTGATTGACACAGCACTCCTCCTGCAAAAATCCGATTAACCCAATCAGAGCGTCGTATTGAGGCACGCAATAAAGCGTCCGGCTTTCTCGGCGTTGTTTAACCAGCCCTACTTTAACCAGGCGATTTATATGATGCGACAAGGTAGAGCCAGGTACATTCAATGCTGCCTGTATTTCTCCAACAGGGACGCCCTGTGTGCCACCTTTCACCAAATATCGGAAAATGCTCAATCGGGTTGTGTGCCCCAGTTCGGCGAGTTTATCTGCGGCTGATGCCAGATCCATAGTGTTGTACTCCTCAGCTATATAATTCCATAGTACTGGAAATATATAACTGAGGCAAAGCAAGCCAGTGAATTGTAGGTCTGCCACTTTATCAATCTGGCCTGTTTGATGGAGTTATGCTCAGGGTTGCGTGCTTATGCGTACCTCCTGTGCATTGCTGTCTCCGGCTATCTCTGGCTGATACATCATTTCAACGCTGGCGGGTGGCGCCAGATAGTTGCCACCGGCCTGTGCCTGTGCCAGATATTCAAACGTTGTCGTCCCGGCGTTAAGATATGGCTGATGCCAGAGCACTTGTTGTGCCCCTTGTGATGTCTGTTGCATAAGCAAACTGGTATCCGGGGAGTCCGCCTTTAACCAGTTTTTATACTGAGTATGGCTGTGTTGCGGATTGAGCAATCGCAGCCCGCCCGGCAGTGTATCGGTTAACAGGACATGCGCTCGTGTATCAGCCGAAAAGACCTCCAATGTGACTTTGATCAGATCGCCAGGCTTAATTGCCTGACCTGCAAAGGGCTGCCATTTGTCATTGCTGTATATATGATAACGTCGAGTCACATCCAGGCCATTACTCTGCGTCTTGGACAATGAAAGAGGCTGACGGGTTTGCACTGTTAACCAGTAGGGCTCTGCCAAAGGTGTCTTTATTTTATATTCGTTGCTCTGAGCATCAGGTGATGCTGTCAATGATACGGGGGCTGCTGCATTATGCTGGTGGTCTTGCAGGGCCAGCGCACAGATCCCATCATTCAGCGTATTGCCAAAATGTCCCTGGCGGTGTTGACGACTGATGGCCAGTTTGCTGAGTTGTGCTTTCAATGCCTCACGCTCAGTGAGCAGCAGAGCAAGACATTGCTCCAACGGACCTGACAGCGCACTGAGAGTTTGATCCTCAAAGCCGGTGTCGAGAACCCGGGTGAGTGCACGCTCCAGTTCAGGCTGCTCGTGTCCGAGCGCTTTCATTGCCAATAGTTGTAACAGATTACTGCGAGTGCCCGTTACACCGAAGGTGTGTCGCCAGGAGAGTACCTGCTCTAGTGTCACCTGTCGGCTTTGCGCCAGCGCCCACCATTGCCAGTCGGCACTGTCATCGTCAAATGCTCGCCGTTGGTGCTCTGCTATATGTAATGCCTCAAGCAAGTCCTGGCTTATGGCTTCTGGTATTGTTTTATCGATAGTCAGACTCAGGGGGCTGTTATTGAGCCAATGACTGACGAGCAGCGTATAGGCGCTCAGCATAGGATCTGGGTAGGTGTGCGGATAGTAAGCGTATCCCGTACCAAATTGCCAGCTTGAGTTCTCAGTTGCGCCCTTGGTGAGCATCTGCTGCAGAACCTGCTTTCCCTCTGGCCAAAGTTCACTGGCAAGGGGGTTTACACTGTAGCTCAATGCTCTGGAAAGCGTTTGCTCCCAACATTGATGAGGATAATGCTGATGGTGTTGCTGTAGTGCAGACCAATTGGGGGCGAGCTGCTCAATGGAGTGCGCTTCAGCTGATTCGACCTGTACACCCTCCGCCAGTATCACGGTGTTTTGGCGGGCAGGGTCTAACAGCCATGACTGCTGCACAATACGGCTACTATCGCTGACTCTAAACTCCGAAAGTCGCGGGAATGCCATTCGTTCGCTGTGCAGCTGCAATATGTATTCACCCGGTGGCAGCTCAGGGAGTGTGACATCAACCGACCGTGCCTCCTGCACCTCAATGGCGTGCTCTGCGAGCGTTTTACCGTTGAGTGTGAGCCGCACTTTATCCTGTAATGGTTTACCCAGTCGGTTTTCTGCCCGAATGGTGACTATGGCTTTGTCACCCTGGATAAAATGTGCTGCATGAGTTAGGTGATATTCCAGTCCCGCATGACTGGTGATGGTGTTTGTATAAGTCTGTGTGCTCTGTGTATTCAGGGCTACGACAAACACACGCCAGCGCCCAAGTAACTGGGGCAGTTGCAGTGAGACCGTTTTTGTCTGGTTAGCTTTAAGGGGGATGACCGGTTGCCAGATGGTATCTGCCAGAGCCTGAGACAATGCATTTGGCGGGACAACCCTTGCTCTGGATGATGCCATCATTGCTTCATATTGAGCTTTAAAAAGCTGCTCATCCAGCTGTTGGATAAATTGCGATGCGACCAGTCTGTCACTCAGGTTATAGTCATTGATAAGGCTTTGCTGATACCCTTCACGGTTAAACAATCGATTGAGGTGTGTCTCGCCTGCCTGTGCATTGGCAATATTAAACAATGCATCATTGACCAGCCAGAGCTGAATATCCGCGTCCTGATCGCTGGATACCTTGATATCCAGCTGACCACTGGCTGCCACTGTTTCTGGGTGCTCTACCCTGATTGACAAAGCGTTAGCGGGGCGCACCTCGACGGAAAGGATGGCAAACTGGCCGCGCATGTCGGGTTTGGTTGGCAAAGCCGATGCAGAAAACGCCTGTGTAAAACGAGGCAAGGCTTGCCATTCGAGCTGTGCAGCGCTGGCGTCACTCAGCCACTGTTGATGTAGCGCTTCTCTGTGTTGGTCCGAGTAAGGCATCACGGCTGTTATCCGAAAGCCGGGTAGCCAGCTGGGCGGTACCTGCAAAGTTAAGTCGTTGCTTCCCTTTTTTACTGTAAAGGTGCGCAGTGACTGATGCTCACCGGCAGTGATAAAAGCCAGTATTTCGCCGTTTCTGAGGGCGTTTACAGAGAAAGTATATTCCGCTCCGGCCGTTATGTGTTTTTTACCCGTTAAGCCGAATTGTGCAACCGATTCGCTTTCATCTGGTGAAGAGTCACTGCGAGAAACGGTGCGTCTCCACAAGTAACCCTGCTTCCCGCTGCGAATATCCAGATAAAAAAAGTCTGACTCGTTGTCGGGCAGAGCACAGGTTGCGGGTGTCTGGATCTCACAAAGTAACATCTGTTCCTTGCGTTGTTGGCCCTGTTCCGTGGTTGAAACTTCCATATGAACAGAGGCCGGCACAGACACCGGATTGCCAATGTGGTCGACGGCTATGATATGTACTTGTCCGTCTTGTTCCCGGACACCAATGTAGTGCTCACGGGATAAGTAGGTCAGTTGCTGATTGAAAAATTGCACTTCGCCTTGCTCCGAGACCACTCTGCCAGATAGAGCCAGTTTTACCAGTGGCAAAGTCTCAGTTGGCGTGAAAGTAGCTGAAGACAGCGTGCCATTTGTACTAAGAGGAATGGCGTTATTGCGCTGGCTCGCAGGCTTTTCTCTTCTGCTGCTAAAGTCATACTCTTGTGGCCAGCCACTGGGCAGATCTGAATAACCAAAGCGAATAAACCGGTATTTTAGCTCACCGCTAAGGTTGTCAGCATCAAATCCATTCATGGTTTTGCCACTCACAGAGACGTTCAGTGGCCGATCTTTATATGCTGTGTCAGGGTGCTGCCAGGTAAATTCTATCTCAGGAGGAATAAACTCAGAGACATAGATTGAACCCAAAAAGTGAGATGTCCCCGATACTTTGGCATGCACATGATATCTGCCCTGCTTATCAACGCCTTCGGGGAGGTGAAATTGTCTTAGCCCAAACTCAGACATTGACTGTTGTGCCAGGCGAGCTTTGTGTTCGGAGCCTCTTCTTTGTAGTGTGAGTTCGATATTGTCGAGCACAGGTTGCAGGCCGTCGCTGGTGTGACGATACAAAACGACACTCAAGTCGATGGCTGAATTGGGCTGATAAATGGGTTGGCTTTTAAGCAGCTCGCCACTGATTGCCGCAGCAGATTGGGGCGTGAGCGCCATCATGGCGTGTGTGGTGTCTTTGCTGGCCCATAACCAGCAGTCAGCATTGTTTTGTGGCTGTAAAGACTGCCACTGTTCAGGAGGCAGTGTAAGCAGCCCCTGCTGATCACTTTGTCCAAGATATTTGGGCGCGCTAAAAGACGCACAGGCAAGGTAAATATCGACATCAGCGATGGCCTTGTCGGTATCAAATTCTGTGTTGTAAAGGGTAATACCGGAGCCATGATGGACAGACAGGTTAAAGTCAGATGCGGTCAGCGTTTGCTGCAGCTGGCGCATTGTTACCTGATTGTCATAAACAGAGGAAGAACCCGGGCCTTGGAGATCGTAAAACAGTACGCCACTTCGGTCTTTCAGATGGCCACTGACAGGCAAGTTAGTTTGATGTATTTGGTTATCCATATGATGCGGCATATCCGACAAGGGCATAAGGAGTTCTGATTTATCTTTTGTCTGTAGCCAGTGATGCAGCTGCGCTAGTTCAAATACGGGGTAAAATTGAATTGAGAGATCTGCTGTATTACGTGTGCTCAGAGACAGTGCTGCGGGGGTACGTGCCCGATAAGCACTGCCTGATTGCTCGCTGATATGCCAGTAAGGGCTACTGGGTCCTGTACTCAGCGTCAGCATACCTGCTTTTTTAAACGGATGCCCTGTTGAGTCTGAACGCAGTGCGCTGAGATCCAGTTGGTAGTCCGTTTCCCCTTTGAGTGCGATGGGATAATAGTACAGGTCACTTTCGTGGCTTTCACGCGCGTTGCCTTTGATTATCACAGGTTGCGTGGCAATCGATGCTGATATGACAGACTCCATTAGCCAAAATTTCTCTACCCTGTGGGTAAAGCCCAGTGCCAGTGCTTCTGGGGCACAGGAGCCTGCCTCTTCAGGAGGGAGCGCTTTAAAAGCGTTTTGCCAGGATGGCCCTGTGGGGAAAGGCTTTGCACAAAATAGCCCCTTAAACTCGGCCTCAGGCTCTGGGCGTTGCTCCGGGGAGTGAATAGGTTGTGAGGCCGATAATGCAAGGTGCGTTTCTGTTGGCTGAAAACCGGCAGGCAATGCAACCTCCAGCTTGCCGTTGTCTATCGACTCAGCAAAGTCAAATCTGAGCTGATAGCTTTGTCTTGAATCGGGTATCTCATAATGTCGCGCCGTTGGAACAATAGACTGACCATTGAGCTTAAAGGTCAGAGAGTGCGTGATATCCCATACAACGCGTTTGTCTGTTTCTGTGTCAGCAGAGTAAACCAGCTGAAGCTGCTTTTCTTCACGCTCTTCTAAGTAAACGGGCCAGTTGGCACTGTGCCACTTTGCTGTTCGGTCATTTTGTAACTGAGAGTGCAGCCCAGGAAACCCGGCTTCAACACGCACTTTCACTGGTTTGTAGGCACTGGTTTTTGTGTGTATATCACAACTGAGCTTATTGAATGCCACATAGCGCCAACGGCACTGCTGCTTGTATTGATCAGTGAGTGTGATATGCGTCAGTTGTGCGTGGCTCGGTACTTGTCCCGGCTGAGCAATATCCTGGTCAAACTGGATCAGAATTTGTTTGAGGGTGTTTTTTTGTGTATGAAAGCGAATATCCTCGACCTCTAATGCCTGAGTAGCCCAGGTTAAGCAGGTGAGCAGTAACAGCACGCCTCTGAGTAACATATTGAGTCCTTGTAATGGTGTATCTGGTGACTTTAGCAAATTTATAACGTTGATCAGTAGATAAAGGGGTTAAAAGCACAGTTATTAGCAAGATTATCATTGTTTTTTTGATAATCTTTCAATCTTTAGCCAGTTTATTGTCTGTTCAATAGGGTCTACCATGACACGCGTTGCTTATTCAATCTGCGCTTGCTCTGGGAGGTCGATAACCGTGGTAAAACTCAATACACTCAACAGCCTGTTGGCTGGGACCCTGTTTATTCCAGTTGCTGTGTTGGCTACTGATGCACACACCACTACAGACAAGGTTAAGGTGGTCAGCACTGAGCAAATAGAGTGGGGTTACCTTAATCCTGCACGGGGTGACAAAAGCCCAAGAGCGGCCAACTTGTGGGGTGACAGAACAGATTCTGGTGCTACCGGGATGCTGGTCAGGTTTGAGCCAGGTTTCTCATCGCCACCACATATTCACAATGTGTCTTACCGCGGTATCGTGATTGAGGGATCACTACATAATGACGACCCCACTGCCAAAGCCATGTGGATGCCGTCGGGTTCTTTCTGGACCCAGCCTGCCGGTGAAGATCACATTACCTCAGCCAGTGCGCCAGCGAATATGATTTATCTGGAGATAGACAGCGGTCCCTATCTGGTGAAGCCCTCTGCTCAGCAGTTCGACAATGGTGAGCGCCCCGTTAACCTTCATTATGATAACCTGACCTGGCAGGATCAGAGCACCTCGACTCAGCTCAGCGGTAACGGAATAGAAATGGCCAATCTGTGGCAAAAAAGCAGCTTGTCAGGTGTGTTGTTGCGCCTACCTGCGAATACGAAAATGACGTTGTCGAGCGAAGGCACCGAGTTTAAAGCGGTGGTGATCCAGGGGCAGCTTGATTTCGAGCGGAAAAATGCTCGACAGGTGCTGCACGCAGGCAGTTTTGTGACAGCTCACCAGCCTGTAGACATGTCTTTTTCAGCGGACCAGCAAGTGTTGTTGTATGTACGCACCAATGCTGCGTTTAAGGCAACGGGAGAATAGTCACAGGGTCACAAAAGCAGGCTGGGTAAAGCCTGCTCTTTATACGAGATGTTATGGGCGGTAAATAGTACGCAGATAGTCTTTGACACCATCGTCACAACGCGCACCATCTTCTTCACCTTTTGCTTCTACAGGGTAAAGGCGAACCTTGTAGCGGTATTTTTGCGCATCCAGAGCACGCATATAGATGCCGCCGAAGTTGCTGTCGTCGTAATCTTTGTACATGACATCTAGTGTACGGCCGTCATAAGCGCTGGTTGAATAGACTGTAATGCCCATTGAGTTTGGTACTACACGCTCAATAAAGGCTTCACACCAGTGCGCGGCATTCGCGCTTGCAGATAAAACAAGTGCTGCTGATGCAGCTAATAGAGATAGTTTTTTCATGATATTTCCTTATGATAATTTCCGACTCCGTATGAAGTCGCATCAAATATAGGAACTAACAATGAATCTTAGATGTGATTTTTGTGTATTTTTCATACACTAAATATGTCAGGGCGCAATGCCTGGTGGCCAGTATAAAAGCTCAGTCAGACCAAGCTTTTCGTTTGTAGCGCCCGGTAAAGCAAAGCTGCTTTAGCTGGGGTTGATCTCGGCCGCAATTACTGAAATTTCTACTAACAGAGCCTCCCGGGCCATCGCAGCTTCCACACAGGCGCGCGCAGGTGCATGGCCTTCAGGAACCCAGGCGTCCCACACTTCGTTCATGTCACTAAAGTATTTCATGTCTTTAATGTAGATCGTTGCAGAAAGGATATGCTGACGATCACTGCCTGCCTGTTGTAACAGCTCGTCGACTTTCTCAAGCATGGTGGCAGTTTGCTCTTTAATGCCCTGCTCTGCGTCTTTGCACACCTGACCACATAAATAAATAGTGCCGTTGTGTTTTACGATGCGACTCATGCGTTGTTTGGTATCAATTCTCTGTATCACGGGTGGTCCCTTGTTGAATGAATAGTTGAACAAAAGAGGTACTCATAGTACCACTGCTTAATTCACAGAGTAACCACTTTGGCTCTGAATGCGATTTAAGGACATGCGGAAAACATTGAGGCCGATAAGGTGATGAGCAATAAACCTTATCGGCACGACTTGTGTGCAGCTTACAGTCAGGTTAAGACTGGACTGCCGGATATGTATTATGCGCCCGGGCCACACTCCATACAGTGCTGGACAATATCCGGACCAAATTTAAGTTTGGCGTTAAGATTGCGCAGCGCTGTACGCAAGCCTTCCTCGATGACCGGATGGTAAAAAGGCATCTCCAGCATTTGTGGTACCGTCATCTTATTTTGTACAGCCCAGGCGAGCAAGTGCGCCATGTGCTCGGCGGCAGGACCTATGAACTCGGCGCCCAAAAACAAACCGCTTCCCTGCTCTGCATAGAGGTGCATATAGCCTCTGTTCTTGAGCATGACCCGGCTACGGCCCTGGTTTTCAAAACTGACTTCACCAATCGCGAAGCAGCCACATTTGCCATATCGTTCGTTCAGCTGTTTAAAGCTCTCTCCGACCATGGCGATTTGCGGATCACTAAATACGGCTGCAATCGGTGCACGTCGCAGACCATTACGCACATCCGGAAAACGCCCGGCATTTTGACCGGCAATGGTGCCCTGATCGGCGGCTTCATGCAGTAACGGGATCTGGTTACTGGCATCACCGGCAATGAAGATATGGCTTTCACCACATTGCATTGTATGTGAATCAGCCAGTGGCACACCGCGCTCATCTAATTCTATACCGGTATTTTCAAGGCCCAGTTTGTCGACATTCGGCACCCTGCCCGTTGCAGCCAGCACATAATCAAACTGCTCTGTCTGCGGTTTGCCATCACGGTCAATATAGGTGAGTTGAGCTTTGTCACCGACTTGCTTCATATCAGACACTTTGGCGTCGCTGTCGACATAAAACTCTTCTGCAAACACGGTATTGGCATAATCCTGAATTTGCGGATCTGTGAGTGGTCCAATGTTACCCCCTACCCCAAAGAGCTTCACATTAACGCCCAGTCGGTGCAGTGCCTGACCCAGCTCAAGACCAATGACGCCTGGGCCGAATACCGCAACTGACCCAGGTAAGTCCTGCCAGTCGAAGACATCGTCGTTAATAATAAGGCGATCGCCAAATGCTTGAAAGAACCCTGGTACATTCGGCCTTGAGCCGGTTGCAATCACAAATCGCTTTGCTGTTATCACGGTATGGTCGTCGATCTGAACTCGATGCGCATCCAAAAAGCGTGCATACCCTTTGATCCTGTCTTGCTCGGGCAGTTCATCCACAGCTTCCAGTACAAAGCCAACAAACCGATCTCGCTCGCTGCGCACCCTTGCCATCACGGCTTTACCATCGATGTCGGGGGGCGTGGTATTGACTCCGAATTTTGGCGCTTCAGTGACGCTGTGGGCTGCTTCTGCTGCTGCAATCAACAACTTGCTGGGCATACAGCCGACACGTGCGCAAGTAGTGCCATATGCACCGGCTTCGATCATTAACACATTATCAGTAGATTGTTTGGCATTACGATAGGCGCTGAGCCCAGCTGTGCCCGCACCAATGACGACGACGTCAGTTTCAAGTTGTTTCATGTTTTACCTCTGAGCAAGGGGGAGTATTGAGGGGCTGTAACGCCCCTTTACAGATATGTTTATTGGCTTGTAATTAAGCCTGCACAGACATTAAGCGAAGTGCGCCGCTAAGTCGTCGGAGCCACCAATGTGCCTGCCGCCAATGAATACCTGAGGGACAGTTTCGCGGCCAGACAGCGCTTTAAGGCTAGTCAGTGTCGCTTGCTGACCTAATACCAGTTCTTCATAAACCAAGCCTTTTTCATCCAGCAGTGCTTTTGCTTTGGCACAGAAAGGACATCCAGGCTTAGTGATAATAGAGACAGGCTCAGGTTTTACTTGCTCTGGGTTTATGTACTCAAGCATAGTATCTGCATCTGATACTTCAAACGGGTCGCCTGGCACGTCTGGTTCAATGAACATTTTTTCAATCACACCGTCTTTGACCAGCATAGAATAACGCCAGCTACGTTTGCCAAAGCCTAACTCTTTTTTGTCAACCAGCATGCCCATACCTTCAGAAAACTCACCGTTTCCGTCAGGGATAAGGGTGACGTTTTCGGCTTCCTGATCTTTGGCCCAGGCGTTCATCACAAAAGTATCGTTAACCGAGATACAGACGATGTCATCAACCCCGTTTTGTTTAAACACGCCAGCCAGCTCGTTGTAACGTGGCAGGTGAGTTGATGAACAGGTCGGTGTAAACGCACCTGGTAGTGAGAAAACCACAACAGTTTTACCTTTGAACAGGTCATCTGTGCTGATGTTCTTCCATTCGTCGTTTTTACGTACCGGAAAAGTAACCTGAGGAACTGTCTGACCTTCGATATTGTTTAGCATAATGTGTGTCTCCTTTGATTTCGATGGAGCCATTATCAGCTACACCGATTCATTTGTATAATGGGTTAAATTAATTGGTTCGATTGAAAAAATGGAACAAACACCTTGTCAGATGCGTATTGCACTCTGACGATGATGTTTTTCAAGGTAGTATGAATTGCTCAAAAGTAAAACTGTACGAAAGGGAAGTTGACCAGCTGTGCAGATCAACGAGGCATTATACTAATTTGCTTAGGTATTCAGGGGAAGTTTGAGTGTTACTCGTAGACCGCCCAGTTCACTGTGCGATAAGGAGAGCGTTCCCTGATGTAATTCTGTGAGTTTCTGGCAGATAGAGAGCCCGAGCCCTGAACCACCAAGGTCACGACTGCGAGATTTGTCACACCGGTAAAGGCGTTCGGTAAGGCGGGGCAGATCCTCATCACTGACACCGGGACTGGAGTCGTCAAAGTGGCACACCAACAGACTCTCTTGTCGGGCTATTGTCACGCTGACGCGGCCCGGCTTATTACTATAATGACAGCTGTTGCGTGCCAGATTATTGAAAATCTGATGCATCCGGTTGCTGTCGCAGACAATGAGGTCGGTGTCTGCCAGGCGGTTGTCTGTCGTCAGAATTAAGTCGTCTTGCTCTATTAAGGGTTCAATACCACTGAGTAATTCATCAAATAGCACGCGCGCCGGCCTGGTCTGCAAGTCGAGTTGTAAACTGTGAGTATCAGCCTGCGCCAGCTCATAAATATCGGCGATAAGCGTATTGAGCATTGAGAGGCGACTTTGCATCAGCTGATAAGTGGCGTCCGGATCGGTAATCAAATTGTGTTGCAGCGCCTCAATATTGAGCTTAAGCACGGTCAGGGGCGTTCGCAGCTCATGTGATACATCAGCAAGCAGCTGTTGTTTGAGTGTCAGTGCCTGATTCAGCACTGTGGCTTCTTTCTCCATCACTTTGCGTTTTTTCAGGTGATACAGGTAAAACATCAGGAAAAAGTTCAGCAATACGATGATGGCTGCCGCGAGTACAACACTTTGTAATTTGCTCTGGCGTTTTTGTTCATCCAGTCCACTTTGCAGCTGGTTGACTTTGAGTGTTTCTAAATTGAGCTCGGCATCGCGTTTTTTCGCTGCCAGTCGGGTCAGTCTGGATTGCTCAGTTTGTTGTTTGAGCAGTGCAGTGGCATGTGTTTGATAGGTCAGGGCTGCTTTAAAGTTCTGCTGTTGCTGATGAGCAAACGCCAACACTTTGGCTGCCTCAATCATAGTATCAGTCGCGGTAGCGGTGAAATAAGGCGTCAGTTGTTCAATGGCCTGAACAGGGCTTTGATGGCTCAAGGCGCTGGCATACCAGACGAGATTGTTCAGGTACAGGGCTCGGCTGGTGTCTGGGTTGATTAATGCCAAACCCTGGCCAATTAAACTGGCCGCCTGCGGGTAATCTGCTTTGCCTAATTGCACACGACCTAAGCCTGCAATGGCCCAACCGAGGTTGCGCTTGTGGTTAATTTCCTCGTTAAGTGCTTTGGCTCGCTCAAACGCCTTTTCAGCGGCATCCAGGTCATTCAGTTGCAAATACTGTTCTGCAATTCTGATCTGATTCTGCCCCATATAGAGGCGATCGTTAACTTGTGCATCAAAGCGATAGGATTGCGAAAATCCATCCAGTGCCGCCTGATGATCGCCAAAATCAACGAATATATCAGCAAGGCCATAGTACGTGGCTGACAACATGGCCGGATTTGGGGTCGCCTGCTTCTTAAGCCAGGTGAGCTGGGCCTGGCGGCTCTCAAGCGCTCTGTCTAACTGGCCAAAGAGCTTATATATGCGGGCTTCGGTATCAAATGCAGCATTGTGTAGCGGAATGTTGTTGTCTAATTCAGCATAGTGCTTGGCGAGTGTGACATGCTCAATTGCATTTAGGTCCGGACTGCCTTTTGCTACGGCATTGGCGACCATGCGATGGGCATGACTGAGCATGCGCCAGTCCTGAGTGCGCGAAAAGAACTCGCTGGCTTTCAGAAAGTGCGTTTGAGCAGTTTGGCTATCGCTCAGGCGATATGCCAGGTCACCGCGTACCCAATGATATTTCCCCAGCATAGAGTCATCAGGGTAGGCATTTAAATGTGATTCTAATGCATCCAGTCTGATCTGAGCGCGGTCATAATCGTCTAGCCGAACCAGGTGCAAAGCGGTTCTGTGCAGGACAAAGGTGCGCTGCTCTGGGGTCAGAGTGGGTTCTGCGAGGAGCGCTTCGCCTTCTTCAAGTGCTGTGCGGAAGTCTTTTTTCCCTTTTAATGGAAACTGTTGCGCATAGGATGCAAAATCCGCGCTGTGTGAGACCGAGGGCCAGAGTGCACAGAGTTGAGCTGCAAAGGTTAAGGCGAATAAGTTCTTCAAAATTAACGTCCGGTAGTGTGACGTTAAATTTTATGTGTTATCGGAATAAACGCCTATCCAACTTTTCTATTAAATTGAATAATCCTTGTTATCTCCCGCTTCATCCTGATGCCTAAACTGACCGGGGGGCACTCCATGCCATTGGCTAAAGGCCCTGATGAACGTATTGGCGTCACTAAAGCCGAGTAAAAAGGCGATTTCTTGCAACGACATACTGGAGCGGCGCAGATATTGACGGGCCAGATCAGAGCGCAATGTGCTCAACAAAGACTGAAAGTTGGCGGATTCACCATCCAGTTTGCGTTGTAAGGTACGTTTGCTGATCGCCAGTTTTCCGGCCACCTGGTCTGCACTTACCTGCCCTGATGGCAATAGCTCCATCAGCAGGGCTTTGACCTTCTGTGTCATACTGGCAGAAGCGTCGAGCTCAGCCAGACGACGAGCAAGATCATTTTCAAAAAAAGACCACATGGCGGCGTTTTCAGTCAGAAATGGACGCTGTGCATCCTCAGTGCTGAAACGTAATGCAACCTGGTGACTGAGGTCAAGTTCGGTACCAAAATAATCATTAAACTCTGTCACGTTGTCAGGAAGCTGTGTGACGTACAATGCTGCGGGTACGATCTGAGTACGAGTTGCAAGGCGAGCGAGCTGGGTGAAAAATGCCAGCTCACACAGTTCAACCGATTTAGGTAATGGCTTGTCATAGCCATAACAATCCAGGCTGAGCAATAGGCCCTGAGCATCTTCGCGAACATCCAGGGTAAGCGGCCCGATCAGTGGTTTGTAACTGCTGAGACGACGCATCGCTGCACTCAGGTTGGCACTACAAAGACAGGCGAAAATGGCCGGGTCAAAGGCCTCAACGTTGAGATGTTGTGCCAGTTGAAGTGGCAGCGTTTCCCCAATTTGCTCTTCCATTGCGTGCCACAGGTCAAAATACTGCGCGGCACTCAATGATGCGGGCAAACTCTGCCACAGGTCGGCGGGTAATTTTGCCTGTTTTAACAGTTGTGCCTGATCCAGACCAAGGTCTTTAAATAAAATCAGGCAATGGGGCGACAGGGTAAATTTGGAGGTACGCTTCATTACTTTTCCATTGTACGGCGAGACATAGACAATACCAGAGAGCGAGGTAACAAAGGTACTATCCAGTTTAGCAAGAAGTTTAACACAGGCTCATTAAACGCCAATAGTTTGCCTTTTTGCATGGCCTGATAGCCACATTTGGCCACTGAGATAGCGCTTTTGCCTTGCTTGAATACTGCCAGCTCTTCCAGGTTGCCTGTTTTGGCAAACTCCGTGGCTACGGCACCCGGACATAGGGCCGTGACACTGATCCCCTGCTCTTTCAGCTCTTCTGCCAGGGCTTGGGAAAACGAGGTAACAAAAGCTTTGGTTGCATAATAAGTGGCTTGTAGCGGGCCCGGGATAAACGATGCGGTGGAAGATACGTTAAGGATTTTGCCACTTTTTCGCGCTGTCATATCCTGAACAAACAAGTGAGTCAGTGCTACCAGGCTACTGATGTTCACCTGGATCATTTCAAGGTCCGCTTGCAGTTCACGTTCATGAAAAAAACCATGGCCACCGAAGCCGGCATTGTTGATCAGGATATCGACTTCAATCCCCTGCTGCCTGGTTGCTGTGTAAATCTGCTGTGCTGAGTCTGGATCAGTCAGGTCGGCAGTAATGACGCAGGCATTGACACCATAAGCTTGCTCCAGTTCATTTTTCAGCGTATTGAGTTTACCTTCTGAGCGGGCAACCAGAACCAGATCGCCTCCTTGCTGAGCATGTAAGCGAGCGAGTTCCAAACCAATACCTGACGACGCGCCAGTAATGAGAGCTGTATTTGTGTAAGTCATGATGTCACCTTGTTACCTGAGTTGATGATGCCATTGTAGAAGCTGACATTAAGAAGTGCACTGGCAAAAGGTGACGCTTTACTTGCAAAAAGTGTCGTTCTTTTTCTAATAATGTGGACTGGTATTACATCGAACTAGTCGCGAATGTTGACTTCACCGCGGACTTTTTCAATGCGCTGGCCACCCGAAGTGTCACCTGTGATGGTGAGGCCACCTGCTTCAATCACTTCGATGTCGCCAGAGTCATCATCTATGGTAACGTGGCCTTTGATGTTTTGTACTACCAGGTTACCACTGCCATCGTTTATGTTGGCACTACCCTGCAAGTTCTGAACTCTGATA
Source organism: Pseudoalteromonas sp. AWH4_217 (assembly GCF_056161105.1). Taxonomy (NCBI): domain Bacteria; kingdom Pseudomonadati; phylum Pseudomonadota; class Gammaproteobacteria; order Alteromonadales; family Pseudoalteromonadaceae; genus Pseudoalteromonas; species Pseudoalteromonas sp. AWH4_217. The sequence continues at coordinate 131,207 of NZ_JBSWYM010000012.1, read as the reverse complement.
AAGCCGGAGTCATCGCGTAAGTCCAGCGAGTTGCCGCCACGGATCTCTAGATTGCCGGAGCCATCGACTATGGTCAGGTCGCCACTCAGGTCAGTCAGGCTGATGTTGCCTGATTCGTCGTCCAGGTTAAGAGAGCGTCCACCAATGATCTGCAGGTCGCCGGAGCCATCTTCGATGTCCATATCGCCGCTAATGTCAGTGATATAAACTTGCCCAGAGGCATCGTCGAGCTTAAGCTGACTGCCACCCTGAATACTGATGTCTCCAGAGCCATCTTCAATATCCAGCATGCCACTGACACCGCGGATAATCATTTGTCCTGAGCCATCATCAATTTTGACATTGGCCGCGCCATTAATGCTGATGTCCCCGGAACCGTCTTCCAGCTCAATATCACCTGTCATTCCTGTAATGGCAATGTCACCAGAGCTATCGTCAATATCCAATGCCAGGTGTTTAGGCACACGCACAGTGAGATCGATTCTGGGGCTATTGCCGCTGTACCAGACAATGCCGACCCGGGTGTTTTGCTTTGCGACCAGTCGAGCGTTGTTGCCGTCCTGCTCAAGACTGAGCTGATAGCTATGCTCTTTGTCGGTCAGTATCTTGGCATCGACTTCGATGTGTGTGAGGTTATCGTCACCAATGATGTCCAGTGAACCCGCACTGGTATCTGCGACCAGGCTGGAGAGGTTTGCTGCATCCAGTGTCAGGCTTTTTTGCAGTTCTACATCGGCCACTGTTTTGCTGTGGCCATCGATATGGATCACACAACCACTGAGTGCCAATGCTGCGAATAAGGGAGAGAGTGTTTTTATCATGGTGAGTTTCCATTTTGTTCTTTTTTGATATGTACAGGTTCAGCAAAACGAGTGCCAAAAATATATTTATAACAATATCAATTGGATAGCCTATTTTTAAGCCTTGGTTCAGAACGCATAGTGACTGAATTTAGTGAATTTAACCAAATATTAGTGTAACTAATTATGTGTGTAGGTTTGAGTGTGTCACTGAATTGTCAATTATTGCATCTAGCATTGGACTTGTACCGAGTGGCTTTCATTGACGAGCAGACAGATGTTACATTCGATAGTAACCCGGCCGACACAGGACAATACGAGTGATACACAGGCGCTGGCAAGAATTCCGGATTGCGCTATGTTTCTCGGGGTTGGGGCGGCCAGTGCTGCGGAGCTTGGGAATTCAGCATGTGTTATCTGCAGTAACGACTCACCCTGGTTACTTATCGACTGTGGCCACGATACCCTGTTGCGATTTAAGCGGGCTTTTGGCGGTCAGTCTCTGCCTCAGGCGGTATTTATTACGCACCTGCATTACGATCATATTGGCGGGCTGGAACAGCTCTACTTCAAAGCAGCATTGAGTGAGCAAAAAGTTCGCCTGTATGTGCCTGTGCAACTTATCCAGTCATTGTGTGCCATGCTGGCTTATACTGGGCTGGCAGAGCAACGTGAAGATATCTGGCACACTTTTGAGTTACACCCGGTTGGTGAGTACTTTTTTCATCAGCAGGTCCGGTTAAATTGTTACCCGGTGCGTCATCAGGCTCCTGGTAGTGCGTTCTCCCTGCATCTTCCCGGGCGGTTTTTCTATAGTGGCGATACCCGACCAATCCCTGAACTATTAATCCACCAGATAGGTCAGGGAGAGATCATATTTCACGACTGTGTGGCGTCGGGTAACCCCAGCCATGCTGGTCTGGATGAACTACTAAAAGAATACCCGCCAGCCATTCTGGCCAGGATATGCGCTTACCACTATCACGGAGAGGACGACGTCCGTGCGTTTGAAGACGCAGGCATTGGGTATGCCAAACCACAGCAAATAATTCCTTTTTGTTAAGCCCCTTTACAGTGCGTACCCTGATCAGTTCGACTGATACGGATCTCAGCCAGCATTTCCTCTTCCTCCTCATCAAAGCCGGTTTCAACAAACCCAAAACTGGCATAAAAGTCCTTTGCGACCGGGTTATCCGGTACGTAACAGATTGCGATTTCTGTGACTTCCGGGAGGCTACGGATCTCCTCCAGTGCTGCACTAAGTGCTTGTCTGCCGATGCCCTGCTGTTGATATGTTTTGTCCACCATTAATCGCCAGATTGAGACCCTGTGGGGCTTTTCAAACACCCACATGATAAGGCCGACCTGTTCACCCCGATAATTGATTGCACGTATCTCATATTCCGGGTTATAGGCCGCTTCCAGCAGGGTCCAGTCGTTGGGTGCCACCAGTGGCTTTTGCTTTTCGTGTAGTTGCAGATCACTCAGGTGCTCAAAATTTTCATGCCAAACGGTACTCAGAAACACCGCCGGGTGTTGAGATGTCCGATGCCATTCCATCAGGCAGGCATTGTCGTTCCAGCGTCCTTTGAACTCAAATGAGAGTTGGCTAAGCAGTGTTCTCATTCGCTCATTATCTTGTACATAGACAGCGGAAATGACCTGGCAATCCGACTTAGCTTGGAGTTGGGTAAGTAATGCCCGCAAAGCCTGAGTTGCAAATCCCTGGCGTCGATAACGCTTGTCTATGAGCAGTTGCGTGATGGTATATTCATGTTTGGTGCCTTCGGGCTCCATGGGATGATACTGCATAAACCCGACCAGCGTTTGCTGATGATAGATGAGCAGGTTACGGTAATATGGAAAGAATGCCGACTCGGCGAGCGCTTCGGCTGGTGAGGCAATATAGCTCAGGTCTTCATTGAGCAGTTGCAGTGCAAATACGTCACTGTAATTGTCTTTAGTGGCTGGTTTTAGTGTGATCATGGCGACTCCTTTTTTCCTTATATAGGTCCGTGTTGGCTAAATCCAAGCCATTTGTGTGTCTTTTAATGCTCTCAGCAGGTGATTTGTAAGTGTTTGGTTTAAAATAATATCTTCTGTTATTACGAGATTTAGTGATATTTATAGGATAATAATTGCACTATTTTCTGGTCTTTTGAGTAATTTTTTGCTATCTATGTTACTACTTTTGGTTGTATTGCTTATTCTCTTATTAATACTTTTGTGGTTTTTAAGAGTCAGAGAAAGAAGCGGGGGAGTTAATCATGTTGTTTTCTCAGTCAGGTCGCACGAGTCATAATCAGTGTTCTTTATTTTTCATCACGATCGCCACTGTCATTCTGTTAGCTATTACTCTGTTACTCGCCTAGCTGGTCGACATTCATGGATGGCCAACACCGCTGGTTTAATGACACAAACATATAAAGCATGGTGCTCGTTAATCATATGCTGCAACTTGTTTCATCACTACAATATCTGAATATATTTAGTTATATTTCCCGCAAAATACGTTAAAATACTCCTTTACGATGTTGTGCAGGCCCTGTCCCTTAGTCTGGCATGCCATAATGCAAAAGGGCGCAGAACTGTGCTCGGAATGTAACCGCTCTGTTCAAAGGAAAATTATGCAACTAGTTGATTTAAAAAAAGATGATCCCAGTGTGAGAGAACTATTTGCAGAAATTGACCGACTTATGAATACCCTCTATCCCATTGCCAGTGACCAATCTCTGGCATTGGAAGAACTCAATCAGCCTAATGTTCGCGCTGTTGGTCTTCGCAACGAGGAAGGAATTGTGGCGTGTGGCGCCATCGTGAAGCAATTTGACAAAACCTTGTACGGTGAAATTAAGCGTCTGTATGTTAAACCTCAGTATCGCGGTAAGGGATTGTCCAAACGCATCATGCAAATTCTGCTGCACTATGCCGGCGATGCGCAAATTCCTCTGATCCGCCTGGAAACGGGGGTTAAACAAGAAAAAGCCATTAACCTCTATGAAACCCTGGGGTTTGAGCGATGCGAACGCTTTGGTTTGTACCGTGACAACCCGCTCAGTGTGTTTATGTCCTTGTCGCTAAACAAAGAATCAAACGAGTAGTGTTGAAATTCCAGGCCCTAAAGTCGACTTTGCTGCCATCTTAGTCTAGTTTTTAATCTGACTATCGCGAAGTTAAGGAGGAGCGGGTGAAAATTCTGGTTGTCGATGACATGACCTCAATGCGCCACGTGATGATAGGTATGCTGCGTCGACTTGGTTTTACAGACATAGATGAAGCCACAGATGGAAAGCGTGCGCTGGAATTACTCGGGATAAAATCCTACCAACTGGTTATATCTGATCTAAATATGCCGCATGTCGACGGGTTGGCACTGCTACATGAGATCCGCTCCAGAACGGCACTCAAAGACCTCAAGCTGCTAATGGTGACCTGCGAAAATGGTCGGGACCGGGTGCAACAGGTGCTGCTGCAGAAAGTCGATGGGTTTGTCATTAAGCCATTCAGTCTGGCAACGCTGGAAAAGCAATTAAAAAAGATGAAGCTGCTGGACACCATTGAATAGGCATCAGGAAATATCGTAAAAAAGCCCCGTTATTTCGGGGCTTTTTTGGCTTTGAAAATTACTGCTGTGAAGTAACCGGGAAGCCTCGGTCCAGCATCAGGGCTTCTACCGCAGCATCGCGACCGCGGAACTTGCGATAGGCTTCTGCCGGGTCCATTGCATTACGTACAGAGAACAGATAGTTCACCAGGCGCTGTGCAACCTCTTCATCGTAAAAACCACCTGGTGCACTGGCAAATGCTTGTGCTGCATCTGATGTCAGAACTTCCGCCCACAGGTAGCCATAATAACCGGCTGAATAACCTTCACCGGAGAAAACGTGGCCAAAGTGGGTGGTGCGGTGGCGCATCACAATTTCGGATGGCATGCCGATCGCCGCCAGCTGCGATTTTTCGAATTCAACCGGATCGCCAATTTTGGCAGGATCTGTGGTATGGAACTTCATGTCCATGATGGCTGATGCCAGGTATTCAGTGGTGGCGAAACCCTGGTTGAAGTTAGCTGCCTGTTTGATTTTGTTTACCAGAGATTTTGGCATTGGTTTGCCTGTCTCATGGTGTACCAGGAAGCGGTCAATGACCTCATCGGTCACCAGCCAGCGCTCTAACAGCTGAGACTGGAATTCAGTGTAATCACGCACACCTGAGTTTGAACCAGGATATTTCACCTTAGAAGACAAAGAGTGTAGCGCATGACCAAATTCGTGGAAGTAGGTTTCAGCATCATTCCAGGAGATCAAGCTGGCCTGGCCCTCAGGTGCTTTCACAAAGTTAGAGTTGTTTGAGCTGAGTACATTGGTTTTGCCATCAAAGGTGGTGTGGCCGCGGTAGGACGTTGCCCATGCGCCAGAGCGCTTACCCTGACGTGCAAACGGGTCGAGATACCATAAGCCGATATGTTCGCCGCTGGTCTTGTCGGTTACTTCCCATACACGTACGTCTTCATGGAAGACAGGGACTGAACCTTCCGGTACTTCGGTAAACTCGAAGTTGAACAGGCGTCCGGCAACGTAGAACATGGCTTCACGCAGCTTGTCCAGTTGCAGGTATTGTTTTACTTCATTGGAGTCCAGGTCGTACTTGGCTTTACGTACTTTCTCTGAGTAGAAACGATAGTCCCATGGCTCAATCTTGATGTTTGCGCCTTCTTTGTCCGCCAGTGCCTGCATATCGGCAACTTCTTCTTTCACACGGGCAATGGCTGCTGGCCAGACATTATTCATCAGCTCCATGGCGTTTTTGGGATCTTTAGCCATGCGATCTTCCAGGCGCCATTGTGCGTAGTTCTCGTAACCGAGCAGCTGTACGCGTTCATGACGTAAAGTCAGGATCTCATTGATGATGGCTTTGTTATTGTGCTCACCCGCGTTATTACCGCGACTATAATAGTTTTGCCAAACCTGTTTGCGCAACTCACGTTCTGTGGAGTACATCAGGAAAGGGTCCATAGAGGAACGCGTGTTGGTGACGGCGTACATGCCCGGCTTACCGCGTTCTTCAGCCGCTGCAGCCGCAGAGGTGATATACGACTCAGGCAGGCCTGAAAGTTGATCTTTTGTCAGGTAAACCACATAGCCTTCTTCATCGGCCAATACATTATTAGCGAAGTCTGCATGCAGCTTTGACAGTGCCAGGTTAATCTCGGCGTAACGTTTTGCCGCTTCCCCTTCGAGCGTTGCACCATTGCGGGCAAAGTCGTTGTACTGAAGCCAGGTAATACGCTGCTCTTCAGCTGTGAGCTTTTTGAATTCTGCACTTTCGTACACTGTTTTTACGCGCTCAAACAGGGCTTTGTTTTGGGTGATTTGAGAACGGTATTTGGCATATTTTGCCATCAGGCCGCCCTGCATCTGACGAAACTCTGGTGACGAGTTATTTGCGCTCCAGATACCAAAGTAGGTAAAAAGGCGATCCAGTGCTGCTCCTGAACGCTCCATCGCAACAATGGTGTTCTCAAATGTTGCGGGGGCAGTATTGTTTGCGATTTGATCAATCTCACTCAGGTGATCTGCCAACGCGATATCCAGTGCCGGCTCCAGGTCTTTCAGCTGGACTTTATCAAACTGAGGCACACCCTGGTAAGGGCCCGAAAAAGGTTGTAGTAGTGGGTTTTGATATTGTTTTTCAGCGATTGTAGGTGCTGCTGAGCTGCTTGGTTGTGTGCTGCTGCATCCTGCCAGCCCGATAACTACGGCTGCGCTGAGTAGTGTTAGTTTCATTTTCAACATAGTTGGATTTCGTTTGTTGGTATTTTAGTGTCAGCATACTAAAAGACTCTTTCATGAAAGTGCAATCAGGATTCGATTAATCGCCAAAATCAAAGTGTAAAAAGATATGAATGGCTAAGATCTGCGCTACACTATGAGAGCTCAAAAACTTCCTTATTCTGGATCATTCAATGGAAATCGGTATTTTTATTTACGATGGCGTTGAAGTGCTAGACTTTAGCGGCCCATTTGAAGTGTTCAGTACGGCTGCGCGTTTTATCGACGAGCCCGTAAACATTAGCCTTATTGCACCGAGTCATGCGCCGGTCAGCTGCCGTGGTGGTCTGTCTGTAAACCCGCATTACAGTATTCATGGTCACCCCCGATTTGATTTATTGGTTGTTGCTGGTGGGCAACATCAGCATGTTATCAACAACACGTCTGTGTTGGCCTGGCTGGCTGAAACCGCAACCCACACGCGACGATGTGCTTCCATTTGTACCGGGGTGTTTTTGTTTGCCGAAGCTGGGCTGATTGATGGTAAATCTGTGACCACACATTGGGATGATGTGGATCTGTTGCAAACACAGTATCCACACCTGAAAGTGCTGAAGGATACGCGGTTTGTTATGGATCAGAATTTTACCAGCTCAGCTGGGATCTCGGCCGGAATAGATATGAGCCTTGAGCTGGTCAAGCTGCATTTTGGCAAGAAACTGGCGGAGAAAACCGCCCGGCAGATGGATTACAACTGGCTTTAGGACATCATTGACAGCGTTGTGTCGTACAGCCAGTGAATAACCGGGCCTTTTGCTTTGTCTCTGCGCCTGACCAGGCCCATATCTACTGTCAAAGAACCGGGAATATTGCGCGTTGACAAAGTGATGACAGCTTCATTAAACCAGTGTGATTTAACCACATGCTCAGGCACCATCGCCCAGCCAACGCCTCTTAGCACCAAGCCTACTATGTAGTAATAACTGTCGATGTGCCAGTGATGCGAGGAGATAGCCTGAGACTGGTTGTTGCCAATGCGGTCGCGTATCACCAGCTGTCGGTGCTGGTTAAGCTGTTCTACTGTCGGGCATGGGCAGGAGGCCAGAGGGTGAGTGGGTGCCACGATCAATCTCTGCTCAAAGCTCCCTAGCGGAGTAAAGTCCAGGTTTTGTGAGAGGGGCTTTTGATAAAATAAAATCCCCAGATCGGCTTTTTGTTCTTCGACCCATCCGGCAATATCATCCTGCGAGCCGTTTAATATCGAGAGTTTTAGCAGGGGAAACTGATGTGATAGTCGTTCAAACATGGTTTCGAAAGCATTGACAGGTACGGCTTCATCCATGGCGACAGTCAGCGAGACTTCTTCTCCACAGCTCATTGAGAGTGCTCTGGATTGCAGCCTTTGACATTGCATCAGCACGGCTTCCGCTTCTGCAAACAAGTCATGCCCGGCGGTATTTAACACCGGTAACCGCGAAGAGCGGTCGAACAACTCAAAACCCAGATCGGTTTCGAGATTGGCGATGGCTGTACTGATACGCGATTGTGCTTTGCCCAGTTTCCGGGCCGCGGCAGAAAAAGAACCGGTTCTGACGGCTGTGACAAAGGCTTCCAGCTGGTCGAGGGTCCAGTGCATAGGGGGCTCCAAAGTATCCGAAAAGCGGATAGTAACTAACTTTAAATCATCCGGTAAAAAAGCATAATAGCGGGTATTCGCAGTGAGTGGGGAATTTTATGCAAACACACGATGCTGAGCTGCCAGTGCTCGGTCAAAATCAAAAAGGGTCCACTGAGCCACACAACGAGTCGGTTGCCAAAACATTCTGGCGTTACACGATCCCAGCCATTGCGGCCATGATGGTAAATGGCTTATATCAGGTTGTGGATGGCGTTTTTGTGGGCCACTTTATCGGGTCTGATGGACTTGCAGCCGTTAATATCGCCTGGCCTGTGGTGGGATTGATTGCGGGGTTGGGAACACTGGTCGGGATTGGTGCGGGGAGCTTGTTGTCTATGTTTCGCGGTGCGAAAGACGCCGCACAGGCGCAAGCTGTGCTGACGACCAGTGTTTGGTTACTACTGATACTGGCTGCATCCACGAGTTTGGCGCTGTATGCCAGCGGCACCTTATTGTTGGATTTACAGGGCGCTAGTGGTGATGTGCTTAGGTTTGGGCACAGTTATCTGTCGGTATTTGGCTGGGGAGCTGTGGCAACCATGGCTGCGGGCGCTTTGCCTATGCTCATTCGCAATGATGGCAGTCCGGGAGTCGCCACGCGCCTACTGATCTTCGGCGCAGTCACTAATATTGTTCTGGACTACGTTTTTATCGTGCTGTTGCAGTGGCAGCTTGCCGGTGCCGCCTGGGCAAGTGTGGTATCACAGTCTCTGGTTGCTGTGCTGGCTCTGAGTTATTTCTGTTCAGCAAAAGCGGGTGTTAAGTTGATGGCAGCCGGTTTGAGGTTTTCTCTTAACCTGGCGAGGCGTACTCTGGTGCAGGGGGCCTCCGGGCTTGTGATGTTCCTTTACTTTGCCTTTATCACCGCGCTGCACAATAAGCAGTTACTGATGTATGGTGAGCCTCTGCACGTCGCGGCATTCGCGCTGATTGGCTACATTGGTGTGATTTATTACTTTTTTGCAGAGGGAGTTGCCAGTGGGATGCAACCACCGATCAGTTACTATTATGGGGCAAAACAGATAGAGAAGATCAGTGCAACATTGAAGCTCGCTTGTCAGGTTAGTCTGTCGGTTGGGCTTGTTATCGTGTTGTGTCTGAACTTGTTCCCGGAATTCATTGTGTCGCTTTTTTCTCAGGAGAGTGCATTACTTAATGAGGCGCAAAAAGGCGCCCGTCTGCACCTTTCTATGGTTTTTCTGGACGGGTTTATATTCCTCGCGGCGATGTATTATGTGGCGTTGGATCAGGGGACGAAGTCTTTATTGATCTCGCTGGGTAACATGGCCATTCAGGTGCCTTTTTTGTTCTTTTTGCCTGAGTATTTGGGTGTTGACGGGGTGTGGCTGTCCGTACCTGTGTCTAATCTGGTCCTGACTTTGATCGTTGCACCTATGCTGTGGCGCGATGTATCACGGTTGCGACATGGCAGGGCTCTCAGTCAAAGTAAGCATTAAAAAGGGGGGTGGCAACCCCCTTTACATCTCTAAATTAATCGCTTTACAGGCACGTATTGTCTGGCTGTGACCAGGCTGATAGCGACTAAGGTAGCAATTACGCTACAGAAGCTTATCGCAACCAGCATGAGGTCAGGTGAAAACGCCATCAAGGTGTTCAGCCAGGGCCATGCAAATGCAAGGACGATCCCCGCAAGCGCAACGCTGAGCAGTGCCGGTTGCAGAAAAGCGTAAAGCCGCGCGACAAGTACCTGACGACGTTTGGCACCCAGCATGAGATGTACTTTGACAACGCCCTGCTGCAGGTATGCGGCGTAACTTTGCAAGCTGTAGACGCCATAAGCTGTGATGATGAGGATCAGCGCATTGATAAACATCAGTAACAGCGATGTGATGCGCCGATACTGATGTGCGTGTGTTATTTCATCTTCCAGCGCACGCCATTGTGTCAGCACAAACTGTGGGTGTTGTTGTTGCAACAGCGTATTGAGTTGCGTTTTGCTTAATGTGAGTCCGGGCGTCACTTTGACCAGCATATATGTGGCGCTGCCGTAATTGGGCAGGTAAAAGCGTGGTGGCGAGATAGGCTTACCAGGTAGCTGCAAATCGTCGATAACTGCGATGATCCGCAGGGCATTCGCCCCATCAATATTAACGGTTTTGCCAATGACTTCGCCACCTAGCTGGTGAGCGAATGTTTGATTGATGATCACCACAGGGTTCTCATCCTCAATGTCCTCTCGGGTGAATGTACGCCCGGCGACAAGGTGCTGATCCAGAACCTCAAAGTAATCCTGGTCGACGTTGCGGTGAAAGGGCAGGTAGCTGGCATCTTGCCACGGCGCGGTGATTTTAAACTGAAAGTCATCTTTAAGTGGCGAACGGGCGAAGCTGACTGATAACACGCCCGGCTCTTGCAGCAGTGTCTGCTTAAAGGCTTTGGCCATGGGGGCGTAGGCTGACCAGCCTTGCCAGTCCAGTGTGGCGACACTAAATTCCAGTTCATAAACCTGGCTTGCGTCGAAGCCCAGGGGATGAGTTAGCTGTTTGAGGCTGTCCCAGACAAGCTGAGAGCAGGCTAATAAGGTCAATGACACCAGCAATACTTGCGAGGCAACAAAGCGCCTGATGGTCGCCTGTGACAGTTGCTGAGCCAGGCCTTTACCGCTGCGTTTCAGGCTGTTTAAGAGATTCGCGGGTTGGCAATGGGCCCGACTCAGTAGCATGAATAAGCCCAGAATTGCGCCGCCTAATACACCGGCCAGTAGCACAACAGGTAAGGTAAGTGTCAGATGTTCACTCTGATAAATAAATTGTGATAGCCAGGCAGCACTGAGAGTAAGGACCAGAGTCGTTAGCCAAAGAGAGAGTATAATCGCAGGTACGATCAACAAAATTAACTGGCACAGCAAGGTATTGCGAATAGTGCCGTACTTTGCACCAACGGCGCTGCGTACTGCCAACTGGTGGCGGCTTTGCAGTAACTGGAGCAAAAATAACTGAGCCAGATTCAGGCTTGCCAGCAGCAGCAGGGCGAGTGTACAGGCAAATACAATCAGTATGATGGGGTGGTCGCCGCGCAGTGCCCGGGTTAAGGTCTGCGCTGTGAGTTGCGTTCGCCAATCTGCTATTTGCGGGGGAGCATGACGAGAAGCGGTTTCATTCACTACACTTTGCAGGTGCGTGAGCGCATTTTGCGTGTCATCAGAGTTGATCAGAACCCGGATATTTGGGTCGGGGCTTTGCCAGTACCCTTTATACTCGGAGTTATTATAGCGCCATGGGAGCCACAGCTGTGGTTGCCAGCCTGCCTTGAATAACTCGGGTGGTCGATAACTTTGACTGACCACGCCGCGAATGGGGTGAATAATCCCATTAATATTGATGTGTTGCTGTAAGATATCAGGTGTGCCACCAAAGACCTCCTGCCACAACGCAAAGCTGATCACTGCCCCTGCTGGTTGCTCTTCAGGTGACACCATAAAGTGATCCCCCTGGCCGTGTATAAACTCAACACCCAGCATGGCTTGCCAGTCACCACTGAGATACGCTGTTTTTATTTTTTCTGTATATACTGACGCCAGTGGTACTTCTTCACCATAGTGAAAAGCCAAAAGCGGATCTGCTTGTAATGCGTTCTCTTGTGAAAGACGCCTTGTGGTGAGTAACTGAGATGCTGCAGGGTAAGGCCAGCCATTATCGTGGAGTTCGGCGGCTGAGCCCTGGCGTTGATGCTCAAGCTGGTAAATCGAGTTAGGTTGTGGGTAGGGCAGGGGCTTAAACCAGATGTGGTAAAGCAGCGCTGCAACACACAACACGGCGCTGAGTGTCAGTGTCAATAAGACGAGCATACTTAAAGCCCAGCGAGGTTGCTGGCGCAGTTGCATGAGTGCCGGTTGTAAACAGGTATACCAGATAAAGTCACGGTAGCACTGTGGCATAGCGTATATCCATTGAATGGTCAGTGATCAGGACCTAGTCTACAGCAAAGATTGGTCCATAAAAATTGTATAATAATAACAAAAGGTTATATATTTAACGCCGGATACTATTGCAAAATCGGACGGTCAGTCCGGAATTACCACTCCCAGACTCCCAAAGGAGAATTACAGTGAGGATAAAGAGGTCGTGCGCAGTGTGCTTGGTGGCTATGGCGCTATTCTTAACGACAGCCTGTCAGTCCCCGGGCGCTGGACGCAAGCTGGAGCAGTTTGAAACCAGCTCTGCACAAGCATGCTATGACAGAACAACCCAGCCTTACACATTTGTGGTCGACGCCCATGTGCACTTCCGCCCGTTTGGGGGGGAGGCCGTGCCCTATACAGAGCTTGTTGGTTACTTTCAAAGCGCAGGCGTGTTATTCGTCAATGCGTTTGGCATTGGACAAATGTTTAGCGCCCAAAGTGGTTGTCAGCGCTTTTCGAGCTGCCCAACCGGTGAAATTAAGCCAACGATTAGAAATGACGTGATTAACGCGTCGAACGCGCTGCTCCACCCAACCACAGAGACTCATCTGACTTTGTCTATGAGTTTTCCTGATCTGAGTAAACCGCATCACATAGTGCAGCAAATGGTATTGCTTGATGAGGAATTTGGGCCTGCATTTGGCTGGATGGGAGAGGTCAACTTAGTGAAACAGGCATTGTTTGACCATTCTCATCAGGCAACCCCTGTAGAACGTATTAAAGACTGGGCACCTTTCATGGCCAGGCTACGTGCCCCTGATCAGGGTCGCCCGCCCATGCCTTTGTCAATACATGCTGACATTGGCTCTGATACTGAGCCAACCAAATACTTACATCTAATGGAATCTGTACTGGCTCAGTATCCGGATAACCCGATTGTTTGGGTTCATATGGGATTGTCGAGGGAGCAAACCAGGATGGATCCGCAACAACACATTGAGATCCTGTCCCGCTTGCTGGACGCACATCCAAACTTGATGCTGGACATTTCCTGGCGCGTTTTATATGAGGCTTATTTTCGTCATGCGACAATAAGATCCCAGTATGTGGCGTTTTTTAATCGCTATGCCACACGTATTCTGCCGGGCAGTGATTTTGTTGCAGCAAAAGGTTACAAGTACCGGGATTATGTACGTGAAGTCGAGATCAACAGTCGTATCAATCAGTACCTCAGCGATAAGGCGTTTCGCCATATTGCACTAGGTCAGAATTATTTTGACTTAATGGGACTAAGCTATCAGGCGCCTGAGATATGCCAATAACATCAGTTGTGAGCTGGTGTAAATGACCCCGACAGGCGGGGTCAGACAACGCCTATCAGTGGCAATAAAAAGTCACAAATGTGTGAGTGTTACACTGACCATCGGTGACACAAAAATGGCTTGGCGGTGGTGCCGCACCACCCACCTGGGGCGTCAATGCTGCGTCCAGTCCTTTTGCCTCGTTCGACAGCTGCTTTACATGTTTTTTGTTTAATTTTAATTTCATGGTCTTTTCCTTAGTTGAATTGTGTTGCTTTTTTCAGCAACACCTTCAACTTAGCGGGTAAAGAACAAACCAGCAATTGCCTATTTGTAACATTTTTTACGCATTAGTCTGCCTGAGGCTTGTTGAGCCAGTCCAGTGCAGCCTGTAGCGTGGCGTCCTGCTCCTGATTGTATTGTCGTTGTTCAACCACGATGTCAGGGACAAATGCTTCTCTGGGTGTACCATCAACGTGGTAGAGCTTCTCTCTGGGTAACATATAATTGAGCTGGCTATGGGGCAGGGTCTCACCGTAAATGGCCCCAAGCAGTTGTGACATTTGTGTGCCTATGACCGTTGCCCGCTTCATGCCATGCAGGCCTATGGTCAGGCCTTCTCCCATGCTGCCTGTCCATTTGTTGCAAAGTACAATTAACGGCTTGTCATACTGGAAGTCTCCACGTGGATACACGAATTCCTGCCAGGCGCGTTTCACGCCAAACTCTCGCTCGATGGAGACTAACTCATGTATCTGATAAGGCTGAGGTGCCTTGATAAAGCGACTCATAATGCCTCTTGCCACTTCTGTATTGCCACCACTGGGGGTGTGGCGTAAATCGAGGATCATGGCCCGGGTATCTTTTAACTGAGCCATAGCCTCATCAAAAGCGCTTATTAGCGCGTTATTGCCCAAGCTGTTTTCCGGGCGTATATAGCCCACTGTGCCAATGCGCTTTTGTGTCAGAAGAGGTTTTTCTGCGATCACATCTTTTACAATGGCTTCAATATCCAGCAGCTTTATTTCGGTTTTACCAAGCCAGCGAACTTCCAGTGAGAGGCGTTGTTTACGTTTACCCGTCAACAGCCGGTTGAGTGTCCAGCTTTTTGCAGTGTCGAATCCCGAAACATTGGCCTGCTCTATGGCTTGTTCGACGGCAGTGCCATCAATACGCAGGATTTGCATACCTGCGCGAAAGCCTTGCTGATAAGCTGATTCGGCAAAGGGGACCGCTGTGATAGTTGCTTGTCCATTGCGCCACTGTGCCCACAAACCTGTGGCCGTAGGCATTGGCAGATAGTAGTCTTTTGGCCGTGGTGTAACGTCAGCGTGATGATCAAACCAATGTTCCAGACAATGATTGAGCCGGCCTGACAGTTGCAGCTTAGTTTTGAGTTCAACACTTTGATGACGAATACACTGCTCAAAAGTGGCAAAATCGGTCGGTTTGTCATCACGGTAGGCATAGCCGAGCCGGAAATACTCAATAAAATGCTCTATGTCCTGCTGTATTTGCTCTGGCGTCAGAACATTTTGCTTATCATCTGTTTTAGTGGAGGCTGTAGCATTGCTAATGCAACAGGCTGCCAGAAGTGTTGCGACGAGTAGTGAACGCATGACTATCCTTATTGTTGTTGGTAAACAAGTTGCTCTTCCTGGATATCAAGCTGTTGTTCATAGTCTTCAGCTGACAGTTCTCCGCGCTGATAGCTGCGCTCCAGAATCAGCACCTGTTTTATATAACGCATACTGGCAATGAATATTTTGGGTGCAACCCGCTGTGAACGCTGCAATGTAATAAGATGCTCATTGAGTTCACTGAGTGCTTCCAGAGAGAGATTTTTACTGCTCAGGTTCTGGCTTAACATGGTATCCAGGTAATGAGGGTAAACGAGCGGGTTTTTAGTAAAAAAGTCAGCTGGATCGCCAAACTCTTCAATGTTTTGCTGATAGGCCTCATTAAGGCGGATGCTATAGTCCAGACTCTCTTCTACAACAGCCTCAGCTGCGGTGAGTACCTTTATTAAGTCTCTGATTTCTTTTTGATCTGAGTCGTAATTGCTAATTGCAATCGCCAACAATACACCGACCAGAGTCGCAACCAGAGTCAGAATAAAATTGCAGGCCACTTCATGGTGGCGGGTGAACGCCTTGAATGAAGAAGTGAATAGTAAAGCGCTGAGCGCCAGAAGTGCACAGGTCAGTATGATATACAGCATAGTGGTAAAAATTATTTTTGTTATATAGGTAAGATATTGATTTTATAGGAACAGTGCAACTAAAGAGCGAAGAGAGGGTGAAGATTGTGTGTATTGAGTCATTTCTTCACCCAAATCGTTGTGCTTCAGCGACTATGGCGCTGGTTGGTGTGCCTGAGCATCAAGCCACGCTATTAAAGCGTCCAGCGCGCCCGGCGCAAAGTCGTCTTCGGTGAGGTACAAAGCGGCCCGTACTGGCAGGTCTGTTTTTAGCAGGCTATGAGAGGCATTGCTGATGACCTTTTGTGTGAGCTTGTCTGGTGCACCTATGGTGCTGGCAAATACCTGTTGGCTGTGATCAACATCAACCCGGGTGTCTGAATCGCCAAACAGGGCGAGCAGTGGGAAATGGATCTGAGAAAAACCCAGGCTGACATCTGAGTCTATATTGGTTCGGACAAAGTTGAAGCGGGCTTCGTCTTCCAAAGGAGTACCCATAAAAGGATGCAAATGCAGATCACTGCCTTGATAAGTGTCATACCCGGATTTTATAAGCTGGTACTCTATCTCATTTAATTCTGAAATTTCCGGCCACACCGAGTGGTCATCGGCATGGATCTTTTGTTCGTCTATCAGGCGCAACCACATCGTATATTTGCTCTGCTCTCGCCAGTTTGCCGCGCCTCCCACCAAAGCTGCAAATTCAATCTCTGGTTCATTGTGCAGTTCGGCCAGTACCCAGCTTGCCTGGCTAAAGCCAACAACGCCAATTGGATTATCCGGGTAGCCATTGTCGCGTAAGTAGCGAATTGCGCTACGCACTTCCTCTGCGCGTTGAGGCATGGTTTGAGCCAGCCAGTTTCCGGTTGACTCGCCAACACCGGGTTTACTCCACGACATGGTGGCATATCGTTTACGGGTTAAAGTGTTGATAACAGGGTCAAAGTATCCGTTGGCACTATGATCCATCGCACCATCGCCGTGGATAAGCAGGATGATTGCATCGTGACTTTGATGTACATGAGGCACGACCAGCCTGGCATCTAAGGAGTTTGTGTTTGCGCTGAATGCAACGTAGCGTTCTTCGACGTGTTCCTTGTTATTGTTATGGCATCCACCAAGTAAACAGCACAATAAGGTAATAAAAACAGCAGTATTCCATCTGGGTATCATGATCTCTCCTTTTATAAACTGATACCAACGCATGCGATACTCTTGAGTACATAACGAGTTGGTACAATCAAATATCATCAGGTGTCTACCATATAGAAGGATTTCCCCGATGAGTGTTAAGCAGTGTGGAAAGTTGTAAGCTGCTGTAAAACTTCAGGTCAGGTACATCTTTGTGTAAGCGACATCGACTTTCGCTGTGTTTTTTATATTTGGCCTTCAACGGAGACGTACAGACTTTGTAATACCGTTACAGGCAAGCTCTGACAATGGTTAGGCATATGACGCATCAACTCTGATTTTACTATTGCACAGCTGCAAAAGTGTTTATCTACATGTTCTATTATCATTTCCTGAGAAATAATCTACAGTGTGTTCTCAGAGCGTGTTGCTACTGCATACACAGTCGTTGTCTAAGCTACCACTTAATTCTGGAGGGTAAAGCTCGATGAAAAAAGTACTAATACCGGTCACCAACCATGCAACCTTAGGCGAAACAGATCAGGCTAATGGGACCTATGCCCCTGAGTTGACACATGTAGTGCATGTACTCAAAGCGCAGGGGATCGCCTTTGACTTGGCTTCTCCTAGTGGTGGTCAGGCCCCTCTGTATGGCACAGACACAGAAGGAGATGAGGTCAATCAGCAGATGCTCGCAGATACTGAGCTTCAGGCTAAGGTTGCGAATACGCTAAGCGTATCTGAGCTTGATATCAGTGACTATGACGCCATTTTTTACCCTGGTGGTTTTGGGCTGCTTAGCGACTTAGCGACAGACAGCCAGTTTGCTGAACTGGCTGCAACACATTATGAAGCCGGCGGAGTCATTGCTGCAGTGTGTCACGGACCAGCCGCTTTGCTGCCTATTACATTAAGTAATGGTGAAGCGCTCATCGCTGATAAATCGGTGACCTGTTTTACCCGTGAAGAAGAAATCGATTTTGGCACCATCAATGACATTCCTTTCCTGCTTGAAGAAGCAATAGCTCGAAAAGCGGCGCAGTATCGTAAAGTTCAGCCTTGGCAGGAATTGGTGATTGAGGACGCACGCCTGATCACAGGTCAGAACCCTGCCAGCGCTCATGCCGTGGGTGTGGCACTGGCAAAACATCTTGCACAATAATTGCGATTATTAACAGGCACTGTCAGTGCCTTACAGCATCTGGCAGGCCTCTTCTGATAAGGAATCCATGTATCCATGATTAAGGTACATCATCTCAACCAATCACGATCAACCCGGGTATTGTGGCTGCTCGAAGAACTTAAGTTACCCTATGAAGTCGTACGCCATGAAAGGGACGCGCAAACCAGGCTGGCGCCAGCGAGTCTGGGTGAGGTTCATCCGCTGAATAAAGCTCCGGTTATTGAACACAATGGTCTGGTTTTGTGTGAATCGGGCGCGGTGATGGAGTATCTGCTCGATCAAGCCGACTCATCGAGTTTACGCCCTGAAAAAGGCGACGCCCATTACTACCAATATCTGGAGTGGTCTCATTTTGCGGAAGGGTCACTGGCGCTACCTGTGATCACCACCCTGCTGATGCAGATGGAACAGCGCGAAGGCACCGCACCAATGGATGGGTATATTGCCAAAGAGCTGGCACTGGATTTGGGGTACATCGAAGCTGCGCTGGCAAAGCAGGCGTTTTTTGCAGGTCCGCAGTTTAGTGCGGCAGACATAATGATGACCATTACCCTGGAATTTGCTGCCAACCTCAACCTGCTGGATGGTAAACCTCATATACAACAATACCTTAGCAAAGTACAAAGTCGTGAGGCTTATCAGGCCGCCAGAAAACAGGGCTAAATCACTTCACTATCGTCTGCTCTGTAGTGTGAAGAGCAGACGTGTTTTCAGGGCTGCTCGTTGTATCGCATCTTCTATTATCAATAAAAAGCCAATACTGATTGTATAATCCGGGCAATAATAAACCTTTATAGAATAATCTAAACTATATCAGTACCGTGAGTTTACGTGCTCCGGATCTCCTCAATAGCCATTGATAACTTTAGTGAGCGATATAGTGATGACAAAAACCATTTTAATTACCGGCGCAACGGATGGGATCGGACTGGCGACGGCAAGAACCCTGCTGGAGCTTGGCCACCAAGTGATCTTGCACGGCAGAAACGCTGATAAGCTAACTGCGTTGAAAGCGGAATTTGCAACCCAGTCACCACCGCAACAGCTGATGACGTACACAGCCGACCTGAGTGTTATTCATGATATTCACGGCTTTATCAACGAGCTTAAGCAGGCTGGCACTGAGCTGGATGTATTGATCAACAATGCGGGCGTCTTTGTGGTGCCAGAGCAAACCACGCCAGAGGGGATTGATGTACGCTTTATGGTGAATACCATTGCTCCTTATCTGCTTACCCAAGCATTGCTACCTGACATGAAGCAAGATGCCAGAGTGATCAACTTATCATCTGCTGCGCAATCATCTCTGATGCCACATGAAATAACCGGAGCCAGCAGTCTGTCGGACAATGCGGCATATGCCAAGAGTAAACTGGCCCTGACCATGTGGTCGATGAAACTGGGCGCTGCCTCTGGTCGTGATCAGCCAGCGATTATAGCGGTGAACCCTAAGTCTTTTCTGGGCTCAAAAATGGTTGAGCAGGCCTATGGTGTGGCAGGGGGTAATATTCAGGAAGGCGCTGATGTGTTGGTTCGAGCCGCTCTGTCTGAGGAGTTTGCTCAGGCGTCTGGTCAGTATTTTGACAATGACTTAGGTTGCTTTGCACGGGCTCATGATGAAGCATATGACGAGCAAAAAGTAGCCGAATTGATCCGAGTTCTGGAGACCTTTCGCCAGCATCATGGGTTTGCTTAGTGGATTTGCCGCTGTGAAATGACAGCGGCACCTGATTGCTACTCGACACGAGAGCATTGGTTGGAAAAAGCGAGCTGAGCCAGGTGGGTTAAGGCTTTTGGACGCAGCGTATCAAAAGGATGTAAAGTCACTTACCTGGTCTGCTCCTGTACTTTATAGCGGTCAATCAGTTCATCCATATCCATTGCGGCCTCAGCAATATTGGAGGCCGCCACAGCAATTTGTTCTGCGCCGGTCACATTTTCAGTTGCCTTGGCAAAAATTTCAACAATGTGTCTGCTTACTTCGTCTATGGCATTGCTCTGCTGCTGCGTATTTACCGATACGGAGTCAGTGACGGACTCAACCTGCTTGGCTTGTTCAACAATTTTACCCAGAGCTTCTTTAATCTGCTCTGCACGATGGGCAGCCTGCATGGCGTTATCTTTACCCTGTGTGATCACATCCGATGCTGATTGTGCGCTGCTTTGCAATTCGTTGACCAAAGCCGAGATTTCTTCGGTGGATTGCTGAGTTCTGCTGGCCAGGCTGCGTACTTCATCGGCAACCACGGCGAAGCCACGCCCTTGTTCACCCGCCCGGGCAGCTTCAATGGCGGCATTCAATGCCAGCAAATTAGTCTGCTCTGCGATGCTCTGGATCATATCGACCATACTTGAAATACTGCCAACACGCTCGTTCAGAGCATCCACGGAAGATGCTGATCTTTCCATGTCGTATGAGGCTTGCTGGATCACCGAGACCGCATCTGTGACGACTTTTTGGCCATTAACCGACTCCTTGGAGACTGACTTCGCAGCCGCAGCATTTTCCAGCATAGAGTTAGCTATTACCTGGATATTAGCGCTCATTTGCTCCGCGGCAGAGGCGATGGTTTGTACGCCGGATTGTTGCTCAACCAAATTGGTCTGGCTCTGGCTGATGGCACAAGCGGTTTCATGTGTAGAGGTTGCAATCTTGTGTGATGCGCGCCCGAACTCAATCAAATCTTCCTCAAACTGTTGGGTCAGTCGGTTAATGTCTTTTGCCGAATTGCCCAAATCGTCAGAACTTAAAATATCGATTTCATGTGCCAGGTTTCGATTGTTAATCGCAATAGCAATCCCTTCGGCAATTTTTACTGACTGCTGGTGGCGAAGACGAATCGATATAAACAGGGCCGCTGTGATCAGCAAACCTATCACCAGAATAATCAGCTCAACCACCAGAATGGTCACCGCCGTTTCCTGAATGTCGATAGCTGTTTTATCAACAAGTGTTAAGGCTTTTTCCTCAGCCTCTTTCAGAGCGTTAATACGCCGTGTGGCCGCTTCAAACCAGGCTTCTGGATCTTGCCCAAACCCGGAATCGCTGTCAGCGACAATGGCTCTGAAGCGTGCAACGTCGCGCATGGCACTTGAATTCAGGGCACTTTCAAACATGGCTTTCATAATCGGGGGCGAGGCTTCCACTGCTTCTGCGAGATAGACCTCTTGCTTGGTCAGCAATTGGGTGTATCGGGTCCGTAGTGCAGGTGTAAACTGGTCTTTTGCAAAGGTGTTCGACAAGACTGCCCGCTCAATACCGGCAGACTCTTTGGCGCTGGAAAAATTGTAAATGGCCATCAGCTCGGTTGAGATAACATGGTCTTTGCTCAGCCTTGCTGCGGTAATGACTATATGCAAGCCCTGATTATTGATGTCGGTGTAATAATTCAGTGCGTCAGGGAGGCTCATGGAAAGCGAGCTTACGCGTTGGCGAACACTATCCAGTTGATTGAATTTACTTAAAAATGTTTCGAGCTCCCGCTGCATGGGTTGTGACAGCGCCCAACTTCCAGCCTTTTCTTTCAGACTAGACAATTGGTTGTCGGTCAATCGCCGTTGTTGCGTTAAATTGCTTTGAAACTTGCTGCCTGCTGAGCCGATAAATCCGGCAGAGGCTCCACGTTCTTTTTGTGTTTCATGAACCAGCGCGAGCACAGCGTGGCTCAAAAAGGCATTGTATTCGGCGTCATAGGCGTCGTTCATTCGTTTGGTTGCGGTCGATACATCATAAAAAATGACGCCACCGAGCAACAAACAGGGAAGTAATACGACAAGGGTTAAATGGCTGGATATGGTTTTAGCTATTGTTCTCAGCATGCACGACTCACTTCTGGGGATTAAAGCAGAAATAGCTGTTTAAAGTTATAGTGCGAAGAGCCAAAATTGGATCACTTTGCAGCCACACTATTGCACAAATTAATGCTTTAAAGCTAGTAACTTGCTAACATTTAATAAGAAAAAAATACTATGTGTCTTTTGTGGGAACGATGAATGCCGTAGCCGACTGCATTAAAAAATTAAGCAGTTTTGATGGTGGATGAGATTAGTGCCACAGAATAAAGAACGACTGTGACACAAGAACGACTGTGACACTTTTTCTGTCAACGTAGCCTTATTTCTAAGTTCTGATTATGCTGCGTGATCTGTACTGCCAGCTGCGGAAACTGTGGGATGCCGGCAAGCAGATCATTATTGCTAAAACCATAAGGCTCTGTTGGCAAGCCAAAACGATTGCGGTTTAGCCGGCCGTCGCCATTGAGATCCTGATAGACCATAAAGCTGTATTGTCCGGGTTCTACATTATGCAGCGTGAGCTCAGGCTGAGTGTCAGATACCTGTTGCTGTGCAACTCGCCAGGCTCGTTGCTGTAAAAATCCCGCTGCCGAGTCATAGGCTACCAGCTTTAGGGTGCCTGACTGGTGCGCCAGGCCGCTGAATGTAATCGTCAAATCTTGTGCCATTGCACTGGCCGAAAGTGCACTAAGTATACAGGCGATGGCGGTAGTACGAGTCAGATGTTTAGTCATGTTAGTTATCCTTTGCTGAATCATTTTGTTGATGGGATAACTTTACGAAATGGAGTGGGGCATTGCGTGTGTGATCTGTCATGACAATGACATGACAGATGTCATTTGTGCTCAAGCGGCTGACCCTTTTTCTTAATCACAGAACTGGCAAGGGGCTTTACATTTGCTATGGCTGCAACAGGGTTTTGTGCCAAACTCCCTGTGCGTGCTGGTAAAGTTCACGTAAGTGGAGTCTGCTTTGTTCAAAGGTCAGAAACTCAATGCTGTGCGGACGTATCACAAACCCGCCCCAGTTGTCGGGAAGTGGCACCGCTTGTTCCTCAAAGCGGTTGCTGAGTGTTCTGAGTTCGTCGGTAATGGTGTCCATTGATGATAAGGGTTGGCTTTGTTGGCAGGCTAACGTGGTGAGCTGAGCGTCACGACCACGACTTTGCCAATAGCGTGCGGCATCAGCACGGCTAATCTCACAAGCCTGCCCGGTCACTCGTACCTGATAACCCAATGAGTCCCACCAGGCCGTCATCGCGACTTTAGGGTTGCGCCTTAAATCTTCACCCTTTTGTGAATTCAAATGAGTACAGAAGGTAAAACCGGTTTCATCTGCGGCTTTCAAATCGACGAAACGCCCGGCGGGGAAACCCTGTTCATCTAAAGTAGAAATACAGACAGCGCTGCATTGGTTCAAATTCGATGAGGCTTTAGCTTGCTGCCACCATTGCTGAAACTGTTCGACAGGATGATTCATCACGGCTCCGTGTTTATATTTTATGTCCAAAGATGTCATGTTTTAGCGATGGTTTCAATTGATCCACTCTGCTTGCTAACACGTACCTTTGTAGCGTCCCTTTGCTGTGATATGACCAGCAGGTTGGGCCTGAACAATTTTGTCTCAATATCTTTGCAAGGTATCACAGCTTACCCTATGGTTAGGGCTGGCGAGGCCTTGATGATAAGGAAATATGAATGGCTGATTTAACGGTAAAAGGTGTGATTTTTGATTTGGACGGCACCTTAGTAACCTCTACCCTCGATTTTGCTTTAATTAAGGCGCAAGTTGGCTGCGACCGTGACGCGGATTTACTTGATTATGTCGAGTCTTTGCCCTCGCCTTACATGCGCGAGGAAGCCATGGCATTGATCCATCAACATGAAATGCAGGATGCACAGCATGCCGAGCCCATTCCCGGTGTGATAGAAACGTTGTCTGTATTAAAAGCGATGGGCATGCCTATGGCCATTGTCACACGTAACTATTCAAAAGCGGCCAAATTAAAGCTGTCGCGCTGCCAGCTGGGCCTGGATTTTTTACTGACACGCGAAGATGCGCTACCAAAACCTGACCCTCAGGCACTCCATATGGTCGCAGATACCTGGTCGCTGCCTTATCAGCAGTGTGTATATGTAGGCGATTACAAGTACGACATCGAGGCAGCGCAACGCGCCAGTATGCATGCATGTTTGTTCGCACCACTGGGTATGCCTGACTACGCTGATCAGGCTGATATCATCATTGAACGCTTTTGCGACCTGCCAGGTGCACTTGGCTTACACTATCAGGCTCGCTCTGGTCAGTTGGCCTGATCAATTCTATTAGAATGCGCACGATACAGAGCAATTCTCGTCTGGGTATAGCCCAAAATGCAATGTCTTGTTAGAATCTTGTCCAATTTAATTTGCACAAACGAGAATTAAGATGGGTAGAGCATTTGAAGTCCGCAAAAACGCCATGGCAAAAACGGCAGCGGCAAAGACCAAAGTAAACTCAAAATATGGTAAAGAGATCTATGTAGTTGCGAAAAACGGTGGTGCAGATCCGGATACCAACCTCTCCCTTCGTCGTTTGATCGATAAAGCTAAGAAAGACCAGGTTCCGGCGCATGTTATTGAAAAGGCAATTGAAAAAGCAGCTGGTGGTGCAGGTGAAGATTACTCTCCGGCACGTTACGAAGGGTACGGTCCTGGTAACTGTATGGTGATTGTGGACTGTTTAACTGACAACCCAAACCGTACTATCAAGGATGTACGTCTGCCATTTACCAAGACAGACTCTAAAATTGGTAGCCCGGGCTGTGTTGCACACATGTTTGATCACTTTGCTATTCTTGGCTTTGCCGGTGATGACGATGAAGCCGTACTGGAAGCGCTGATGATGGCAGATGTTGATGTCACCGACGTTGAAGTAGAAGATGGTCAGGTCTCTGTGTTTGCACCGCACACTGAATACTTCAAAGCGAAAACTGCACTGATTGAAGCGTTTGAAGGCATCAATTTCGACGTAGACGAAATCACTTGGGTACCGCAAACACACGTGGAAATCACGGGTGAAGACGACCTGGCAAACTTCGAGAAGTTTATTAACATGCTGGAAGACTGCGACGACGTGCAAAACGTTTATCACAACGCGATTGTGAAAAACTAACCCTCTGGGTGTAAGTAATGCGTCTTGTCAGCACAAGACACAAAAAGCCGAGCTTTTACGCTCGGCTTTTTTGTGCTTATCTTTGTGCTTAATAATTAGCAACTGAATTACACTTCTGCATTACTGCGCAGCTGGCCTGCGACACTTTCGATAAACTTCATTAAAATTATTCTTAAACTGAGCCATGTCCTCTCTGGCTGTGTACTCGTATTGTTAGCTGCTACAGGTGGCTTATTACGCTTTGATGGGCTAGCTTCTTTGAATATTCCTTGTATCTAGATATGAAGTGCTCTCCACCTATCAGCGAGGTATGGTGCACACTGTAGGTGATTACCATACATATTTGATAACAGATATTTTTAAAAAATTGAATAAACCAAGATCTTTGCCTAGCTTTAAAGTCTGAATGATTTATGAACAGATTGGCAGTAGACCAAATTTAAAAACGAGTACGACACCCGTCTAAGCCTGATTTATCGTCCTGTTCTGATAGCGAAGGAAGCTGACTATGCCAAAAAGAACAGCCGTTGTGGTGATCCACGGTATAGGCGAACAAAAGCCAATGGCAACCATTCGGGGGTTTGTGAAAGAGATTTGGAAAAATCACCCCGGTAAGAACCAACCACATTTTTGGAATAAACCAACCAAGTTTTTTCAGACCTTCGATCATCGCACGCTGGTTGGCTATAGCAAGAATGAGCATGGTGAGTTGTCTGCTGACGTAGACTTTCATGAGTACTACTGGGCGCATCAAACCGCCGGCACAATAATGCTGCACCTTAAAAGTTGGCTTAGTAGCTTAGTTTTTTGCTTTCCCCAAAGATATCGCAATCATCAAAAAACGCTTTTACCATTGTGGTTTGTGTTGTGGAGTTTGCCTATCGTTTTACCGTTAGTGTGGTTTACTCTTAGTAAAATATGGGACGCGCTGTTAGGCATCTGTGCTCTATCGGACGCATTGTTAAATGCGCGTACTTATATCGAGAGCTCTCTGCCGATCATTGTGACTATGTGCCTTCCAATACTATTAGGTTCAGTCTTACGCTATCTGGGCGATGCAGCGCGATATACTCGGGCAAGCCCGGATAACATCAAGGTACGTAAAGCGATTCGACAGGACGCATTCGATCTCTTGCTGTCTTTGCAAAACAGCGGCAAATATGAGCGTATTATTTTAGTCGGGCACAGTTTGGGGTCTATCGTTGCTTATGATGTCCTGTCGGCTTTGTGGTCGCACTGTCACCGCTTTAACATAAACGGAAGGCCTTGTCCCCTGGATCAACAATGCATGGCAATCGTTAAGCAGTTACAAGTGCTGACCGACAATCTGACTAAGACCAACAATCTGACTGAGGGACAGGCGTTTAATCAAAGCGAGTATCGAGCCCTTCAGCAAAAACTTTTCAGACAGCTAAAACAGTTAAGGGGTGGTAACCATCACTGGCTGATTTCTGATTTTATTACAGTGGGCAGCCCGCTGACCTATGCAGATATTCTGATGGCCGAAAGTGATGACGATTTTAAACGGCGCAAAGCCGATCGTTACTATCCGACATCGCCTCCTTCCGCTGTTGAGGGCCTTAACGCAGAGCACCCCTATCCTAACTTTTGTTATCAGCAGGACGGCGGTTTTTATCTGCATCATAGCGCGGTATTTGCACCGGTCAGGTGGAGCAATGTTTTTTCACCATCTTCCCGTTTGGTTTGGGGCGATATTATTTCAGGCAGGGTCGACAAACAATTCCTGTGTGAGACAGACGAAGATGTGCCAGTACCGGACAAAACTCCCATTGCAGAGTTTGCCGTTTTGCAAGGTGGCCGGAAGATCTTCACACACACAAAATACTGGTCCGAGCTAAAGACCAAAAAAGGCCGGAGAAGGATCAGTCATATAAGAGTTTTAAGAAGAATAATGAAGTTATAGATAAAACACTGTAAACGCTGATAAGGAGCATTGCATGGCCTGGCAAGTTAATCGTAGGTGGTACCAATTTGGCTGCATACTGGTGAGCGTGAGTTTGAGCGCCTGCAGTTATTCGGATGCACATCATGTTCGTAAGGGGGCCGACCCAAAGTTTCAGGACGATCAGGTGGCATTCAGAAATACCTATTATTTCCGGGTTTTTGATCCCTGTGATACGCAGCAAGAAAATAAAGTGCCTGAGTTTCAGTCTCTTTATCGGTTTGTGATGACTGGTAAAGCCAGCACAGTGGCTAATAAAATTCAATTTGAATCTGGCACACTGAAAAGCTGGGAGATCGACCCCTTTGGTGCCAACATCGGCTTTGATAAGGCCACGGGCCAGTTTAAATACGTCAGCGACAAAACACAACGCAACAACCAGATCAAGGCCAATGCCTGGGCGGAATATCAGCGGCTATTGGACGAATACCAGCGGCTTAGAAATCAAGAAAAAGAAGGTGACAGTCATGACCCCGCTGACTTAATCACAAGTTTGAATCGGCTTATGGGTAAGCAGGTTGATGATGTCCCCGCAGATAAGCTCAATGAAGTAAGTAAACTGACTGACGAAATAGACAAAGCTGTTGATGCCAGTGAGCAATTGGTATCGGCATCAAGTGGCACGTTGCATACTGCGCTAAAGGATGCCATCAACGAAGGCGCGGCCGAAGTAAAGAATGCACATTTAAGGCAAGCCAGCGAAGTGCTCAGCCAATTAGCGGACAAACGACTCCGAACAGATATATTAAAGGCATATTCCGCTCTACTCAAAACACAAATTACGGAAGCGTTTCTATTGAACGTCGGCACGAATTGGTCGAAATTTCTGAAAGATAACCGCACTGTACCTCAAATCGATTTTAATCCTGCTTTTGTTGAAGTGATTAAAGCCAACAAACATCTTTTTGAACCAGACGTAAAAATTGACGATCAGCCTGTATCCAGCACGCTATATAACAACTATAAGCAGGCCAGAGGCAGTTTACTGGCCCAGTTTACTATACCGGTACCAAATGAAGATGAGCTGTTGCGCTGGATCGCGCAAAATATAACACCTTCTAAAGTGGCAGAGCTGAATGAACTTGATCAGGAAACCAAAACGAAACGAGTGAAGTTACTGATTGAACAATTAACGGCCAAAATAGAGCAAGAAGCTGAGGCTGCTTATCCGGATCTCGCGTCTGTGCTCAACGAGGAAATTGCGGTTGTTAATTTCGACGACCAGCATTTGTCTGCTTTAACCGCAACTCAGTTGCGCAGCAAACTTAAAGCCATGTTAAACCAGCGCGTAAGCCTGGCTGTCAGCCAGGTGTCATTTTCTGGTGTGCCCGAGTCGGTGTTTACGCGTTTATCTGCGGCAATGGACGAGCAACTTAAAATAGCCACCTCTGTTTCGCCTTTAATTGAGCACGAATATGGCCAACCAGCAGAGTCTGAGCAAAAAAGCGCATCCAATCAAGTGTTATGCAAAAATAGTGGGCCAACAGAGAGGAAAGGGTTTCAGATTCTGGGTCCGGAAGGCTGGCGAACACTGGACCAGGATGAACGTCTGGTCATGGCGATGCACAGCTCCAGTGAGCCACTGACATCGGTATTAAAGGAGCTATCAGCCCGAGTGATCCAGGCTAAAAATGACCAGTCAGCGGGCCTGCTTCCTCTGACTCAGGCGCAGTTGCGCACCACAGAATCACTGCGTGCAGCAGATCAAACCAATCCAATGATAGAGCTGCAATCCGATAGCCTTAAGTCTACTCAACAACTCTGTGAACTGGTCGCCAAACTGACAACTGAAACGCTGAACTCGGGGCTGGCAAGCGATCTCAGCTCCCCGGATTTATCTGCCTGCAAGGAGGTAACAGATGAATAAGTTCTTGGTCTGTATTCTTATACTTGTGCTTTGGACTCTAAGTGGTTGCAATTCGCTTTCCTCAGAAGGCTCTATGCGGATTGTGGTTGAGCAATATAACGGCCCTTTGTCTAAAACGCTGGAGGTGCAAAAGGCAGAACTGAGCGGTACTTTAAGTGTGGCAGATGAAACACTGAAAATTCTGGTACGTGAATTTCATTTGAGCCAGTGCCAGCTAGGTTGTTTTGGAGAAGGGTCTGACAAGTTGGCAAAGCAACAATGCCTGATGCTGCAGGGAGGGGATGGATTAGTTGATTTGAGTAAGGTTTTCTCGCTGGCGCAGCAAATCTTGAATTTAAGCGCTCAAATCAGCAATCAGCAATGTAATCTGCAAGATTGTAATGCTGAAACAGAACTTCAAGATGAGTTGGTTAAATCGCTTAATAGCGAAATAGAGCGACTGAAAAGAATCGCACAAGTGCTGGTTAATATTCCGCAGGCACAGCAACTGGCTATCACAGGGGTTGATGTCACTAAGTTTAAAGCTCTGACAGACAAATTAACCCAGTCACAAACTAATTTGAAAAAGCAACTAGCCCAGTTACAAACTAATTTGCAAGGCCAATCATTGGTTCAGGATAAGGTTAAAACCTCGATGACAGAGATAGGTAACCTGAGAGGTGAGTACCTGGTATCTATGGCGAGCTTATCTGCGGTTGAGTCATTACTCGGCCAGTCAGGTAGCGCGATGTCTTTCCCCTACAGTACACAAAAACCCACAGTAATGCCTAACGCTGTGCCGTTGAGCGAGATCTTACCTGCTCATATTGTGAGTCAGTATCCGAAGTTATTTGCCAGAAAGCCCCGGGCATTACTTGGCAGCAAGGATAAAAATCGCTTGCAAGCAAGCCCTGAGGACGAGTTGCATCGGGTCTGCCCGGTTTTGTCCGACGTAAAAACGAATATGCTGGCGGTGCTTAACTATATCAATCTGCCATTAGACCCACGTGATCCACTTGGCGAGAGCATTCGATTTTGTGCTTCAGCGCTTTACAACAAAAATGAGGATGTGGACAGTCGTTACCAGGAGTGCCTAAACAGAATAGCTAAAACAGGACACATGCTGAGAAAAGGGGCCGAGCAATGGGCCGCCACGCAGATGGCTATTTTGCCAAAATCCAAACGTGTGAGGATCGTGGTGGGACGCGCATCGGTTGCAGCGGCGGAGCTGGGCAATGAGTTGGTCGCGCGTGCGGATGCCATTCGGCATCAGGAAGACAAAGGTTCTGAGCGTGCCGCCAGCCTGCTGCCAACTAGTATGTATCTCAGAGGGGCCAGTGGTACAGATTATCTGAATATGATCGACTGGATGGAGGCTTACCCTGACAGAGAGGGGGATAGCTGGCAAGCCGATGACAGAACACGAATGGTAGAACGTCTGATCACGGATGCGAACTGGAATCAGGTTAATACCGCTTTTGCACGCGGCAATGGTGATGTGGGTATGGTGTTTGTTAAAGACGACATAGGTAACTGGAACCTGAAGTCATACGACAATGACCCCAGTGAATTGCTACAAAGTTATAAACAGGTGGGGACCACGTTGCTGAATGAGGCGGTGTCACTGGCAAAGGGCAGTAGTAAGTTGGCTGATCTCACTGCAAACCTCAGCGGCATTACAAAGCTCAATCAGTCGGCCAATCAGATAATGCTCAATGGTGCTGGGGGCGGAAGCGCTGCGCAAACAACCATAGAGACGCTGGAGCATGAACTGCGCAAACGTCTGGCAGAGGTAGCTAATCAGCAAGCACAGAATGAGGTACAGCTACATGAGGCGGAACACGCGTTGAATAAGGAGTTAGAAGCGGTAAAAAGTGCCTTGAACGACGCGGAAAATAACTATTCGCAGCAACAGAAACGCTTTGCTCAGGTGAGCAAAGAACTCATCGTCGCCGAAAACAATTATGAAACGAAGAAAGCCCAGGAAGAGCGCGCGCTTGAAAAACGCCTGAAGGCACAATTGCAGCAATCTTACGATCAGGACGCTACTATCAAAGCACATCAGCAGGCAAAAGCAGAAGCTGAGGTTGCCAAGTTAGAGTATGACGAAGCAAAGCAAAAGGTTGAGGCACAAACTCGGGTGTTCAATGATGCCCAGTTGGCATTTGAAAAAAACCAGCAGGATCATAAAACGTTGACCACGCAGCTTGAGCAGGTTAAGCAGCAACGTCAAGCAGGGCCAAAAGCAACGATGGCAGTGATCCAGTCATTATTGACTAACCATCAGCAACTGATCCAGGTGATGCAACAAAATGCTAGCAAGGGGTAACTAACTGATTAAATTTAATAAAACTCATCGTAAAGCGTGTTGGTAAGCGAGTAGCAGAGGCCCTGTCGGCCTCCGCGTTCGACATCGAAGTTTTATTTCCGGGATTGGTTAAGTTCCGTGGCCTCCAGTACATCCCGCCAGCTAACAAATTTAAAGTTTTGTGGCTGATCGGGAAATCGGTTGCGCCCATCCTGGAGCACCAGCAGGCCCTCTGGATAATCTCGGGTCCGCAAACGGGTAGAGAGGGCCAGACCATCGGTTTCTGATGCGCCATCAAGGCCTTTAAAGCCATCCAGACCAACGCGAAATCCAGCCAAATGGCGATAGGGCGGTGTTGCTTCGTAAAGCTGGTAGCTGTTGTTGCCCTGGCTGGAAACAACCAGCACAGGAGCATCACCAAAAGACAGTGCCAGGCCTTCGACATCATCGACCAGGTGTTCACCTACCTTTGCTACTGTAACCGGTTGGCTGTTATCCGCCGGGTTCAGGCTGGTGGCCCAGATCCCTACGTCTTCTTCGCCAATAAACAATCGCCCACGCGCATCATCTGCGACACAGCCTTCTGGTTGTGAGCTTAGGGGTATTTCCCGCACTTTCTCTGCATGCAGCTTATCCTGATAGGCTTTCACCCTGTATTGAAAGGTCAGACCGGCTTTGTTGTTTGCAAACACGTAGTGATTTCCCTCAAAAATGGCCATACACAGTCCATAAATCTCTTCCAGACCCGATGGTGCACTGCCCAGACGAAAGACGTTGCCGTTTGCCTCTATACCGTAAAATGCGAGGCTGTCATCATTGCGCTTACTGGCTGCAGCGATGCTGATAGTGCGCCCTTGCCAGCTAAAACCATCACGCAGATCGACATTGTTGAGTCGACCGTCTTTGAATTCTTGTAACAGCTTGCCCTGCAGATCGTAGACTTCCAGGCCTTGTTTCTTATGTGTACCTAATACACGTGAAGCGTCGGGGTTAGCAGGATGAACCCAGATAGCCGGGTCATCCATGGCGTCACCAAATTGTAAAGCAGGCTGGCTTTGTGCTGTGGGTCGAACGATTGGTAAGGCTTGTGTTGTGACTCCTGAGTTAAGGGTGAATTGAGCAGTGGTATATTGGCCTTGCTGTTCATTGGTAAAGCTCAGCGTGGCCTTATCTGTGCTCAAAGGCTGGCTAAGGTTCATCATGGTAGCCTTGTGGTTTTTAAGTACTAAGGTCTCTGCCGGTAACCAGCTATTTGCAGCGTCTGGGGTATCCCAGTAAAGCACTTCCTGGCCGTTTTCCAGTAATGCAAAGAGTTCTCCTGAGTCACTGGTTGCCAGGCTAATGGCTGGCTCTGACTGACTTCCGTAAGGGGCGACCAGGGATACCGGGTAATACTGAGGGTTATCTTCAATACGAGCTGAGTAGCGCCAGATACCTAATGGCTCACTAACGTAAAGGTAGCCATTGTCCGGGTCGACTGCACAGGAATCCGCGTCATAAGGTAAAGACAGTGATCGCAGCAGCAGAGGGGTTTGCAGCCAGCTTTGTTGTTGACGTAACAGCCATTGTTCTGCTCTTCCTCGCCCGTCTGAAACAAACAGAGACAGTGTTTGGTTAGTCTTATCAGCGAATAAGCAGAAATTATCGACCAATAATCCGGTCTGCGAAAGTTCAAAGCGTGGTTGCAATTGTTTTGAATTGGCATCCAGTGTGCCCACAAAAACGCTATCTTTGCTGCCCTCAAGTGCAGCATATAGCCACTGGTTATCACCCAGCTCGCTCAATCGGACCTGTTTGAACGCGCCCGGGAGATGTGCAACGAGTGAGCCTCCCTGGCGCAACGCCAATCCCTCGCGCTCAGAGGCGGTCAGTATCTGGTTTCTGCCAGACACCTGAACGCTATCTACTATAGCTGCCGCTGAGCCTTGCGTTTTGAGTTGCAGAGACTGCTGAGCCGTTTGCTGGTGTGTCTGATTTTGGCAAGCGCCAAGCGCGCTCACTAGTCCCAGTATAAGCGTTGTTTTGTATAACTTCTGTATTTTCATTTTTAAGTTCCGACGTCACAGGGTATTAGCGGAGATGGGCCAACTTATCGCACACTAAGCTGACTTTGACACCGCCAATGGATGTAAGTGAGCGGCTACCTTAAAAAGTCGATATGACAGTTTTGTTTCACCGCAACCTGTGTTAGCTGGCAGGTACACTATTTCTGGCTGATTGGGCGTTAAATTAGCGTGAGAGTGAGCTCCTTTGCCGTTAAAAAAGGCGCTTTTTTAAAGAGGGTTTCTTTTAAAATCAGTTATCTATTGTTTTTAAACGCGACTCAACAGGGGGCGAGGTGATGTTACGTGAGCCGTTCCGGCCGGGTCTAAATAGCTCAGACCTTAAGCAGCGACGTCTTAAAAGTGTCATATAGCATCGCTAGGATACCCGAAATAATCAATATCCGGCTTAAAAGATGAAGAATGTCAGCAGTTTATGCTTAGCGCTGGTTATCAGTATCGTATTGACCATGTTAGCACTGTTCATTGGCGAACTAAAATCAATGCAAGATGTCGACTGGGTTGACTTAATTGGTGAAGCGACTTCGTCTATGATGGCCGCTATTTGGCTTATACTTCTGGCGCTATGTCGCCCGAGAGGCCGAGTGACTACCATGTTGCTATTGGGGTCTGCAACCTACTGGCTTACGACCTGGCTTGACGTATTGGACGAGTTCATTTCCTACCCGCCGCAAAGTCATTTGTTTACCTGGCTGGAATCGTTGCCTGCCCCGATCAGTATGACCCTGCTGACCTGGGGGTTGGTTACCTGGTACCGAGAACAACAGGCGGTCAATCGCCAGCTAAAGCAAAGGGAGCACTTTCACCGAGAACATAGCCTGATAGACCCTGTCACTCAGCTGTATAGCCTTCAATATCTGTTAATTCAGCTCAACCGCGAGGCAATATTGCATGACAAACGCAATCAGCCACTTTCTTTGGTCATGGTGGATATCAATGGCTTTGCTCAATACAATCGGGAGCATGGCGCTCATAAAGGGGATCAGGCACTGAACGAGGTTGCTTCGGCACTGGAAGTTGCGCTCCGAGAGACCGATCTTGCCTGTCGTTATACCAGTGACCGTTTTGTCGTATTACTGCCGGATACTCCGCCCCATGAGGTCGATGTTTTTTCTAAGCTAATTCAGAATTGTAGCAACGCAGCGTTAAAAGGGGCGCTGACAGTAACAACCGTTCAGGCTACCCGAACTGAAGGTGAGTCTGAACAAGCGCTGTTTGAGCGGCTCAATCAACGGCTGGCAGGAGCGAAACGAGCGTCTTCTGCAGCAGTGGAGGCCGTATGATACCGGGAAACTTTGCCTATTTGCATGACAAGCGTATGCCAGCGCATTTCCTCATCACTATACTGGAACTGGCTGAGCACTATCAGATAAAACCACACCAGCTTATTCGTGGGTCTCAGTTATTTCTTGAAGACCTGGCCTATCCTGGTGCGCAGGTTGCGCCAGCCAGCGTGCTTTTTATATTAAAAAAGCTCAAACGAGAGCTGGCTGAACAGCCTCAGCTGGCACTGGAACTTGGGCAAAGGATAGCGACCGGGCATGGCCATGTTTTGTTTGACCTATGGCGCTATGCACCGAGCTTAAGTGGCGCCCTTACTGCCTGGGCAAGCGTTCAAAAAGGCATTGAGACCCTGATCCAGCTTAATGTAGAGCGGCATCAGGGTAAGCTGTATATCAGGCTGACTGAAGCAGCGTCATTGAGTACACAACAGCGGATGCTCTTTGAAATTGTGCTCTCGGCCTGCCGGTTGCTGCTTAAAGAGCAACTCGGTGCGCAGACCTGGATGAAGATAGAGCTGCCATGGTCGCAACCGGGGCAGGATTTGCATTATCCGGTCTATCTGGGTGAACATGTTCGGTTTGACGCGCCGCGCTGCGCCATTATTTTGTCTGAGGAGGTGCTTTACCAGCCTTTCAAGGAGGCCAGTACACTGCGGTTTGCTCAGGCAAAACACACAGCCAAACACCTTTTGCACCCGCCGCAGCTATTGCAGGCTCATCTGCGTCGCATCTTCAGGAAGAACTTGGGGCAGGCCTGGTCACTAGAATATACTGCCAGCTATCTGGGCATGAGCCCGGCGACATTGAAGCGTCGCCTTAAGCAAGATGGTACTAATTTTAAACTATTGGTTGACGAAGTCAGGGGGCAAGAGGCGTTGCATCTGATGGATCTTAATCAATGGAATAACAGCCAGCTAGCCAATACCATGGCGTTTGCCGATGTACACAGCTTTCGGCGTGCATTTAAGCGCTGGACCGGGGCTGTGCCCAGTGCGTTTCGTTGTGGTTCTTAATCATACCACCTACAATCATTGATATAACAAGCGCATAATGCGCTTGTTACTCAACTTTATTGTTCAGACCGGGCAGCGTTTCGTTCCTTCGCAGTTCGAACGGGTGTCAATACAAACCCAAAATGATTCATCGATTACACGGCCACCCCCTATCTGAGGCGTCTCCTGAGCGCGAATAATCGTTGCTGGATTAACAGATAGAGATTTAATGGATTTTTTATTCAAAGTCACTTTCATAGTTAACATCCTTTTTGTTGTGGAAGTGCTAGGTTTATTCTTTTTTCTCAGAATGTCAATGTTTTGTTTCCATGTAATTTTTGTGTGCTTTTGTGGGGCTAAAACTAACAGGGGAATCCCACTAATAAAACCAATTGGGTAAGACTTGCATATGGTGATGATAGCGAAGCTTATGAAAGTACAGACAACCAGGTCTGGCACGATGTTGAGATCATGATGAATATGAGTGAAGACCGTGCTGTATCAAGCAATATTCTCGTGAGATAAATAGCTTTGCGATCCGGATAAATGAGAGAGTGAGGGCGCCGTTGCGCCCTCATTGTGTTCAATTGGATTATAAATCAAACGTGCGTGCAATTGAGAACACAAAGCGCTCGTCGGTATGCTCGCCATCTATGGTGGTGTCTTCCACGGTAAAGGTTAGATCGAAATCGAACTGCGTGGTGGTGTAAGACACTGCATAGTGGGTGTATGAGCTGTCGAGCCCATCCCAGGCATATTTCTCAGCATCGAATGAATTAGACACGTCGCCACTGAGGGTAATTGAGTGGTTATCGGCGATATCAAAAGTATGCGACAGCATTACAATGCTATGGCCGACATCAACCCCAAAATAGTCCCAGCTATACCAGAAGTTGATATTAGTGGTGCCCAGGTCACTGGCGTAAGCAAACTTTGTGTAGACTTCAGGGTAGTTATAGTCGCTGGACGCATCACCACCATGATAGGTGTAGTAGGCGATACCATAGTCCACAGACCAGGCGCTGGAAAGCTCTGAAGAGCGACCAACGTAAAAGTCCCACTCATGGCCTGTGTCTTCGCCAAAGTCTACACCTGAGGCCCAGGTGCCCACATACCAGCCCGCATCGGCTGCGTAGTCCAGGCTACCCTGAATAGTCGGGTCGCTCTGTGTCTGTGACACCCCGTTAAAGGTATAGTCTGAGGTGCCGGTAATGGTGGTTGACCAGCCAGCTACAGCCATGTTCGACAGCAGGGCCAGAGGAAGTGCGCAGAGTGTAGTTTTAAAATTTATTTTCATTTCTTTTGAACCTTAGTTTACGGTCTCGATACGGCTGAAGTCG
Source organism: Pseudoalteromonas sp. AWH4_217 (assembly GCF_056161105.1). Lineage (NCBI taxonomy): Bacteria > Pseudomonadati > Pseudomonadota > Gammaproteobacteria > Alteromonadales > Pseudoalteromonadaceae > Pseudoalteromonas > Pseudoalteromonas sp. AWH4_217. The sequence goes on along the minus strand of NZ_JBSWYM010000012.1, from coordinate 94,541 downwards.
ATGGTATTCTCTTTGGGTGAACGGGTAATATTGGCCACTGTTTTGAACTTGCTGTAGCAAATATAGCCAAAACAACCAAAAAAGAGCGCAATAACCAGTGCACCAACCCATTGTATCTGCAAAAAGTTTAGTTTAAATAGCAGCGTCAGCAATGACAGCGCGGCAATATTAAATAAAATATAGTTGCGTTTCCCGAGTTTTTTAACCGTCAGGCCAAGGTTATCGGTATACAGTCTAATTAATGAGTCCAGAGAGTTGATCACAAAGATCACGCCAACAATGACCATCGCCAGGTTTTTAATCCCTGCGGTGTCAATGCCTGCTTCATGGTAGTGATACAACACACTAAACCACACGGCGATGGGAATAGACGGGAACACCAGCATGGCCGCCAGTACCTGATAGGTTTTCAGACCACCGACAAAGCGTGAAGTGAACTGACCTATCATGATGCTCCATGCGAACCACCAGAACAGGTAAAATTCATGGTAATCATTGAGTGGCAATACAAACTCGTTGATATTGCTAAAGTAGCCGCCCAACAGCGCAATATTGTTGGTAAAGGCGCTTATTTCACTGTCGCCAAAGACAAATGCAGAGGCCCACATAAAGGCGATCAAGGCGATGAACATCCAGGTTGTAGAAATACTCAGAATACGCACGTACTTCAGGCTGGTACTCGAATACACCGCAAAGCAAATGGCGGCGAACACAATGAGATAAAAGGTCGGAATAATGGATTCACCATCACCCACACTTGGCATATACCAGGGCAGGTTGGATAGCAGCAAATAGGCCGTAAAGGCGCATGTACCAATAATGACCACATTGTTGATGAATTTAACCCAAGGGATCTCAAAAAATTTCACCTTAGGTTCTATTACGCAGAAATAAAAACACGTCAGAAAATAAAATCCCCAGATCAGGAAGCCCCAAAAGCCAAATTCGATGGCGAGTGGATTGGCAAACGCATATTCTGGGCTTGCTTTTATGTCTGCGTAACCCGCAAACTCCGTCAGCGGAAACATGATAAGTCCGACATCCAGCCCGGACGTAAATAAAATAGCAATAAAGGTAAAGGTTTTAACCGGTGTCACACCGACACAGCGTAGGTTCCCCCATTTTAATAAAATAAAAGCAATCGCAATTAGGGTAAATACAATGCCTGCACTAAGCCATACTGTCATTGTCACCCTCCCAAAATAAGTAAAAATAACTCATTGTCTCTCCGTTTTTTATTGTCTCCGCATTAACCCGATACAACCAATTTGTATCGCGCACCACTGCAGACCCCACGGCCCGATTGGGCCGCAGGTGGCTTTGTTAAATCTCCGTGCTACGTTGTACTGCTTGCCACTGGTTGTGATTGGCAACCTGAGCATTGTTTGCTTTGAGGGCCGACTGGCCCAGAATAATATCTGCGGCTTTCTCCGCGACCATAATAGTTGGTGCGTTGAGGTTGCCGTTCGGGATCGTCGGGAAGATAGACGAATCCACTACGTTCAGGCCATCGATACCATGCACCTGGGTGTTTGAATCCACCACGGCCATGTCGTCTTCACCCATTTTGCATGAGCAGGACGGGTGATAGGCGCTTTCGACGGCCTGGCGTACAAAGGCATCGATTTCTGCGTCGCTCTGCACGTCTTTGCCTGGCTGAATTTCACCGTCGCGGTAGGCATCAAAGGCCGGTTGCTCGATGATCTCCCTGGTCAGGCGAACACAGGCGCGAAAGCCTTCGATGTCGTCCTGGTGTGCCAGGTAGTTAAATTGGATCTTGGGGGCCTGAGTCGGGTCGGTCGATTTAATGGTGACTTCACCGCGACTTTTCGGTTTGTTGTGACCAATATGGACCTGGAAACCGTGTCCGTCAAACGCACTTTTGCCATCGTAGCGAATGGCTGCGGGCAAAAAGTGATACTGGAGATCTGGCCACTCAACACCCGCTTTGGAGCGGATAAAGGCGCAAGATTCAAAATGATTGGTTGCACCCAGGCCGGTTTTGTTGAGGAGCCAGCGTGCTCCGATCAACCCTTTAGAGAACCAGTCCAGTTTGCCATTGAGGGTAATGGGCTGCTTACACTTGTACTGGAAATAAAACTCCAGATGGTCTTGTAAGTTTTTACCGACGCCGGGCAGATGATGCTGTACCTCAACGCCTGCGGCTTTGAGTGCATCCTGATCGCCAATCCCCGACAGTTGCAGCAGGTGCGGCGAGCCGATTGGTCCGGCACTTAAGATCACGCGGCGCTCGGCTGTGGCACGATGGGTTTTGCCCTTACATTGATATTCCACGCCCACAGCGCGTTTACCATCTAGCAGCACCTTGTGTGCCAGCGCACCGGTGACGATTGTCAGATTGTCACGCCCCTTTACAGGGTCGAGATAGGCGCGGCTGGCGGAGCAGCGACGGCCATCTTTTACCGTCATATGCATCGGGCCAAAGCCTTCCTGCTGCTCGCCATTGTAATCGTCAGTCCTGGCATATCCTGCTTGTGCACCGGCTTCGATAAATGCGCGATATAGCGGGTTGGCCATTTCGTTACCATTGTTGGTGCCGAGCGGGCCTTCACTGCCCCGGTACGAGTCTTCGCCCAGATACCAGCTTTCGGCACGCTTAAAGTAAGGCAGACAAGCTTGATAATCCCACCCTTGCGCACCGTGTTGCTGCCATTCATCAAAATCTTTGGCGTGGCCACGTACATACACCATGCCATTGATAGACGACGAACCACCCAGCACCTTACCGCGCGGGCAATGCATCACCCGGTTGTCCAGATACGGCTCTGGCTCGGTATGAAACTGCCAGGCGTATTTGTCGGTGTTCATGGGAATAGACAGCGCCGTAGGCATCTGAATAAAGATGCTCTTATCACTGCCACCCGTCTCTAACAGTAACACCCGGTGTTGTGGATTGGCGGACAATCGGTTTGCCAGTACACAGCCTGCTGAGCCAGCACCGACAATAATATAGTCGAATACTTTTTTCATAGTTTGGCTCCTTTGCTTAAAATGGGCTTTCGATTTGGCTCATTCCTACGTAAACAGACTTGGTCTGGGTGTAGTGATCCAGTGTTTCAATGCCATTTTCACGGCCAATACCGGATTGTTTGTAGCCACCAACCGGCATTTCGGCAGGTGAGTTGCCATAGGCGTTGATCCAGGTAATGCCAGCCTGTAACTGGTGGATCACGCGGTGTGCACGCTGAATATCGCGGCTGAACACCCCGGCCGCCAGGCCCAGATGCGTATTGTTGGCGCGGTTAATCGCTTCTTGCTCGTCATCGAACACCATGACGCACATCACCGGGCCAAAGATCTCTTCGCGGACTATGGTCATGTCTTCGTGACAGTCGGTGAATACGGTGGGGGCAACAAAGTAGCCGTTAGGTGCCGAAGCCGGGCTCAGGGCATGACCGCCGGTCAGCAAAGTTGCGCCTTCCTGCTTGCCCTGCTCAATGTATTCCAGCACCAGCTGCTGATGTTTTTTCGAGATCAAGGCACCCAGATTTACTTCGGGATTAAGGGGATCGCCGGCGATAATATTTTGCTCTGTGCGGGTTTTAAGCTGCTCAAGGAACTGCTCATACACGCCGCGCTGCACATAGACGCGTGTACAGTTGGTGCAGATCTCACCCTGGGTGTAGAAGTTGCCCAGCATAGCGGCACTGACCGCCTGTTCGATATCGGCATCGTCAAACACCAGCAGCGGCGATTTACCGCCCAGCTCCATGGTCACGTCTTTGAGGTTAGACGCCGCACTTTGCATGACTTTTTTGCCTGTGCCCACTTCACCCGTGAACGAGACTTTTTCAATTTCCGGGTGCAGTGTCAGCCACTGTCCGACTTCGGCGGCACCTTGCACAACATTAAAGACACCTGCAGGCATGCCAGCTTCAATAAAGATCTCAGCCAGTTTCATTGCGCCCAGCGGCGTTTCTTCAGATGGTTTAAAAATCAAAGCATTACCCGCAGCCAGTGCCGGGCCAGATTTCCAGCAGGCAATTTGCAGCGGATAGTTCCAGGCGCCAATGCCCGCACAAATGCCCAGAGGCTCTTTGCGGGTGTAGTAAAAATCATCGCCAACCATTTGTTGTTGGCCAACCTGAGCAGGCGCTAACCCGGCAAAGTACTCGATCACGTCGGCACCGGTTTGAATGTCAACGCACTCGGCTTCTTGCCAGGGTTTGCCCGTGTCCAGCACCTCAATTTTAGCCAGCTCATCATTACGCTCACGCAACAGCGCTACCGCTTTATTCAGAATCCTGCTGCGCTCAATCGGGGTCATGGCTGACCACTGCGCAAACCCGGCTTTGGCACTGTCGATGGCCGCTTTTTGAATGTGCGCATCGGCCACTTCAACGTGATAAATGACTTCGTCGGTCGCGGGGTTTTTTACCGCAAACTGCTCGCCGGTCTGATTGGCAAGGTAGCGGCCGTGAATAAAGTTCTGGTAGAGCGGTGTGGACATATTAGACTCCAAATTGTTGGATGAGGGACTGGATATAGCGTTTGGCCAGATCCTGCGCGCTGTCAAACTGCGCATCATCGGCTTTATTGAGAACGGCTCTGAGCCACAGGCCGTCTATCATGGCGGCACTCAGCTCTGCGGCTTCACGCGCTTCGCCAGGGGCCATTAACTGTTTAAACGAGTACAATAAATTGCTGTAAAGTCGGCGTGCATTGACGCGTTGTAAGCGATGTAATTCTGCATCATGCATGGAATGCGCCCAAAAGCTCAACCAGGTACGGGTGGTGTCGCGCTGTTGCTGCACCACTGCAAAGTTGGCTTCCACAATAAACATCAGACGCTGCTCTGGTGTGCACCCCCTGGTTGTTCTTTGCAACAAGCTGCGTTGAAGGCTGCTCAGCAAGTAGCGCACCGTGGCTTCGATGAGACCCTGCTTACCACCAAAATAGTGGCTGATGATCCCCGACGACATCCCGGCTTTCTTACTGATGCTATTGATCGTGGTGGCTTGTAATCCAAGCTCCGCCACTGACTGTAAGGTCGCCTCAATCAGTTGTTGGCGACGCACAGGTTCCATTCCGACTTTAGGCATATTTTTATTAATTGACCGTTCAATAAAAATAAATTTTAAGGTGAACAGAGAGAGAATTCAAGGTTGACATTTTGTGAATGCTATCTTTTGAAAAAGAAAATTCAACTTAACTTTATAATATGTATTGGTTTTTTTGTGTTGGTAAATTCAATAAAACTATTTTTCCTGTGTGCGCTTTGTGAGCATTGCTTCGGGCGTTGTGGTCGATTTGGTGGCGCTTTCAGTCGATACAGGATTATGTGTTAGGGAGTGCTATCTCAGGACTAAACACTTTTGCGCACTATTCAGACAAGTTGCATGGTCTTGTTTTCACTTGTTACAGCCGCCTTCTTGAGGGTCATTTTCTGCCGTTGAATGCATCTAGATTTGTTGCTAGGTTGAAATGCGACTGACTAAAAGGAGATTAAAAAATGATAATAATTAAGAATCTAACAGTTGCCTCGTTGATCACCTCTACGCTTTGCTTTGCACCTAATGCACTTGCGCAAAATACATCCCCTCCGGCAGATGCAATTAAGCTGCTGCCCCCGCCAGCTATGAATGTAGACAGGCAATTACTCAGAGATATAAAACAATTTGTTAAGTTTGCGCATAAAGTTAAATTTTTCTATCCCAGTCAGGCGGTTGCCGATACAAACTGGGACAAGTTAATTGCAGAAACGATTGTAGAAATGAGTCAGGCAAGGTCATACCAAAGACAGGAGATTGGCTTACGAAGGCTGCGTGAGATTGCCCCGTTTATTACCGAACGCAAGCAGGAATTGCCCACCCTGAGTGATGGAGAGCAGGTTGTAACGTGGAAGCAAATGGGCGCCAGAACACAACACTTATACACCCGGTCGCTTTTGGCTGGTGAGCTTGCCGAAATGAAGATGGATCCACTTATACCCGATCGTGTTTTTTCACGGGTCCGGTATGGTTGGCGCACCGTGTATTTGCCACTGTATCTTTCTCAGCACGCAAGTGAACAGGGTACGCGGGTTGATGATTATCGCCAGTGGGATATTGGTAAAGACTTCGCCAGCTTGCCTGTATGTATGTCTACTATGTCAGGTATGTGGGGGGAAATTCACCATTTCTGGCCTTATTTCGAACAAGTTGATGTCAATTGGCGTCGCAGTCTAACCCCCTTACTTAAAGCATGTACGGAAGGCGTCAATGCCGAGCGTAATATAGCTATAAACCGTGAGTTCAAAAAATTGCAGGATAACCATATTTCTATCGGTTATCCCCTTTCATACCGCTCAAGTTATGTCGGCAGGTACCCTTACGAGTTACGTCGAATTGAAGGGAAAACAATTGTTGTGGGCATTGATGAATCACTTAGTGGGGTGATCGAGATTGGTGATGAATTGCTGTCTGTCAATGATGTTCCCTTTGAAGAGGTGGTTGAGCAAAGAGCAAGTTGGCTTGTTCGCAGTGACCATGTGAGTGCAGCTAAAGCTACTGAGTATTTAAAGTACGCCAAGTCAGAAGAGGCGGTCAGGGCTGCTTTTAAGAAGCAAGATGGTGACGTTATTGATATCACAGTAAAGCCGCTTGCCTTTGAAGATTTCAAGTTTGCGCAGTACCATGAACTTGTACCTTACGATCCAGAGCCCATAAGAGAGTTAGAGGAAGGATTGTGGAAACTTAATTTATATAATCTGACGGAGCAAAATGCACAACAGGTAAAGTCTGAGTTAGTAACTGCACGAGGAGTGGTCATCGATTTGCGACAATATCCAAACGATCCAATAGGATGGCGCGAAGGGCTGTCATGGTTTTTGACACAGCCAGTGGAACACGACAAACTCCATAAAAGATACCGAAAAGGACCCTCTTTGCGAGCGACATACAAGGAAATGTTAACCCAAACGATTGATGTCTCAGATCAGCCTCTGAACATTCCTGTAGTCGCCCTTTCATCCAGAGACAGCGTTAGTCAAACTGAACATGCGCTCACTTTTGTAAAAAATGCAGGCATACCTGTGGTAGGGGTACCTACTGCTGGCATCAATGGCGACCGTATGGTTGCGAATTATTTTGGTTCGTACATGGATGGCGGATCCTATCTCAGCTACACAGGCTTACATGCAGATAATGGGGATGGCTCCGTATTGATCGGGCGTGGTGTTCAGCCCGATATCTATGCCCCACGAACTATAGATTCCATTGTAGCCAACGAAGACAATCAGTTGTCTGCTGCTATTGAGTATCTTAAAGACCAGCTGTAACACTTGTATCACCTACACCAAGCATATCAAGCCTGTGTTATGGCTTGATATGCTGAATCATAAACTTGCTATCACTTACTCGTCCTGCCCATAGGTTTATAAGTTAAAATCTCAGCTCAATCGTCGATGTTTGATTTAGCGCCTCGATGACTGAAACTGGCTGCGCTTGTCATAATTCACTCAAAAGTAAAAATGCTTAGCTATACTTGCCAAAGATTTCTTGTTAAGTAAGCAGTATATGGCCCGATTGGTAACCTCTTTATTTATCTGCGTGATATCGCATACTTCAATGACGTTGGCACAGGCAGAAGAGGGAGATGCGCTTTTTGCAATGTCATTTGAGGAGCTACTCGATCAGGATGTGACCGTCGCAGCACGTAAGAGCGAATCCTGGCTGGCCTCATCCGGCACGGTTTACGTGGTTAATCGCTCGGATATTGAGCGTTATGGTTGGCGCGATTTAAAAGAGATCCTCGCCTCTGTTCCCAACATGGACTATTTCTATCAGTGGGCCTGGCTGCCGGGTGGTCAGAGAGGCTTTACCGGGAACATGTCGGGTACTCTGATGCTGATAGATGGCCGTGAAGTGCAAAACTTGCTGGCCAATGAAGCTTTTATTATGAATAACTTTCCAAGCGCCAGAATTGAGCGGGTGGAGATATTACAAGGCCCAAATTCCACCCTTTATGGCGGTAATGCAACCCAAGGGGTGATCAATGTGATCACCCGCCTGGATACGGGGGTGAACGAAATAACGGTATTGGCCGGTGAGGTGGAAACGCGCCACGGCCATGGCCTGTTCCACTATCAACAGGGGGAAGTGGAGCTAGCTGTGTCGGCCAGTTACTTTGAAAGCGATCAGGATTATCGTGAAATACGTGAATTTCTGGTTGATGATCAAGCATTCAGTCGCAACAGCAAAGATGCACTAAGAAACCACAACCCCAAAGATTTTCGCAACCGCGAGAAAAACGTTACCCTGGACAGTCGCCTGAGCACCCCCTGGTTTTACTTTGGCAATAATCTTACCCGCACCACAAACGTCAGTGGCATCGAGGCCGTGGCATTTGACTACATTACCGGGGACGACGCATATCGTGGCTACAGTAGCTATTATCTCGGCAAAGATGTGCAACCGTCAGCAAATTGGTCGGGCAATATTGAGCTGAGTTATTTCAGAGAATATAAAGAAAAATACCGTCTCAGCGTGGATAATCCTGAGCAGGCTACCCGCTATGAAGATCTGGCTTTATATACCGAGCGGGAAGATATCGGGCCTTCGGATAGAATACGGCTCAATACGCAGTGGCACTATCAGGTCGATTCTAATCAGGATTGGATCTTGGGGTACGATGGCTGGCGCACCGAAATCGGCCGCAAAGTCAAATACAGACAAACCGCACAGGGGATTAGATTGGTCACGCCTGATTCCTGGCCGACAGATAAAGAGCGCTCAGATAAACATGCCGTGTTTGGTCAGTATTCAAAGCTGTGGCGCTTTGGTGAACGAACGCTCAAGGTCAATACCGGGCTCAGGTATCACCGTCAGGATTATACTAATGCCAGCTGGCTGCCCCGCGTCAACATGGTCTATCAACCAAACCCTGATCAGGCACTCAAACTGACCTATGGCAAGGCGTTTCGTCCGCCAACCATTTTTGAGTTCGATCTGGTGGTTGATGACGAGATCGAATCACAAAGCATGCAGATGTATGAGCTTAACTGGAGCAGCAAATTCCGTTGGCAAGGGGTTGAGTTTGCCAATATCTCAGCCTTGTACAGCATGCAGGCAAAGAACTTTTATCAGAAAGTGCAGGACCCGAATACCCAGATTTGGCGCACCATAGTGGCCGGAGAGCACAGAGTATCTGGATGGGAAAATCAGCTGCGATGGCAGGCCCAGCGCTGGCACGGGCAACTGGCTATGCGCTATGTCTCACCGGATAAAACCCGGGTTGCAGCGCACTCTGTGGTTTTGAATGTGCCACGTTATAAGGTTAAATTGGGACTAGGTTATACCTGGGATCAACACTGGCAGATCTCTGTTTTTATCGATCATTGGGATAAAGTACTGACCGAAGCCAATCGCTTTCAACAAAGCGGCACTGAGGTCGTCACCATACCCGCCTGGACGACGTTCAATACCAATCTGACTTACACGCAAGGTAACAGCACCCTGGGGGTGTATATCGAAAACCTATTCGATAAGACTTACTACCATGGCAATGCCCGGGGCGTGTCTCCCGTTAAGTATATTCAGGCGCCACGAAACTTGCGCCTGAGTTGGTCATATCGTTTTTAACGGGTAACAAAGCCGCCATTGACGAACAAAGTCTGACCCGTGATCCAGCGTGCCTCCTCACTGACCAGAAAGTCAATCATAGGTACGACGTCATCTATGTTACCAAGACGATTAAGCACGCTTGCTGCACTGAGATAGGCAACGGACTGAGCGTTTTCTTCGCCGTGGAAAAATGCGGTATCTATCGGGCCTGGTGCTACCACATTGACAGTGATCCCCCGACCGCCAATTTCCTTAGCAAGTGCACGGGTAAAGTCTTCCAGTGGGGCTTTGGCACCGGCATAGGCGCCGTAAAGGCCAGTAAATGCGCCCAGTAATGAAGTGCCCATATTAATGATTCGACCCTGCTCCTGAATATGCGTAGCAGCATGCTTCATCATTAAAAATGGTGCCTTGGTATTAATCGCGAAGAGTTGGTCGTACTCTTGTTCAGAAATATCTGCAATGGCTTTTTTCAGGACTTTTCCGGCGTTGTTTATGACAATATCAACGCGGCCAAAGGCTTCCAGAGTCTGTCGGTACAGGGCCTGAACCTGATTTTCCTGACTCAGATCGCCCTGAACTAATAGTACCCGTCTGCCAATCTGAGCAATCTCGGCGGCGGTTTGCTCTGCATCGTTAAGTGACGAATCACTGTGATAGTGTACGACAACATTGGCGCCACGCTCCGCCATTGAAATAGCAAAAGCACGTCCCATGTTGCGGGCAGAACCAGTAACAATGGCGACCTTACCGGTCAAATCAAGAAGGGTGTTTGAAGTAGACATAATACGCTCTCCTGTGTGGGTTAATTGACGAAAGTAAGCTTAGCCGCTTGCGTTTATTTCAGGTATGCCATAAATTTTCATTTATTAATTGCATATATCGCAAAAAACAATGAACACAAATGAACTCACGTTTTTGAAAGTGATTGAGGCGGGCAGCCTCAAAGGCGCAGCTGAGCAATTGAATACGGACCCTTCATCAGTGAGCCGTAAAGTGGCTGCGCTGGAGCGCCATCTGGGTGTTAAACTGATCAATCGTTCTACGGTGCGATCTCAGGCAACCGAGGCGGGGCTCGTATATTTTCAAGGGCTAAAACACATTGCTGAGCAACAGGCCGTGTTGGAAAGTCGACTGCGAGGTCTGCAGGATCAACCCAGTGGAACCCTGACGGTCGCTGCACCAGTTGATTTTGGTAATCAGTTTGTTGTACCTGTACTGAACAAGATGCGGGCCGCTTATGCTGACCTTAAAGTCGAGTTGTTACTGGGAAGTCATTTTGAAGATCTGACAGCCAATGGCATTGATGTGGCAGTACGTGTTGGTATGCTGCCGGACTCAGGGTTGATCTGCAGAGGGCTGGGCACTGCTGAGCGTGTACTGGTTGCCAGCCCGGGTTATCTGGAGCAGATTGATGGGGTAACGGATCCATCCGGGCTGAGTCGGTGCCAGTTTATATTCTATTCGCGCGCTCAGGCAAACAGTCAGGTAAGTATAAAAAAAGGTGAAACAACATCACGAGTCAAAGTGTCAGGGGGCTTTACAGTTAACAGCGTGTCTGCAGTTCGACAGCTGGTTTTGGCTGGTAAAGGGGTACACCTTGGACCGCGTTGGGCCTTTGAAGAAGCGCTGAATACAGGTGAGCTGGTGGCACTGCTCCCTGACTATCAGTTGGAAGGGTTTCCAATCCATGCTTTGTATCGGCCCGGAGGATATGTTCCTGCCAAGACCCGATGTTTCATTGATATGATAAGCCAACATTGCGGGCACAGCTTTAATACCAGGACAGGTGCGCGATGATATGTTCACCTGAGCTGTTTTCAGTCTTCAAGTGTTTTGACCGCTATGGCTTAAAAATATATTTTGGTTGATTATATCAAGGCGTTGAGCAAGCTGTTCCCTTGCGTTTGAGGCTCGACGGGATTATCGCCATATTGTTGTTTCAAAAAATTGATAAAAACGCGCGATTTTTCCGGAATGTACTTATTCTCTGGGTATATGACATGGACACTTAATGGTTGTTTAATCGCATCTTTCATCAGCTGGATAAGTACCCCCTCCGCCAACTCCTGCTCGACCAGAAATTTAGGGATCAATGCGACTCCGGCGCCAGACTTGACCAGGGTTTTAAGAATATTCGGGCTGTTGACTGAAATTGGTGCGGACGTAAACAATGCATCCCACTGATCGATATCTTTGTCATCTACCCAGTCGTTAATTGGCATTTTCTTGTCGATGAGCCAGACATGCGCATTGAGATCTTTGACGCACTCAGGTTGACCGTGTTGTTTTATATACTCAGGTGTCGCGCATAACACCATCGGAAACTGACATATTTGTGTTGCTACAAAGTCCTGAACTTCGGTGGATCCTACGCGGATTGCCAAATCGAAACTTTCTTCGACCAAATCGACTTTGCGATTATTCAGTTCTAAATCCAGCTGGATATCAGGATATAAAGACATAAACTGAGGTAGTTTGGGTGCCAGTACTTGCTCTCCGAATGTCACTGAGGTGGTGATCCTGAGCAGGCCGGAGCATTTAGTGCTTTCTTCACTGACCTGATCCACCAGTGAGGTATATTCGTTCAATACGTGGACGATACCATGATAGAAGTGTCGCCCTGCCCGGGTCATAGACACTTTTCTGGTTGAGCGGTTAAATATCTTGGTTGCATGTTGATTTTCAACCGCATTGACGTATTTACTGACAACAGACTTCGAAATACCCAGTCGCAGGGCTGCTGCCGTAAATGAGCCGGTTTCAGCCACCGCGATAACTGCTCTAAAGCCTTCTATAGTGTCCACAAGCTAGGTCCTTTTGTTTTCGTTTTGTGTGATCAGTGTTTTCGTTTTGTATGTTTATTCTATGAAAATTTTAATGTCTAATGCTCCGCATGTCACCAATATAGGGAGCATTAGGTTGCTATCATGAGTAATATTCAGCTGTACTATCACCCGATGTCAGGGCACAGTCACAAGGTTCTCACTCTTGCATCAATGTTAGGGTTAAGCATAGAGACTGTAACCATTGACTTAAAATCTAAAGCGCATTTGTCTGAATCATTTTTACGTCTTAACCCGGCCGGCAAGGTACCTGTACTGGTCGATGGAGACAAAACGATCACCGACTCCCACGCTATCTTGTTTTACCTCGCTCAACAATACGACCAACAGCGAATCTGGTACCCAGATGACCTGCTAACTCAGGTAGAGATCCAGCGCTGGTTTGCGCTCTCTGCGGGCGAGTTGTGCACAGGTCCCGTCGCACTAAGAGGGATCCGGGTACTGGGTAAACCAGGCAATGAAGAACAAGCTATGCAGCTGACTATCAAGCTGTTTTCTCTTATGAGCAAACAACTGGAACAGCAGCCATGGCTGGCAGGGTCACACGCCACCCTTGCGGATATTGCGCTTTACAGCTACACCGCTTTGGTTATCAAACTCGAGCCAAGTCTGAGCGACTTCCCACGCGTACTTGACTGGGCTGCACGTTTCGAGCAGCTACCCGGCTATCGCACATTACCAGAAAAATAAACCCGCATTGTATGTAATTGGAGGGGCCATGAACAGCTACATACGCATAAAAAATAGAGTAAATACACTAATTGACCATCGCCTGTTGATGGCCGTTCCATTGGTTTTGTCTGGTGTAGTAAGTGCATCAGTGCAGGCCGCTTGTCCGGCTGATTATCCAGAGGAAGGGGCGATTAAAAAGCATATTGAACATGATGATATTGCAAATGGAAAGGCGACATTAAAGCAGATCCATAAAATGGGGCGAGATCTTTTCATTGCCAAGTTTAATAAATGTGATGGTCAGGGTCGTCCGGCAACGACCGGCGGTGGCGTGAAACGTGCTCCGGATCAGCCCGCTTTTATTCGTACCTCATCACCTGAAACGAATTCCTGTGCCGGGTGTCACTCTCAGCCAGCCATAGGTGGATCAGGCGAGTTTGTGGTCAACGCTTTTATTCTGGCACAGCGTTTAGACCCGGTTACAGAGTCCGTGTCTAATCAGTTTAGTAACGAAAGGAACACACCGGGCATGCACGGTGCGGGTGCCATTGAAATGGTAGCCCGTGAAATGACCTACGATCTGCGTGCCCAGGCCGAAGCCCTGCCTGACGGGGAACACACATTAATCTCAAAAGGAGTGTCCTTTGATATCCGCAAGGAAGGCGGATTGGTGGTGGAAAGTGAAGGCATTAACACCGATCTGATGGTCCGGCCATTTAACCAGTCGGGCAACATTGCCACTTTGCGTCACTTTACCGTTGATGCAATGAACCATCACCACGGCATGCAGGCAGAAGAGCGTTTTGATTTAAACCCGGGCAAAGGATTCGATAAAGATCACGATGAAGATGGTGTGGAAAGAGAGTTATCGGTCGGTGACATCACGGCACTATCGGTGTATCAGGCCAGCTTACCCGTGCCGGTTCAGGTGATGCCGCGAGCCCGTGCTGAGCGTAAAGCCGTGCGCCTTGGCAAGCGTAAGTTCAACGAGATTGGCTGTAACAGCTGCCATGTACCCGCACTTAAGCTGGATACGCCGGTATTCTCTGAACCCAGCCCGCTTAATGCGTCTCATACTTTCCGTGATACCAGTCGTTCGGTGCGCTGGGATATGACCAAGCAAGGTCCTAAGCCTCGGTTGAAGAAAAACCCAGATGGCAGTGCCACAGTATGGGCCTATACCGACCTGAAACGCCACAATTTGTGTGATCCGGTGGAGCGTGAAGATGCCATTCGCTTCTTCTGTAACGAAACACTCGATCAGGCTCGCCCGTCACAAGATGGCCGCCCGGGGAGTGAGTTCTTTATTACCAGAAAGCTGTGGGATGTAGGCAGTTCAGCGCCTTATGGTCACCGGGGGGATATTACGACCATTACCGAGGCCATCCTGTACCACGGTGGGGAAGCACGTCAAAGTCGTGACCACTTCTCGCTGTTACCGCTTTCTGAGCAGAAGAGCATTATTAAATTTTTGAAATCGCTACAAGTTGTAGAAAAATAAGATACCTAAGGAATGAGCATGTCTGAAAGTAAATTAGTGTCACTGGTAAAGCGCGATGATATTCCGTCTATTCGCACTATCGAGGTTAACGGTGTTGAGCACTGGTTAGGTCACGTTAAAGACTTCACCAAACATGAAGGGCTGACCGAGTTTTTGCCAAAGGATAACCGTATTTCGATGGCCTGGGTCAGACTGGAAGCTGGTGAGCAGCTGGATGAGCATATCCATCCTGTGGAATCGATGATCTTAATTTGTGAAGGCGGCGCGTCTACGCTTGGCGATGTAGAAACTGATATGGGCGCGGGGGATGCACTGCTGGTTCCACCTGGCCGCCCCCATGGTTTTATCGGCGCAGAGCCCGCGGGTTTCTGGGGCCTGTCATTACAATTCGATTCCCGTGGATTATATGAAGATATCGCCGACCCTTGGGCGACGTTCCACGAAGACGAAAACTATGAATTGAAACACGCCGATACCATAGTCGACAAGCTGTTCCAGAAGAACGAAATTTTCAAAGATCGCTTCGATAAACATCGCTTGTTTGCGCTGGTTAATAAAGGGCTTTTAAACGACAGTGAGACAAGAAATCGTTTCCTGGATTGTTTTCAGGTGTGGTCAAATCACTTCCAGAAAATGGTGTTTAACCGATATCTGACCAGTGCTGAGGGCGCACATTTAGATCTGGCCTGGGATCATTTAATTGAAGAGTTTGGTCACAATATGGACTTAGCTTCCAGCCGGGATTCGAGCACGCGTATTTTTGATCCGGTCCTTGAAGCGACCAGTAGCTGGTTCTGCAGTATTTTAAATCGCTTGTCTGACATGCAAAAGTTGGTTCTGATCCACCTGGTGGTTGAAGCCTCAGCCACTGTATTCTACAAGCATGTAGCGCCTGTGATGTCAGAGACACAGCATTCTCGCCATTTCCATGAGCATGACGATGGTGACCACGAACATGTCAAAATGGGCTATGACTTTGTGCGTCGTCAGACACCCAGCCTGAGTGAGGCAGAAGGTCTGCTTGAAATTCAGGAGCAGGGTTGGTCCATGCTGATGTCGGTGATGAGCCGGATCGCTGACTTAGTGGTGTATGGCTCAGAGCGACAATCAAACAGCAACGCAGAGCAAGCAACTAAGCAACCGGCAGCTGAGCTTGAATCATGAGTGAGTTCCAAGGATGGCCTGATGCAGGTGTGCGCAGGCTTCCCCAGCACATTTATGCCGACAAGGATAACTTTCAGCGTGAGCTGGACGCCATATTCTTCGCCAATTCCTGGAACTATGTGGCATTAAGCTGTGAGGTGCCAGAGCCGGGCGATTATATTCTGAGCTCGGTAGGCAATGTCGGTGTGATTGTGTCGAGAGACCGCAAAGGGGCTATTCGCGTTTTTGTGAATCGCTGTACTCATCGAGGCGCGCGTTTATGTGAGAAGCGAAAAGGCAACAACAAGCTGTTTACCTGTCCGTATCACGAATGGCGTTTTAATCTGGAGGGCCGCCTGGTGGGCGTGCCTTTGAGTCAGGGGGTGAAGGGAAAAGGGGGGATGCCGGCGCAGTTTGATCCGCAAAATCATGGTTTGAAACAGCTAAATGTATGTGAGCGCCACGGTGTGGTGTTTGCCAGCTTTAGTAACGACATGGTGCCGCTTGAGACCTATCTGGGTCCTAAGATCCTGCGTTACTTTGACCGTGTCTGTGATGGCCGTCCCTTAAAGGTGATTGGTAAGCACAAGCACGTTGTTGCCGGGAACTGGAAGCTGCAAATTGAGAATGTGAAAGACACCGTGCATGCGGCTATTTTGCACTCATTTTTCACCTTGTTTGGGATCTGGCGGTCAGATCAGGAAACGGAGATCGTGGTTGAGGACAAAGGCATGCACAGTGTGCTGGCTTCTACGGCCACATTTAGCAAGCAGCAGACTCACTCTGAAGAAGTTGACTCAGAGTTTTCATTACTTGATCCGAGTTTGATAGCCCATGAGGCCGAGTTTTCTCATGCGACTGGCGCTGTTATGACTATCTGGCCAAACCTGATTTTTCTGCAGCAGCTAAATTGTTTGGTCATGCGTCATGTGGAACCGGTTAGTCAGGATAAATGTGTAAAAACCTGGACTTTCTTTGCGTATGAAGACGAAGACCCTGCGCTGACGGCACGGCGGGTTAAACAGGCCAATTTACTGGGAGCGTCGGGTCTGGTCACCATAGATGACAATGAGATCCTGGCTTCCTGTCAAGTGGGTTTACAGCAGCAATCAGAGTTTGAATGCGCCATTGAATATGGTGAAGGCTCGTCAGATTGCGATCATATGGTGTCGGAATCAGCGATCCGTGGGTTCTATAACTACTATCGTCAGGTAATGGAGCTGTGAGCATGGAAGAAATGTTGAAAACCCTGTTGCTGGAGCGCTCTGTTCGCGAATTTTACCGGCGCTATCACGCCCAACTCGACCAGCAAATGCTGACCCAGTGGCCAGATTTCTTTACTGAAGATGCCAGTTACTTAGTGACCAATCGGGCCAACTTTGAAGAGGATATGCTGGTTTACAACGTGTTTTGTGAAGGCAAAAAAATGTTGATAGACAGAGCGCTGGGCCTGCAAAAAGCGGTCTGGTTTCGTGACCGATTGCAACGCCGGTTTGCGGGCAGCATAGAGATCACGCACCAAAGTGAACATGCACTAGACGTAGTGAGCAGCTTTATGGTCACTGAATCCCGACAGGGAGAGCCTTCTACTTTGTTGCTTACCAGCGAAAGTCAGGACAGCCTGAGTATCGCACCAGACGGTACGCTGCAATTTTCAAAGCGGCTTTGCATCATAGACGCAGAAGTGTTACCTGATTCGATAATTTACCCAATCTAACCGAGTGGGAGACGATGTGATGAATTCACAAGCTATGCAGGCACCAAGCCACCCGATGAAGCGCGTTGCGGTCATTGGTGCGGGCTTATCTGGCCTGGTAACCACCAAAGAGCTGATAGATCAAAGTCACACAGTGGTGTGTTTTGAGCGCAGCGACGACATTGGTGGCGCCTTTTATAACAAAGAAAACGAAGGCGGGATCTACAACGACATCCACCTGACGGTTTCTAACTTTTTTATGGCGTTTTCCTCATTTCCGCCAAGAGAGAAGAATCGTAAGTACTGGACTGCCAGTGAATATATCGAGTATCTGCAAGATTTTACCGAGCATTTCAGACTGAGAAAGTTCATCCGTTTTAACACTGTCATTGAGTCTGTTGAGCCAGTTGGCACACAAAAATGGCGGGTGACTTATCTTAAAAACGGTGAACGCAAAGAGGAGCTATTTGATTCTGTTGCGGTGTGTAGTGGCAAGTTTCGCAACCCGTTATTGCCCTCTGTTCCCAACATGGAGCAGTTCAAGGGGACCATTCACCATAGTTTTGATTTCAAAGAAGCGTCAAAATTTAAGGGCAAAAAGGTGGTCTGCCTGGGACTTGGAGAGTCTGGCTCTGATGTAGTGCACCAAATTGCGCAAGTTGCGCAAGAAACCCATCTGGTGGTTAAGCGCCCCAAGAGCATTATTGCCCGGGTTATTCTGGGTGATACCGGAGACTCCAGAACCACACGAGCTGCGCATTACTCGTTTTTGGTCAACCATTCGCTTTTTGAGGCCACGCTGAAGAAACGTATTATGAATAAAGGCTTGAAGGTAAATGAGCAGAAGCGTCAGCGACCTTTAAGCGCATTTTGGATGTGGAAGTTTCTGGTTAAATACGGCCTGCACGGCGAATTCAGTAACAAGAATGATATCTGGTTGCAAGATCTGGAAACCGGGCAAACCCAGCTGCATTTGTTCTCTGTAAAGCGTTTTGCTGAGAATGGTGTTTATCTTCACGATGGCCAATTTATTGAATGTACCGATGTGATGATGTCGACCGGCTATGAGACGCAGTTTGACATGATCCACCACAGCGCAGCACAAGATGCGGCGAAGAATATCCGCTCTAACTTTTTGCACATGATCCACCCGACATTAAGAGACAGCCTGGTCTGGATTGGATTTGCCCGTCCGGATGTCGGGGGCGTTCCGACCATTGCCGAGTTACAGGCACGTTTATATGCCCGTGTTTTAGCGGGTAAAACAGAGCTGGCTGATTCGCACACTCTGCAACGACGCATTGAGGAATATCAGCAGGAATGTCGGGAGCAGTTCTGTCTGGAACCAGACCGTTCAGAAAATGTGCGTTACTACCGATTTACCGGTGAACTGGCCCGGACGCTGGGCGTAGAGCCCAAATGGTATCACTTGCTGCCAGATCCCAGGCTGATCTTCAACTTTTATCATGGCAGCTTAGTCGCCGCGCAATTTAGATTAAGCGGACCAGGGAAAGATCCTGAGGCGGCCAGGGCGATGATCCGCCGGGTCGGTTTGATGCAGGTACCAACCTGGCATAAGTTCTTTTTCTTTGGCCTTACCAGTGCTTTGAGTTTGATAGCACCTGTGGTACGTAAGGTCGTAAAGATGTTGAAAATGCAAGATCACAACTGGAATGACTACAAACAGTTTCGTTGTGTGGCTGATATCCTTGCGCATCAATGGCCATCGGGGCAGGCTTTCCCGTTGAATAAGACTGACACTTTGGCAGAGCTGTTTACCCAGACCTACGAATATGAAGGATTTAAGTTCTTCTTACATTCTGAATATGAGGTGCCTTTGCGGTTGCTTTCGCCCTCTGCGTCCATTAAAGACATTGATGATTTTTTGCGCTTTCAGGAAGGCGCAGCGCCGCTGGAGGAAAAGACTTAATACTCCCTTTTAGAATGCTGGACGTAGCTGTGACACTACTGCCCGTAGCAAAGCCATGCCTGTTTAACAGCGCATGGCTTTTTTCGTTTGGGTACCAGTATTGATTGTTGAGACTGTTGAGCCGCGGACACGTATTCTATTGTATTGACATTCAGCCTGGTGGTAGCTCAAACCACAGTGCCTCAAGTGGTGCTGTTGCCTCCACCGTGACAGATTCCTGCGCTGTCAGACCAATGGCATCGCCCGGTTCCAGGCGTATTTCACCTGAGTGGGCGGTACCCTCGACTATATGCAGATAACCCCAGCGATTATGCGTGTTCAGTGTGTAGGTATCGCCTTGTGGCAGCATGAGACGATGCAGGCTGGCATCCTGATGAATGACCAGTGAACCGTGCTGGCCATTAGGGGTTACAAGCGGGGTAAGTGGCCCGTCTTGTTCTATATTGGCCTGCGCATAACTGGGACTGAGCCCTTTTACATCAGGGCGGATCCAGATCTGTAAGAAACGGGTCTGTTCCGTGGCAGAATAATTGTATTCAGAGTGCGTGATCCCTGTGCCTGCGCTCATCAGCTGGACGTCTCCTGCCGGAATGATATGGTGGTTCCCCCGACTGTCTTTGTGCTCCAGTGCACCTTTTATTACATAAGAGATAATTTCCATGTCACGGTGGGCATGCGTATCAAACCCCATACCTGGTGCGACCGTGTCGTCATTGATAACGCGTAACATGGAAAACCCCATATGCTTGGGATCGTAATAATGGCCAAAAGAAAATGTATGTTGGCTATGCAACCAACCCATATTAACCTGGCCCCGTTCTGAGGCGCGTCGTATTGATGGCATAAGTTTTATCTCTGAAAGTGGAATACCATGACTGTAACGCTTAGTTAAGTAGAATAAAATGCGTCATTATCGGCACTTTTATTCTGTTTTAAAGAATGAATATGTTGCAACTCATTACGTGCCTTAGTGGATGTATATGCTAGAGTTATAGAGTTCGAAATAAGCCTGTGAACTCAGTTTCAGGGAGTGTTATGTCGTCTTTAAAGCAGTTTATTCCATCACCCGTAATTGCCGTTGCTGCGGCTTACCAGACGCACCTTGGCGGTATTGATGTCTTTATCTGTTTTGCTCAGATAGATGAAGATAACCAGCTGCTGCTCGAGCTGCGAGAAAGCCATCAGTTGAGTGTGGGGGATTTGGTCACTGTGCATTTGGATAACCGCACCGGCGTGAGTGAATATGATGCTGAGCTGAGTGTCTATCGTTTGTCTTACAAGGGGCGAGTAACAGCATTGAATAATACTGAGGTCACCATAGCGCCGCTTGAGTACCAGGTTTATTACGGGATTTCGGTAGAGCTGGAATATCGGGCGCCGGGTTATGAATTCCCGGAAGATCCGCGTGTGCAAAATCCCTTGCCCTGCACACCTTTAACCGCAACGCCTGTGATGGACGAAGAAGAGCATGACAACAAAGTTGGCGTGCTGATCACCAAAGCACAGTCGCAACCACACACTACAGTTATGGCGTTTTTATCCAGCACCGATGACGATATCTTTTTTATCACTTTGCCACAAACCTTTAAATCCAGCCTGATGAAGCGGGATAACCAGTGTTATTTTGCGATCGACAATCGTGCCAGCTTTACCTTTGAAAACTATGTCGAGTGGAACTATTCCATTATTACCGGGCGGGTGCATCAAATAGCCACCAACAGTACTTTGTTTAATGAAGTGAGAGAGTTGTTTATCTCTAAAAATCCCTGGGAAGTGGGCTTTTTCAGTCATCCTGACATTGAGATGTATCACCTGAAGGCCGAGAAAGTAGTATGTCCTAAGCGGTGAGTCAGCCTGTTGGTTAAAGAAGACGGCCAATGATATTGCGCTGCGAAGTTTGTTAATAGCAAGTCGGAATTGAACTGAGACTAGATCAAAAAGCACCTCGTTGAGGTGCTCTATGTATTTTCAACTATCAGAATTGAAAACAGTCACTACAGTGTTGGGCCACATGTAAACTCTTTACCCTGGTGGCAAGAGAACTCAATGCAGTGAGTACGTCCGAATCCACTCGGGTTTGTAGTTTCACATGCTGGAGTTATAGCACCGGCACCCGCTACGTTAGGTGTCATGTTGGCAGGTAGATTAGTGTTATCTGCTGATAAAGCCTTCATTTTCTTTTTATTTAATTTTAATTTCATCGTCATTTCCTTGTTTATTAAAATTATATGTACGCCGTGTACAGCCGTAACCTAACTCAGCTACTTAATGAGTGCAAGACTTTTTGGGATAGTTTTAGGGACGTTCTTGCTTTGAATGGTGTTTGGTACATTGTCTGGCATAGCTGTCGCCTTTAAATAGATATCGGCGCAAGGTCGGCATGACGCGGGTGTATTGTCTGGCAAAGTAGTCGTGTGTAAATAGATACCGGCGCAAGGCCGGCATGGTGCCGGGGAGTGGGTGTATTGTCTGGCAAAATAGTCGTCTGCAAGTAGATACCGGCGCAAGGCCGGCATGACGCTGGGGAGTGGGTGTATTGTCTGGCAAAGTAGTCGTCTGTAAATAGATACCGGCGCAAGGCCGGCATGACGCGGGTGTATTGTCTGGCAAAGTAGTCGTCTGCAAGTAGATACCGGCGCAAGGTCGGCATGGCGCTGGGGAGCGGGTGTATTGTCTGGCATAGTAGTCGTCTGCTAATAGATACCGGCTCAAGGCCGGCATGACGGAATTACAGTGACTGGATGTTTTTCTGAGCCACAAGAAGGTATTTGGTTGTGTCGCGCAGTCAGCTTAACAGGTCATTTTTTAGCGTAAATGCCGGATCATGTCATACAGAACAACACGCTTTTCCTGCTCAGCCACAAGAAGGGATTTACCGCTCAATGTTAAGCAAAAAAGTCCATGTTAATAGTATTAAAATGGGCTGTTTTATCATCAGTTAGAATAACCATTGCTTAGTGTTCATTGTGCTCTCGTAACCATTCATCACTTTTTCATAAGCGATTTTATCCAATAATTATAATAACTTGCAGGCCACCAACGCAGAGCAATACAATGGGTGGCCGGATATGGAACAGCAATTTAAAGATCGCAGAGCAGAACTTTTAGTACAAAAAATGCGCCGTACCGAGCGCTTTATGAATCATCAAGGGCTCGAAAAGACAGCGGTGTCATTTGGTGATGAACAACTAGAGTTCATTGAGCACGCTATGGTCGACGGGCTCAATGAAGACACCATACGTACCATTGACTTCCACCGCCGCTGTCTGGCTGCGGGTATAGACAATGGTCGCCATTACTGGTGCTTTAAACAGGGCGAGCAATTGGTCGGTATGTCCGGCTATCACTATCGGTTATGGGACCCAAAAAGTATTGTCTGGGGTGGCTGGTTTGTTGCCGACCAGAATGTGTCACCTTTGGTAAAAATGGCGATGCTGCTTGATACGCTTAAGGTACTACTGGAAGAGACCAACTACGAAGAGTTGTACATCGAGGTCTTCGCCGACACTGAGCAGTCAAATATTCTCAATATCTATCATTCTTTACAGTTCACGTCGCTCGGGCGTTTTGAGAGTTTCTACGGGCCGAAGCAGGATATGGTGGTGATGAAACTGGAGCTGGCTGAGGTCAGGGCACTGTGGTTAAACACCACTCGTCCACTTGAGCGAGTGCAGTAGCATGCTGCTGCTGTATGTTGAATCTGGAGCCGGTTCGCGAGCACTGGCACTGGCGCTGGCGAACAGCTTTCGTCAGCAAGGTGAACTGGTCGAGCTGATGTCAGTTTCTGAGCTGTTACCACAGTGGTTATCCGACATACTCTTTGGCCAATACTATGAGTGGTGTATGTCGGGCAAGCAACATCACAGTAAGTTGTATGCCAGTCGCTGGTTTTACCCATTTCTCTATCAGTTGTTACCTATATGGCTGGCGTTCAAGGGCAATAATAAGTTGAGCGAAGCCAAAGCGGTGCTTCGTCGTCACAATAAAGTGGTGGCATGCAGTTATTACGGTGCTTTTTTTGCCCGCTACTTTGCCAGACTGGCAGGACACGAGGTTGAGATCAGTGGCGTGCTGGGCGACTATCAGATTTCTAATGGCTGGCGTACCCCTTTAACACGCCTGTTTATTTCTCATCAGTATGATCATCCGGTACTGGACTGGCATCGCGCCAGAGGGACCCGCATTTTACCCCTGGGTATCCCCACCGAGGGCACGCAGGATGTAACTACTTTACCTAAAACCGCAGTCCAGACATGTGGCGCGCGACTCAGTGTTTTGCTGTGTGGCGGCGGCTGGGGGTTGGGTATTTCTGCCTCTACCGTTGCGCTGCTACTGGCACAAGCGCAGTTTGGAAAAGTGACCGTTATTTGTGGTCAGAATGTGGCGCTGTATGAGCAGCTGGAAACACGTTTTGGCAATGACATTACACAGCAGCGATTAGAGCTGACTGGATTTGTGCCTGACATGCAACTGTTTTATGCGCAAGCCGACATCATTATCACAAAAGCAGGTGGTCTGACGCTGACAGAGGCGGCGCTGGCTAATACCTGTTTGATCATTCACGGCGCTTTACCCGGGCAGGAACAACACAACCGCGCGGTGTTTGTCGCACAGGGCGCTGCGTTGAATGCTCAGTGCGAGCAGGAGCTGAGTGAATTGCTCAGCCGCTTACAGGCATCTGCCGAGCTGCGCAGGCAGACGGCTATGCGAGCAGCCGCTTTGGTTAATGCCAATGCATCACAACAGATTTGTCATCATTTACTCGCAAGTAGCAGATAAGATTGTAGGAGTCGATTATGTGGACTAAAAAAGCCACGCAACTAGCGGTCAGCGAATTACCGCAAGCACATCAGAACTTTATGGCCAGAAACCCGGGCTTTACCGCTCATCATCAAGCCAGTACCGAACGCGTGGCTAATGCCCTGAGACGCTATGCCGCGAGCGGAAAAATTGAAGCAGATAATATCTGTAAGCTGGTAATTAAAATGACCAGTAGCTGCAACCTGCGTTGTGAACAATGTTTTCAATGGCGTGAAACCGGTTTTCACCATGGCCTGGATCCCACCGCTATTCCCTATGATCAGAGTGGGCATCTGTTTGATTTTGTTGAGCGTCAACGCTGCGACATTATATTAACCGGGGGTGAGCCTACCTTACACCCCGACTTTCCAAAGTTTCTCAGCCGTCTGGCCGAAGCCGGGTGTTTTATCTACATCTGCACCAACGGTCTGATGATTAAACGCCACTTTGAGGTACTCAGTAAGTATCACGACCAGCTGGCTTTTTTGATCTCTATCGACGGTCCAAAGGATATTCATGACTCGATCCGGGGAAAAGGCACTTATAACAAAACAATGGCGGGCATTAAGCTGTTGGCAGAAGGCAAAAAAGAAGGCAAGCAATGGCTGATTGGGGTGGAAAACACCATGATGGCCAAGAACCTGGACAGGGCGACTGAGTTACTGAATGAATGCGAGCAGGCGGGTGTTGACTGGATGATCTACAACCACCTATGGGTGGTGGACATGATGGCACGCAGTGAATATCACCGTTTTTGTGAGGACTACGACACAGTGCCAAATTCCTATACTGGGTTCGATATGGGGGATTTTCGGACGGATTATATTGAGAAGGTAATCGAGACCATTGACACATTACGTGCTTATCCTGCACAGATCCCGGTGTTATTCGGACCAGACTACGATGCTGACGAAATTCGCCAGTACTATCGCGGCAAGATGCCAGCACGACCTCACTACCTCAAAATGGGCGTTAAGCTGGACGTCGACATTGGCGGCAAGCTGGTGATGACCAAGCAGTTCCCGGATTTGATCTTTGGCAATGTGCTCGACACGCCCATTGAGGAGTTAATTGCTTCCGAGCCTTATCAACGAGCAGCTAAAACAATGCGTCAGCAGAGCCTTAAAGTGCTTAATGCCTGCCCCGATGCGCATAACTTTTTGCTCTAGAGGTGCCTATGTTGTCAGTGATCTTGCCGGCCCACAATGAAGCAGAGGCGCTCGCAATCAGTTTACCTGCACTGGTCGCTCAATTGCCCGAAAACGCAGAACTGATCGTGGTTTGTGATCGTTGCTCTGACGCAACAGCAGAGATCGCTCGCAGATATACGGAGCAGGTTTTTTCCATTACCGCGGGCAGTGCTGCGGCGGCCCGTAATTACGGAGCAGAGCAGGCAAAAGGCGAGATGTTTTTATTTCTTGATGCCGATACGGTATGCAGTGAAAACGTGCCTGAACTGGTGGGGCAGCTCACCCTGGGCACTGGCAATTCAGTGTACGGAACCGCGCCGCTACAAAGTGACAGCGGTCACTGGTTAGGTCGTTTTATTGCGGCCGACATTAACCGTTTCAATCGTCGACATCAAAGCATGGGTGGTAATTGTTTTGTCGCAGCAGGCTTATTCAGGGCTGTGGATGGCTTTAATACGCAATTATTACGTGGTGAGGACACCGATCTGGGTGTGCGCTGCCAGCGTCAGGGGGGACGGTATGTGTGGCTAAAAGGCGGCCATTTTGTCCATAACGAGCGCAAGTTTCGTACCCACGGCTACGTCAGATATTACTGCTCTTTGGTGCTCGGTGGTTTGCTTTGGCAACTTTCTGAGCGGCTTTATGCCCGCAGTCTGGGAGGCCAGGCATGATAGACAAGTGCAAAGCCTTATGGCAGGTACTGTCACTCAAACTGGTGCTGTTAAGCAGCCTGAGTGCCTGTACCACCATTTTTATACTGCATACATTTACCATGGCACTGCAACTGGATAGCACGAATTCAGCCAACCTGATGCAAGGTGCGCTGTGGTTTGCTGTGGCTTTTTGCGCTTTTGTTGTTGTTCAGCTCACTTTTCAGCGCAGTGTCATCCGGCTAACCGAAACCACCATCAAAGAGGTCCGGCTGGATATTCTGGATGCAGTACGTCGTGCCCGGCTGCAAATGGTTGAACAATTTGGCCAGGAGCGGATTTTGTCGGCGATTGCTTACGATGCCAATACGCTCAGCCAGCTGAATCAGTTTGTTGCACTGAGTGTGGGTCACTTGTTTACTGTGGTAGCAGCACTGGTTTATATGTTTGTCATTGCGCCAGTGGGAGCACTTCTGGCGCTGGGGTTGATGGCCGTGGCGGTCATTGTTTATTGTTTGCGCTTTGCTGGTATCCATCAGGGGTATGAACGCGCTCGCGAAGCCGAAGATAGTTTTTTCACACATCTGCACGATTTGCTGATGGGGATACGGGAGGTCAAACAAAATGCCACACGCAATGACAGCCTTTACCGAGAATATCTGAGTCGTGATGCGACCGAGGTTCAGCATAACAAAATCTTGGCCGAATGCCGTTTTGCGCACAATCAACTGATGCTGATGGCTGCGTTATACCTGCTCGCTGCCGTGGCGGTATTTGTTGCACCGTTATGGTTTGCTTTATCACCGCAGCAAAGTATCAGTTTTGTCATCATTACCTTGTTTATCGTGAGCCCATTTCATAGCAGCATGGAGCTGTTTAGGGTGCTTAGCCAGCTTCAGGTCTCGCAAGACAAGCTGGCCGAAATTAAACAACTGGCCAGTGACGCGAGCGAAGACGACGCAGCGTTTAGTCAGGCTTCGTTTTCACATCAGCTGACACTGCAAAAGCTGACCTTTGAGTATCAGCAAGGGTTCGCTGTGGGGCCGATCAATCTGACGGTGAATCGAGGTGACATTGTGTTTATTTCCGGCGGAAATGGCTCGGGAAAAACCACTTTTATGCGTCTGCTGAGTGGCTTGTATACGTCAAAGAGCGGACAAGTCTGGCTCGACAACGCTGCGCTGGACAAGGGGCAGTTACTCACTTATCGACAGCTCTTTGCGGGTATTTCGGCCGACAGCGTGGTATTTGCAAATCGCTATGGTCAGCCTATGGCCGAAGAAACGATTAATCAGTGGCTGGAAAGGCTCGAACTGAGTGACAAAGTCCAGTTTCGTGAGGGGCAATTCACTAATACTCGTTTGTCTACGGGTCAGTTGAAGCGCCTGGCCATGGTGCAGGCTTTAATGGAAGAGCGGCCGATTCTGGTGCTGGATGAGTTTGCTGCCAACATAGACCCGCAAAGCAGGCAGGTGTTTTACCGGCAATGGCTACCGACGCTCAAAGCCATGGGTAAAACACTGTTTGTGATCACGCATGATGAGGCTTACTTTGATTGTTGCGACTGTCATTATTTGATGCGGGACGGTCAGCTTCATCCCTATCCGGCACAGACACTGTCATTGGTTAAATCGCACTAAGGAGTGTTATGAAAGACTATCAGTTAACCTGGCTTGAACAGCGGGTGCATACCGAAACGACGGCGGTGCTGGTGCCCTTTTACAATGAAGCTGGCGATAAAACGCATTTTGCCGAGCGACTTGCATATTTTGATGCGCTGGCAGCGCGTCATCCTGAGCTCGATATTATCCTGATTGATGATGGTTCTACTGACCAACCTTTTTCGGCCAATACTGAGCAGCTGACACATCTTAGTCTTAGCCGGGTGACGCCAAATGGCCAAAAAATAGGGGCACTTTACACCCTGATCAAAGCTTTGCCGCATAAGTACATCATCTTCACCGACTTTGATACAGAGCTTCAGGGTTTGGATAATCTGCCTGAAGTACATCGCAAACTGGCAGCAGATCCGGTATCTATGGGATGTTATTTCAGTATGCGCCCCACGGCAGGCAACACACCCGCAGTGCAGTTTCAGATGCTGGAATATGCCCTGGAACGAGCCAGCTATCAGTTCAGCAAAAATGAAGGCAGCGTGCCTATCATGCCGGGGGCAGGGTGCTTGTATAAGCGACCCATCATCGCTGATTTATTATCTCGTCATAGCGGGCTGCGCAGTGGTGAAGACAGAGAAACCTGTTTGCTGGGTCTGGAGCTGGGTTATACCGTGTTTTATGCGCCCGAAATTGAGGCACTGACGCAGCCCCCGCAAACCTTTAGTGCGTTGCTACAGCAACGCCGTCGCTGGTCGCAGGGGTTTGTTGAGGTGGCACTGCATAAGGCCGAGTTTTATCGTGCCCAGATGGCAGAAAAAACCATTCTGGGTCTGCGCCATCGTATTGACATGATCTCCGTCAGTATCTTTCTTTTGATGCCTTTGATTTTGCTAAGCGCATTTTTGTTCAGCACGGTGGTTGGTGTTGCTCTGGTGCTGGCCTGGACGGCGCTGGGGTTTGTCGAAACCTTCTGGCTGTACAGCAAGGCGAGCAGTGAGTTTCGGACTATCCCACACCATAAGCTCAAACTCTGCCTTATCCCATTTGCGCGTGTGATACTGGAAGTACCGACCTGGTGGCGGGTGATAGGGCGCGTTTGTTTAAACAAATTACAAGGTAAAGGAGCCTGTGTATGAGTCGCCCTTTATCAGTCCAGGCAGGCAACCTTTATATTGCCGGTGATTATAGTCGGGTGCACAGTCTGGGCATGGACTGTCGACCCAGGCACCTGACCCGTCAACTGGGTTTGGGGTGTCGGCGTGGCCCATTCGACTGGATTGGCGGGCGCTCTGTTGCTGATCTCGACAGAGCATTACAAACGCGCTGCAAAGAAGTGCTGTTACTGGAAAACTTAACGCCCTACGAGCCTGACTGCAAAGAATATCGCAAGTATGCCGACCCTTCGGCTGGATATTTATCGGCCCACGATTTTGCGCTGGAAAACCACGATTTGGCTCGGGAGTATCCGATCTTTCGCGAGAAATTTGATGGGATCTGCGAGCGCTTTTTTACCGAGCTTGCCAGCCTCGACAGTGTGTTGTTCTTCCTGAGCGTAGCCATGGAAGAGCATGCCGACTGGCAATTTGAAACACCCGATGAAATCCTGGCTAACACACTGGCTTTAAAAGCAACGCTTGAGCAGGTGTGTCCAAACGCAAAAGTAGGCCTGCTGGTGGCAACCTTTCACGATGAGCTTTCTGAACACAGCCGGCCCGGATTGGCATTTACCCGCAAGTACACTTTTGACAATGATGAGCCCTGGATGGAAGGGCGTGAACTCCAGCACTGGAGTGATATGTTAGTGGGTGTCAACGGATTTTCCGGACTCAGCGTTGTAAAGGAGTCGGCATGAAGCCTGTCACAGTGGCTGATATGGTCGCCCAGATCCTCGAACAACCGACTCAAGCACGGGCTTTAGTTGGCGATGACTGGACATTGACCTATGGTGAGTTGCGAGAACGGGTTGCCTGCTGCCTTGCTCAGCTCAAGGCATTTGAAGTTCAGCCGAATGAGTGTGTCGCCATCTGTGGAGATGATCCGCGACTAAGTGCGGCAGGTATTTTGAGTGCGTTGCTGATGGGATGCCCTTTTGTATGCCTGGATACCCGTTTCCCCGAAGCTCGCAAGCAGCATATGCTGGCACGTAGTCAGGTGCGGGTAGTACTTTACAGCCAGAATGACCCTCAATTGGGTGTTGCTGGCTGCAAAATTACCCTGTCTTACAATCAATCACCTGCTGCGCACTATGTGCATACACCCTCTGCAGACAATGTCGATAACGAAAAACGGCGTGTTGCATATCATGTGTACACTTCCGGCAGCACAGGTCAACCAAAATGCATCAGCATTTCGCGGTACAGCCTGGCTCAGCAGATCCAGGCCGCACGGCAGCAGTATCAGCTTACACCGGATAATCGTGCGTTGTGTATTTTATCCAGTTCGACCGATGCTTATTTGCAGCAGCTGCTGATGTTTCTCTCAGCCGGCGCCTGTGTATACTTTACACAGCGTACAGTCCTTGACCCGGCAGAGTTTGCGGCTGTGTGTATCTCGTACAAAATCACCCATATTGATGTACCACCTAGCCTGCTGGCAACCTTTCTGGCGGATCCGCGTGCTCAAGGCTGGCTTTCGGACATGACACTTAGCACGGCGATTCTTGGTGGTGAGGAGTTCAGCCACAATATAGTGCGCCACTGGGAGCGGCTAAACTTGTTCGAGCGAGTCGCGCTTTATAACGAATATGGTCCGTCCGAAGCCACGGTGACATCATGTTTGCATCGTGTTACACGCCAGGACCTGCAACGGCAAAGAGTGCCCATTGGTCGTCCGTCGGCAGGCAGTATCTTACTGATCGTTGATGCTCAGAACCGGCCAGCCAAAGAAGGGGAGCTACTGATTGGGGGTGAGGGCCTGGCTTTAGAGTACCTGGCTGAGCCACAAAAAACGGCCGATAAGTTTATAACGATGCAGCGGTTAGGCCGTGCGCAGCGCTTCTATCGAAGTGGCGATTTGGTCAAGCGGGACGAACAAGGGCTTATCACTTATCTGGGTCGCCAAGACAATCAAGTTAACTTACTGGGACACCGGATAGAGCTTGAAGGTATCGAAGCGATACTGGATCAATATCCTGGTGTACAGAGTTCAGCGGTACTGGCAGTTGGTAGTGAACTGATAGCCTTTGTTGCCGGAGCGCTGCATGACATACACACGCCTAAGCTACGCAAGGCATTGAGCCACTCTTTGCCTGACTACATGTTGCCTGCACAGTTCTACTATTACTCCCAGCTGCCAACCACGACGATTGGTAAAATTGATAAGCAGGCTTTACAGCGGACCGCGCAGCAACGGTTTGTAAAATCTCCCAGGATGGCCTCTGTTTACGAGCTTATTGCACACAGTTTGAGTATACCACTTGCCAGGCTCGCCATGTCTAAAGGGTATAAGGAACAGGGAGGCGATTCACTCAAAGCGTTGGCACTGCAGCTACGTGCTAAACAGCAAGGCTGGAGCTTGTCTTTGTCTCAATTACTGAATGGCACGCCACTTACTCAGTTGGGAAACAATGAACATACCAGCAGGCTGCTTTTCTCACCTGAGCTGCTCAATTACGCTTTGCCGAACAAACTGGCCATGATCCATGTCGAGCAGATAGCCCGCTGGCAAGTGTGCTCTGTATTGTTTACCCGACAGCAGATCAGCAGCGAAAAAGTGCATCAGGTTGCGCGGATCTTACTGCGTAAGTATCCCACGTTGAGGTTGCGCTTTAATGTGAAAGAGATGACACAGTCTATCAGTAAAGGGGCTTTACACCTGACAGATGAGCTTGACGTAGCCAGTTTTGATGACTTTAAACGACAGGCCTGCGATGCATTTAAGTCTTGCCTCGTGGAGTCCTCATTACAGGACCAATTGGTGACTATTGCCAGCTATCGCAGCCGCTACGGTCATATTGTGGCTGTTGGGCTGAGTCACCTGTTGGTGGACGATATTAGTCTTCAGGTGCTCAGCGACGATCTTCACAACCTGCTGTATGCGCCGCGACAATTTGACAGGCAGCGAGACTGGGCGTTGCTGCATTGGCAGCAGCAATGGCATCGTGCAGTAATGGCTGGCCGGTTTGACAGGGATCTCGTTTACTGGCGACGAGCGCTCAGCGGCAGGGGCGCTTTTTGTCTGGAAGCAGAACGCAAACTCAAGCATATAGACAGGCTACAATCAGTCAGTAATCAAGCTGTGTTGGGAGGAGCGGAGCAGGTAGCTGCTTTGACGTCACGGCTCGCTCAGCAAGGTCAGTCTTTGCAGAGCATTCTTTTTGCGGCATTGGCTCACAGTTACCTGAGGTGCACAGCAGAAAAGTCTATGGTGGTGGCGCTTGAAAACAACGGCAGGCAACCTTTAAAAGATCCAGAGTGCGGCATAACCGTCGAAGCAGGACAGGCTGTGGGCTGGTTTGCTCAAAGCGCCCCTTTGTTGCTGCATGGCTGTGAGTCAGTCGACGCGCAATTCGACATAACCTGCACAGACTTACTTGCACTTCCGGTTGGCGGGCACAGTTATGGCTGGTTGAGTTTATTCAGCAAGGACGCGTCTTTTAAAGCGCTTGCTCAAACTCATGCGCCAAGAATATCGGTGGCTTTTGCCGATCATATTGAACTGCCAGAGCAGCAATTATTTGCTCAGCCAAGGCTTGGTTTGAGTGCAACCGACTGGCTCACCGACGCAGAGGTTTTTTCCTTTGGGCAACTCTATCACTGGTTGCTGATCCGCTTTGTGCGTGAGCAAGAGGGCGGTTTGACAGTAGAATTGAAAAGTGATGCTGGTATTGTAAGTCAGCGTTGGCTTGACGTGCTATCAGCGCATTTGGTCAAGGCTTTTAAGCAGTTGAGCTTTGGATAAGCCTTATTTGCTAGAACTGAACGCTTTGATTTGTTGCGTAAAATTAGAGTCTTCGGTTAAAGAGCGTGTTATGGTCTAAGCTGGTAAGTGTTGTGTGAGGGGGACTATGCGCTTTTTTCGTTATTGTATGAGCTTTTTGCTGGTCAGTGTAGTGTGCCTGGCGCCATATTTAGCCGTTGCACAATCCTGCGATCAAACGGTCACTGTCAGTGCCAGCGACAACTGGCCGCCATACTCTTATCGAGTGGGCGAGCAGTATCGGGGCCTGGATATAGAGATCCTGGAGCTGGTTCTGAAACATGCCAATTTATGTTGGCGCTATGTGTCCTTTCCCTCTTCAAGCCGGGCTTTTGAAGAGTTTAAAAAAGGCAAAGTCGATGTGATTTTTGCTGCCAGCTTCACGCAGGAACGACGCAAATTCTCTGAATTCAGCGTGCCGTACCGGGATGAAGTCATGCAATTGTTTCGCCACGCGGATAACCCCCTGAGCCCGCAACATGCATTTGCACCAACCCTGCACTTTTTGACCAAATCGCTTGTGGCTGTGAATCGTGGCAGTGTCTATGGCGAAGCATTTTCCCGCGTTGCTCAGCAGTGTCCGGATTGTGTGGTCGATATCAATTTAGCGACAGAGCGCTTTAATTTGCTGGCGCGAAAGCGTGTTGATTACGCGGTGGAAGATTTGTTCACCGGCATTTACCTGATCAACCGGGAACCCTATAAAGCACACGTCAGGGCAAGTCGTTTAACTGTACATAAAAACCCCGCACATTACATGATCCGGCCGGGCTTGTTTAGCGAGAAACGGTTACAGCAGTTCAATCTGGCCATCGAACGTAATCGGGCTGCCATCGATGAACTAATTGACCTGCATTTTCAGCGTTTGTTATCCGGCTCAGCGCAAGCTAAGCCATAAATGTTTTGTGTGCAGGTCTGCGCATCAGGTATTCATACTCGTCTTCATCATAGGTCTCAAAACCCAATGAAAGGTACAAACGACGCGCCGGGTTGTGTTTGAGTACTGTCAGGATAAAGGGATTATTGGGGTATTGCTCAAATAAGTACTCGAGTGTGCTGCGGCCAAGCCCTTGCTTCTGGAATTTTGGCGCAATTTGTAGCTGCATGATGTCCACCAGTCCATTTACCAGCCTAAACTTGAGTGTTCCTACTACCACCTTATCAATGATCAGCAAGTGTGAGCAGGCATAGTCTTCTTCCAGCCGACACAGGTGTGCTTCCTCGCATAGGAAAATACCTGCCTGCTCAAGGTGCTCTACCATGGTTTGCAGGCGAAGCTGTAACAGATAAGGCTTGTCGGCATTGCTGGCTTGTCTTAGTTCTATCTCCATATTCCCTCACTATTATCTGGGTCTGTCGCTCAGGCCTTGTTTACACCTCGCCATCCTGAACCACAAGCTGAAGAGTTGATAGTGCTATTGCTTATCTAATCCCAATGTTTTTGGGGTTGCAAGGGTAAATTGTTCAAAGAAACAAAACTTTAATGAACCTGAAAACCGGGCGTTGAGGCACTCATAACAAATGGTCTGCAGCGCAATACGCAGCGTATCAGCGACTATATTTTGTGCTTTGTAGTTGAATGTCTGGGTGTAAAACCGTACCATAATTGCAAATGATAACGATTAGTATAAATATGAGTTTTATTGCAATTATTCCTCTATGGCTGTCTGCACTGAGTTTATATCTCGGCAGTGAACGGCAAACCCTGATTTCCAGAGCATGGCCTAAGCCCTTGGCTGGGTTTAGTGCGCTCTCTTTGTTTATTCTCGGGATCGTAACATTCAGTTTTGATTACCCCTGGGTATCGTCAATGCTGGCGGCTTTGGTGGTGTTTATGCTGAGTTTGTTTACGGTCACCATTAGCTCGGGCTATTCGAAAGCACGCACCTTCTCAATAACCGCGGCGTTGTGCCTGGTGAGTTTACTTTTCGGAGGGGCAAGTTATGTGGCCTAGAACATTAATTGGATTGTTCATCGGTTTATTTTTGTCAGTCTCTTTGGTACTGAACTTAAACTTATTGCTTCCTTTTGCTGAAGGAACCAGGCTGCTGATTGGTTTGATTTTGGCATTTCCCATTTGGGCGGGTTGCATCGTATGGGCATATGCTTATCCATCTGCGTGGAAATCTTTTAAGGCGCTTATGCTTATGTTTGTGCCGTCCGTCATACTTAATACAACTCTGATGATGCTAAGGTAGGCAATGACGATGAATAATCAGACGTTAAAATCACTCACGAATGCACATGCCTGGGTTGGGCTTATCATTTCCACTGTCCTGTTTGTGATCTTTTTTGCAGGCGCAATCTCGTTGTTTAAGGCCAATATCACCAGCTGGGAACGCACCCCTTTGTTGATCGATGCCAAGGCAGCAACAGGCACGCCAGCGTTCGACAAAGCGTTGGCAACCATCGAGAAGCAATACCAAGTGGAAATGCATGGCGGCTTTTTCATCTTTCCCCCTGACGAACACAATCCTTATATCGAAATTGGCTTTGAAAGCGAGTTAGCACAGCCGGATCCAGTGACCGGCGAAGATCATGAACATCACACGTTGTTGTTTGACGCAACCTCGGGAGAGTTGGTCGGGGACAGTCATGAATATAACTACGCCGAGTTCGTCTATTTGCTTCATTACAACCTGGGGCTGGACCGCCCGGGTTTGTACTTTGTGGGCTTAGTGACCTTGTTTTTCTTTGTCGCGATACTCAGCGGCATTGTGATCCATTGGCGTAAGTTGTTTAGCAAGTTCTTTCAATATCGTAAAGACGGCAAAAAAGACAAGTGGCTGGATGCACACAACCTCATTGGCACTATGGGTTTGCCGATGCATATTATGTACGCATTTACTGGTTTGGTATTCAACCTGGTGATTATTTATCAGATCTCTTATGCCGTGATTTTGTATCAGGGCAACCAGGACGCTTTACTTGATGCCGCTGGATTCGACCAGCCTCACCTGGAAGAGGTAGATAAGCGCATGGCCATGACGGGCTTAGACGAGATGTACCGGCGTGCGATGGCGACCATGGGCGATGTGACATTAGAGCGTATTAGCATAGAGCACTATGGTGACGAGAGTGCCATTCTGGTATTTGCGGCAACCAGTAATGACGATTTTTCTCTTTGGCGTGAAGTACGTTATCTGATGAGTAGTCAGGAGCAAATTTACCTGACGATGGACAATTACGACAATGCAGTACGTGGTGGCTTATCAACCATTGCGAGTTTGCATTTTGGTGATTTTGCCGGCTATGGCATGCGTATGGCCTTTTTCTTGTTTGGCCTGGCAACAGCGTATTTGATTATCACAGGTAATTTAATGTGGATCGACAAGCGTGCCAAGCAACGTAAGCAAAGTGCACGTAGTCTGAACTTTGTCAGACGTCTAACCTCTGGTGGTTTTATCGGGGTTGTTTTGGCAACGGCAGTAGGCTTTGTTTTGGCGAGAGTATTACCTGTAGAGCAGCTTGGCAGGGCGGACTTAATTGAACGCAGCTTTTACGCCGTGTGGATTGCCTGCATCGTCATTGCTCAATTGTTTGCCAATCAAAAGTTGTTCTGTAAGGGGCTACTCGGTATATGTGCTGCATTGTTTGCTCTGGTCGCAGTTGCAGACTGGACCTTGATGTATGGTGTTTCCAGCCAGCTTGAAGGGAGTGTGTTACGCGACGTTTTACTGGTTGATGCTATCTTACTGTTGTTATCTGTAATTTGTGTTGGGGCAATGAAGCGGGTATATGCAGGCGAGAAACAGGTGGCACCCACAGACGTGGAGCCCATCGCCTCCCAGGCATAATTCATAAAGGAAGGCGCTGTCACAGCGCCTTTTTTGTGCCTAAAAGATAGCCGTGCTATCGTTACTGTCTCAATACATCTGGTGTTGCTTTATTATGAAAACAAACGCTTTTTTTACTTGGGTCTGGCGGATTAACGGCGTAATAATTTTACTCTCGGCGTTATTTTTGGGCGCAATCCTTGCCTATGAAGTGGGCAAGGGGGTGTTCAGAGAGCACGACGAGCAGAATGTGTCGTTAAATTTGGCGGAGGATAAAGATCAGGAAGAAAACTGGGATCTGGGTTTCCCGGTGCAGCTTGGAGACTATGACTATTTTCTTATTCCTTTGGAATCTGAAAAGCTCATCGTCGACGCGACGGATACCCCAAGTGTAGAGGGGTTCAATCGTAGCAACAGTTCTTTTAAAGTGTATAGTCGTTATCGAGAATCTCGTATGAAAAACGCGATATTGATCAATGCCAGTAACAATGAATCTCGTTGGTTATTCGACTCTGTGGATCAGCTTATCTATCGTTATGGTACGCTGGAGCGGCAAAATGGTCGGCTCAGTGAGCAAAACCAGGCAATTTTTTATGAGCTTATCAATGAGGACTCTAATGCGGATAAGCAGCTCGATTATGAGGGTGAGC
This sequence comes from Pseudoalteromonas sp. AWH4_217, assembly GCF_056161105.1. Lineage (NCBI taxonomy): Bacteria > Pseudomonadati > Pseudomonadota > Gammaproteobacteria > Alteromonadales > Pseudoalteromonadaceae > Pseudoalteromonas > Pseudoalteromonas sp. AWH4_217. Next base: position 57,591 of record NZ_JBSWYM010000012.1, on the reverse strand, counting down.
TCATTTTTGCTTTGAGTCGCCTGGATGGCTCCGGCTATACCGAAATTATTCAAGGCTATACTGAAATAATAACTCAGGCTGTGAACAACGAGGGTAACTTGTTGCTTGTATTTTCCAAGCAGGAACAGGTGTTTAGTGCACTGATTGACCTGAGTACTTTTAAGCTACTCGATAAACGCACTTTACCTAAAGTGGGTGACTAGGTAAGCGCAGGTTGATCGCTGAGAAATGAGGCACTTATGAAGGTGCCTCTGCGTACTTGCTCAGTTTCTATATTTAGAGACAACTAACAGGGCAGGTATCAGGACCCAGCGGGTTCTTTCTGCGCTGACTGTCTAATTGTATTTCCAGTGTGTCAGAGAGCTTAACGTTTAAAGAAGCGGAGTGCGTGGTATAGCCCAGTGAATTACCAGAGATTGAAATACGGACTGACTGCCCACTGATGATGTGCTGAATAGCATCTTTTGCCTTTACACCTAAATCTTCACCACCATAGAAAAACTCACCGCTCGGGATGGCTTTATCCAGGGAGAAAATAGTACGGGAACCCGTTAGTTTATCACTGTTAATGGCACCGTAAACCATGCTCGATAGCTTGGACTCAACAAAGTTGTCTATCAGGTTTGACAAGCCAGGAATGCTGATCCCCAAAAAGCGGGTTTCAAAGTCAATATTCAGGTTCACCGGGTTAACTCTGATGTTGCTAACTTCACCACTATAAGGATTGTAGTCTGCAGTTGCCCAGATTTCAGGAGAATTGATTTTGCCATAGGCTTTGAAAATAAAGGATGGGGTGTTTTTTAACGTAATTTTTGCCGTAGAGCTAATACCTATACCACCTGCCTTAGCTAAAATACGGCCGCCAGATTCACGTAATTCAAATACCAAAGGTCCATTGAGGTTGGTGTTTACATAGTCCAGGTCAAAGCTGCCATTGAGGTTAGAGTCAATACTCTGATACACCTTTTGGCGGATATCAGCTTCGAGTGCTTGCCTGCGATAAGAGGTTTTTGTCAGTACTGATTTTACGTGATTGTTTCTGTCCAGTGCACAGCCTTGATAGCCTTTATAAGAAACAGACGCGGTAACCCGGGTAACATAATCGTCCCTATGGTGTTGCTCAAATAAACTGTAGAAATCACACTCACCGATATTGTTGTTGATTGCGGCTGATGCCATACCAGGCAAAAAACTAGTGCCTAAAACCGCTGCCAGTGTCAGTGCTTTTACTTTTGTACTCATCTTTCATTTCCTTTGTATTTTAGTTTTGCGCAACAATTTATCTACTTATGTTTCCAAACATCAAGAGAATAAATATTAATTTTTAATTAAATGGGCTGTAACCCATCTTTTTTCTAAGGTAAAAGTGGCCTGACAAAGTGGTTTTGGCGAGTTGTTGCGGTTGAATACAGATCCTCAATAAACTGGATACTGTGCGCGTTGAAGTGAGTAATAAAGACGAATATAGCTGGATTGCGCAAGGAAACCTGCGTCTTCGCGAACTGAGCAAGATAAGTAACTGCAAAGTGCAGGTTGAGGTGTTTGAAGGCGACCACAGCAGTCTCTTCGGTGAACGGATCAGCGAGCGAGTATTGCCATACTTGGTGACCTTGTTCAATTAATTAAGACAGGCATACTTCAGATTGAGCCTGCGATATTCAGTTCAATGATGAAGCAAGGTATGTTAACAAAGTGAATGACAACCGGCCTCTGTGAAGCAGGTTTATCGCGCAAGTGCAACATAGTGAACGTCAAAAAAATGATGAGAAATTTAAACTAATCGTCCTGAGAGGGCGTCAAACAACCCATACCTTTTTTATAATTGGAAACTGTTATGTTGAGTGTATTTTTGTTTGGTACGGTACTTTTGACTGCTCAAAGTTCTTCGATAAGTGAAATCAACCATCTTCTCATGTATGTCGCAAAGACCCAGTGCCGGTATGAACGTAATGGTACGCTACACACCGGTGCAGAAGCTGTTGAACACATACAGAAAAAATACGAGTATTTCTCTGAAGACATAGGGACAGCAGAAGAATTCATTCAGCATGCCGCAACCAAAAGCAACTTGTCGGGCAAGCACTATCTGGTGCATTGTGACGGGCAACCGCCATTAAGAAGTAAAGACTGGCTGTTGGATGAACTGTCCACGTATCGCTTGTCGACGAATAACAGTGAATAAAAGTAAGGCCTGCTACCTGAATTATATAGGCTTGTAAACAAGGCTCTGACGAAAGAATAGATACCACAGGTGGTACTTGTGCGATCACTACATGTTCTGTAAAAGGGGGTTAAATAACAAAACACGGAATGACGCTAAATGGATTACCTCTATGCTGTTGTACTCTGGTAACCGTATAGTGATACAAAGTACTGTAAAGGGCATTTACACAGGAGCAACCATGACCCCAGTTTCAAAAAATAACGCAGAGCATTATCAGTGGGGAGCGCAGTGTGATGGCTGGCATTTGGTCAAGTCGACAGCGCTCAGTGTGATACAGGAACGCGTGCCACCCTCAGGGGCGGAACGCCGACATTATCACAGCCATGCAGAGCAGTTTTTCTTTGTGTTAAGTGGCGTGGCCACGCTGGAAGTGGATGGTACTGTTCATACATTACAGTCACACCAGGGTCTGCATGTACCTGCCGGTATTGCTCATCAGCTAAGTAATACACATCATGAAGACCTGATATTCATCGTTACTTCAACGCCGCCCAGTCACGGTGATAGGGTTGAATTTGTGGCGACACACAACTGAATCGATTTATAAGTACAATAATAATGTAAGGATTACCCATATGATTACCTATCGACTCGCGCCAGCAACAGAAGCTGACATCTTAAAAAAACTATTATGGCAGCACGGTCAGAATGAATGGAACTACCTCACCGAAGCTGGAGTTAATGCCGAATTTGAGCTGCTCAAGTGCGGTGCAGCAAGTGCTGTGGTGGCAGTACAGAATGATGAAATTATCGGCTTTGCGGTGCTGATTGCAGGCGCCCACAGCCCGGATTACCTGGTCAAATATACCAATCACAGAACGATGTATTTTATCGGTGATGTGGTGGTTGCGAGTCAGCATAGCGGTAAAGGAGTTGCCACAGCTCTGCTGCAAGCTTGTATCGAACAGGCAAAGCAAGCTGGTGGTGAAGTAGTCCTAATTGAGCGGCATGAAGAGAACTTAGCTTCTGCGGGTATGATGCGAAAGGCAGGGTTTCATATTGTGGATACGTTTTTTGACCCGGACAAACGTAGTGCCGGGTCACAAAACAGCTGTATCCTTTCAATAGCATTATAACATCGAACTTAACCGAGTCTTTGAGGCTCAGCTTAGTCTGTTACGGACCACACAAATGCCAGTGTGGTCGTTACTGAAACTCTCAGCGCATAGCAACCGTCACACCAGATGCTGTCAGTGCTGAACCGGCACATCGGTTGAGCAAGGTGAGTCGTCGTGGTGTTGATATCAGTTTTCTGGCCTGACCACCCAAATAAACATAGCCCAGATTAACTGAGCCAAATGCCAGCGTTGCACATACCATGATCCCCAAAATATCCACATAGGTCATACTTTCTATGGCCACAAAGGTGGGAAACAAGGCGACATAAAAAACAATGGCTTTGGGGTTACTCAGCGTGAGCAAAAAGCCGCTGAGTATGGCCGAGCGTGTACTGGGGGTTGCGGTGTTTGTCAGCGTTGTATCGGGTTTGGACAGTAGTAGGGAAATTCCCATCCAGATCAGATAAGCGGCACACAGGTACTTGATGATGACAAAGGCGCTGCCCAGCACTTCGGCGACGACAGCCAGACCTGAAATCGCAAGTAAAATGAACACATAGTCGGCCAGCAGTAAGCCCAGTGTCATACTTATACCTCGCTTATAACCACTGGCAACGGAGGCTGAAGTAATCGCGAATACGGCGGGGCCGGGTATGACGGCGACAAGAAACATGGCAATAAATAATGCGAGATAATGTTCAAAGGTCATGCACTCTATCCTTTTTGGCTCAATAAAACATCCAGACTGATCATATCTCAGCTTACGTCTTTAATATAAGTGATTTTGTTATTGTGGAATCGAAATTGGGTTTCGCCCCTAAGCTCTAGTGTATCTCCTGCGCTCAAGCCATTTGGCAAGTCGGCTGCCAGGGTTGCCTGATATTGAATGTAGGCTGTAACCGCATACTCCCCCAGAGCCAGCTCGGTAATCGTCTGTTGACGGGTTTCGAATAACGCGGCGCTTTTTGCGGCGAGTTGTTCGAATGCCACTTTACCTTGAGTACGTGTTGTTATCTCGCCATTTGCTTCGTTTTCAAAAACGATCTGTTCATCCAGCAGCGCAAGCATAGCGCTAATGTCAAAGGTGTTGTAGGCGTGAATATAAGCCTCGATCAGGTCAATATGGTTGTGTGCTGACATGTAAATTCTCCTTATTTAAAACATGTGGGTCGCCCTGACTTTGCACAGGGTAAAGTCATTAAATCGACTGGCGCATTGTTTGGCAAGTGGCTTACTGGCAAATACAGCTAAAACATGCATGGTCAGGAAAGCGCAGCTGAATGCCCCTATCTGAGGTAACTGAACGGCTCAGCAAACGCTTTTGAATTGCAATAAACTCAATAAATTTCGTGAATTACCTGCTACTTACTGTTTTTTGTACAGCTCTCTTCTATATTTATTAAGACAATACAGTCATCTGGTTTATTGGGGGGCACTTGCGCGAGCCGTTACCATCTATGTCTCTGGTAAAGAGACTCACCCAGCTAAATTTGTCGGTGATGGCAAGTAGCATGCTATTGGTGTTCTCACTGACATCCATTTTGCTGTGGTTTGTCGTTCGTGACCGTCAGGCCGAAGCTGCTGAAATTAATCTTGCTCAACTGGCACACAATGTGGTGCCTATGCTGGTATTCAACGATGTAGATACCGCAACCAAAGAGCTCACACTGGTTGGGATCAAAAAGGATGTGCTGTTTGTGTCTTTGCGAAAAACCTCCGGCGAAGTATTCAGTGAATATGCCGACCCCAGTTTTGTTCCTTCCTCTGCACTATATCAGCAAATAGGATCTGAACCTCAGCGCGAGTACGAGGGCGTGCGAATGCGCTTATATTACCCGGTTGCGATTAAAGGCAAAGTCGAGGGTGATCTCATAATGGTGATCGATCTTACCAGTATGATGTACTGGTATTTGCATCTGGTACTGATGTTAGCGCTACTGATTGCTGCCTTGTTTACGGTGTCGGCTTTTCTGCTATCGCGTGTACAGCGCAAAGCCCTGACGCCTCTGATAGCTCTGTCAGAGCTGGCCCAGCGGGTATCCAGTGAGCATAACTTTCAGTTGCGGGCAACCGTGATCCGGGACGATGAAATCGGCATTCTGACCCGTAGTTTTAATGAACTGCTTAAACGTGTCGATATTTCTCAGGCCGAACTGCGCCAACAATTAGAGCAGGAACAGGCGCAGGGTCAGCAACTCAAACAAATGGTACGAACCGACCCGCTCACTAATCTCCCTAATCGGGTTGCATTAAATCAAATGCTCAAAGAGATTACCTGCGAGGCATGCATGCCAAGACCGCTCAGTTGTCTTATGTTCATTGACTTAGACAACTTTAAATTCGTCAATGACAACTATGGGCATGATGCCGGCGACGAAACCCTCATTGAAGTTGGTAAGCGGATTAGTGCCATGATCCGCAGTGATGATTTGTTATGTCGATTAGGGGGCGACGAGTTTGCATTGCTTCTGCCAAGCATAGAGTCGACAGAAAACGCAGAAAAACTGGCTGCAAGGATAGTCACCATTATTAACCGGCCTATTGTCATAAAAGATACTGTGATGCCAATTGGTATCAGTATTGGTCTTGCTTATACTCCGCTGGATGCCAGCGCACCTATGGACTTGTTAAATTGCGCCGACGATGCCATGTACGCGGCAAAACGTGCGGGTAAGAACAACTTTAAGGTCTTTAGTAAACAGGCATCAGTATGAAACAGTGTTATCTTATTGCCGGACTCATGGGCGTGTTGTCGCTCAGTGTTCAGGCAAAAAATGACCCACTCCCGGATCTTGAAGACTTGCTCAGTCAGCAGCTCAATCAATTGCCCAGCAATACGCAAATATCTACCGGGTCGCGGATCGAACGTTCCAGTAGCGACAGTATGGCCGTGACCCATGTGATCACGGATAAAGACATCAGACAATTCAACCTGCAATCACTTGCCGACATACTAACCATGTTTGTGGGTATCACCACGCGGGATAACAGCTCGTTTATTTATCTGGGCGCGCGAGGCATAGGCAGACCGGGCGACTTTAACTCGCGGTTTTTGTTTTTGCTTGATGGCACCAGAATGAATGAAAACCTGCTGGATGCAGGGCTGTTGGGTTACGAAAACTTTGTCGATGTAGGTTTGATTGAGCGGGTTGAATACAGCCCGGGCGCGTCCGCTGCTTTATATGGGAACAATGCGCTCTTGGGTGTGATTAACATAGTCACTAAAACCAGTAGTAAGTTACGAGGCCTGAACACCGCCTTGTCTGTGACCAATGATGACACACAGCATGGCCGGGTAACTGTCGGAATGCGCTCTGAGTCAGGTGCCGACAGCTGGTTATCCCTCAGTGGTTCCAGATTAAGATCAAAGGACTTTCCTGTGCCCGGCGCGCCAGCAGAGTTGCTGGTGTGGCAAGATCTGAACAAGGAGAGCAGCAGCAGAATTATGCTCAGTCATCAAACGGGTAGTTTGCAACTGCAGGCTGCGGCTTCGAGGCGTCAGCGTAGTTTTCCCGATGGTTTTAGCGTGTTATTTAGCGGCGGCGCTGAGCAGGCGACACCTGAACTTGAAACGTTGGATAATGAAGCTTATTTTCTGGCTTTAACCTTTGATGACAAGATTTCAGATGATATGGAAGCCTACTTTCATGTCTCCACCCATGGCAATGATCTGGTACGCAGCGTGCCATTGACACTGCAAAGCGGTGAAGTGGAGTTTGTTCGGCCCATGAATTCCGGGCGCTGGAGCAATCTGGACGGGCAGTTGGTCTTTTTAGGAGTCGAAAATCATGAACTGATGGTAGGTGTTGATTTTCAGAAGGATCACCGACAGGAATTTAGCTCTCGTTCCAGTTTACCGTCTCAGTTTAACTTTGAACAAAAAAGCAATGAAAGCCGCTACGGCCTGTATTTTCAGGATCTGTGGCGTATTACGCCAAGATTTAAGTTTCAGTGGGCCTTAAGACACGACGACTCTGATTTTAGTCCAGCCAGGTGGTCACCCAGTTTTACCCTTAAATACAGCTTCCTGGAAGGTCATCATCTGTTATTGCGTCACAGCCGGGCATTCAGAGTGGCGAACTTTCTGGAACGCAACGCCAACAGCGTGTTCAGTGAACCAAATCCGCAAAACGAAACGATAGATTACAACGAGCTGAGTCTTGTACAGCGCTGGAGTGACTCGTTGTCGTCTTTTGCCACTTTTTATTACGCCGACATAAATAACCTGATCCATCAGGACTTCTTTCGGCCAATTTACTTTAATCCGCCGCCTATCAGGAGCCATGGGGTCGAATTCGGGGTGGATAAACGCTGGGCGAGGGGAATGTCTTTGATTGCCAATTTGGCCGTCCAACGCTCCAGATTGAGAGGTGGATTCGGCATAGCGAACTCACCTGAATTCATTGGCAAAATGCGTTTTAGCATGCCCCTTGGAAACTCTGATTTTACGCTGAGCCTGAATGCCAATGGTGTTAGCAAAAGGAGAACCTTTGATAGCCATTTACCTGGGTATGTCAGCCATGACGTTAGCTTAAACTGGCAAAATAGCCCGGACCTGTTTGTTGCTTTGGGAGTCAGAAATATCACAGATAAAGACATACTTGAAATCACCGATGATGGCTTTACCCCTTATTTGCAGCGCCGCCGGCAAGTGCATTTGTCGGTTAACTGGAGCTGGGATAATGATTAAACAACTGGTTGCGCTGTGTTTATTAATATTTGCTTGCGAGGGGAAAGCACAAAGCCTGAGCGAAAATGAGCTCAAAGCAGCGTTTTTATATCGTTTCAGTCAGTTCAGCAAGTGGCCTCCGCCGCCGCCCAATAAATTGCGTTTTTGTGTTGTGGGCAACCCGGAGCTATATCAGGCAGTTACTTCGCTACTGCACACGCAGGATATGGATGATGATACCGAAGTGATGGAATTGCCAAACAACGAACAAATATCACGCTGCGACATTCTGTTTCTGAGCCAGCAAAACCGGCAGCAAACTCAGTACTGGCTCGAAGATCTGGAGCAGTCTCCTGTGCTGGTGGTGTCGGATACCAGTGAGGGGTTTCGTCAGGGCGCCATGATAGGCCTGATAGCCGATGCCAATAACCTCAGTTTTCGGGTAAACCTGACTGATGCAAAGCGCCGGGGCCTGAACTTTAGCGCACATTTACTTAAACTGGCCACTGAGGTACGGTGAGGTAAACAAGGCGAGTGTAAAATAGGGAAAGCATTAAGGAGAGTTTTATGAAATTGATGGGACTGGATCTGGCCTGGCATAGCGAAAAGAACCCCTCTGCAGCCGCGGTGGGTTGTTTGGACAACGGTGTTTTGTCGCTGGAGGAGCTGGAGCCCGCTTTATTTGGGCTTGGCGATATTTTGGCTTTTATCTCAAATCAGCCGTTGCTCACTGGCATTGCAATTGATGCGCCGCTAATCATCGAAAATCAAACGGGCCAGCGGGAATGTGAAAAGCAGCTAAGCAGAGACTATGGGTCGCGTAAAGCGTCTTGCCATACCTCAAACACCACCTTATATCCCGCCGCTGCCAGTGTCGACCTCTCGTTGGCCCTACAGGACAAGGGGTTTGGGCATCTGGCATTGGCACAATGGCAAATTGAGTGCTATCCGCATCCCGCGATGATCGAGTGTTTTGAACTTCCCGAGAGGTTACTTTATAAAAAGGGAGAGGTTGCTACGCGCAAGGCAGGTCAGATAGCGTTGGCCAGCTTAATTACGCAACTAGCGTCTTCACCGGTTTTAGCGCTTGAGGTGCCAGAGTCGTTCTCGCATATTTTGTCTGAGGTCTACATAGAATCATTGAGCGGGCAAGCTCTCAAAAGCAATGAAGACGCACTGGATGCCATTTTCTGTTTATACATTGCCGGGCTGTACCAGATAAAAGTGCCCGGAATAACCTATGGTTGCGACCAGCAAGGCTATATCTGGGTGCCGCAAGTTCAGTGTATTTCCTGGTCGCCACCCAGTCAGGAAAAATATGCGCAGCCTTGAGGTAATTAACCGCTGAGGCGCGCCATTTCATAGGCAGTACTCATATAAATAACGGTTATATCTGTCGTACGTAAGTGGATTGAACTAAGTCCTTCAACACTATCTCACTTCTGGCAACTTTAAACTGCAATGGCTGGGTGAGTTCGCCAAACAAAGGTGAACCGCCGCCAAGCAGCACAGGAAAGCGGGTGATCACCATTTCATCAATCAGATCGTCTTGCAGGAAGTTTTGAATCGTTACGCCACCATCGATATAAAGCTCGTTGAACCCTTGCGCATTGAGCTTATCAACAATATCTTTTGGCTCACCTTTGAGCAGAAATACTTTGTCTTCAAAGCCTTGTGGTACTTTTGTCATCATATTGCTGACGACGAATACAGGCTTGGTGTAAGGCCAGTCAACATCAAAGCTCATAACTATTTCGAAGGTATTGCGTCCCATCACTATGGCGTCTATTCGTTCCATTAAGGCATTGAAACCAGTGTCAATATTATCCGGATTTGGTACAGAGTTCAGCCAGTCGAGTTTACCTTGTTTATCTGCGATATATCCATCCAGGCTCGTCGCTATAAATACAATGTTTGCCATTAGTTTCTCCTCACACTCGCCGTGATTGAGTTTAGAAAATAAATCATTTAAAATTTATTCTACAGTGTAGAATATCTTTGGTTTATAAGGAAAGGCAGATGGCCGTCAATGAAAAGAAACGCGGACGACCGGCGGGCAAGCGGTCGCTTTTAAGTGCTGAAAGTATCCTGGATACCGCAAAGTACTTAATGAAAAGAGATGGAAAAGTGCCAAGTGTCCGTGCCATCGCAACGCACTTAGCAGTGGACCCTATGGCTATCTATCACTACTTTAAGAATAAGAATGTACTGTTGGAAGCACTGACTACATCGCTCGTTGCCCAAATCTATCAGCCCAGCCAAAATCCAGCTTGGCAGGCTGAATTAAAACGTTTATGTGTCAGCTATATTGAGTTGCTGAGCGAGTACAATGGACTATTACAAACCATACTGAGCATGAAATCTTATGGTCCTGCTCAGGTATTTACCGAGCGCTATAAAACGATTGTTGGCCCGTTGGGCTTGCACAAGAAAACAGAAGAAGACGGGCTGAATTTATTGGCGGATTACTTACATGGCTTTGCTTTGTCTGCCAGCTGTTGCCACGATAAGGCGCTGATTAAGTCCGGAATGATGGACGGACCCCTGGCACTTTTGTGTCACTCTTTGGAATCACAAACTTAAGGCTTACAGAAGCTGTCTGGTTAAGTGTGTAGGCTCATGTTCTATAGCTACTCCATATCTGAATAAATCTGACAGCGTTTGCTTTCAACGGCTAGCAGGCACCCAGCAAATGCGAAGTAATTACACGGCGATTTGCTTTTAGTAAGGTGCATAATTGTTTATTCTTTGATTTTGAAATCAAAAGATATCAGATACAGGAAGTTCAATATGGACCCTACTGCTGACCCACGCACTATTGAACTAAAAAAATCAAAACCATCAGACATAGAACGGTTTGTTGAAATGGAAGGGGTGGCTGATACATCTGGTTTTATTCTGCCAAACAGTGCAGAGCAACACCGTGCAGCGATGGCGCTGCCACACATAGTGTATTTGTCTATCTATGACAATCAGTCGCTGGTTGGTTTTATTATTCTGGCACGCGATGGTGAAACCTGTGTGGAATTTCGCAGAATTGTGGTCAGTGCTAAAGGCCGCGGTATTGGTCAGCGCGCCATTAGCAAGATGGAACAATATTGTGTCGATGAGCTGGGGTGCAAGCGCATCTGGCTTGATGTATTTGCCGAAAATACCCGCGGTATTCATATCTATCAGAAGCTTGGTTACAGGCAGTTTAAAGAAGGGGAGCACAATGGACAGCCCTTGCTCTTTATGGAAAAGTCACTCCAAAACCCGAAAGGTTAGCCTTGTTGTTGGTCGAGCGGTTTAATCTCAGGCTGCTCATCCCCAGCGAAGAGTTTGCAACTTGCATACTATTTGCACTTTTTTTGCGCCGTGTTTGCACAATCCACTCATATAGTGAAAACCAGAGGTAGCCAACAGGCTACCAGGTGGTTAGCACTGTGGGAGTATCAGATATGGTTACAATACATAAAAAGTCTGTTTTAGCGCTGTGGGTATCGATGTTTTTATTGTCGGCATGTGGATCCGGATCGGGTGGTGAGGCAAGTACTCAGAATGACTCTGTAATCACAGATGTCATTAGCACGAGTTCAGGTTCTGCAACGCAGGCTAACAACTCGGGTACCGAGGATTCCGGCAACGGGTCCGAAACTGATGACTCTGGCTCTCAGGATTCGGGAACAGGACTTGATACTGACAATGGTACCGCAGTGACATCCGGCTCTACCGACGGCGTGCTGTGTGATTACTTCTACAGCGAGTTCAATGATTCCGCCTCGGTACAAATGACCAGCAATGCCGACTGGAGCTGCACAGGCACCTCCCGACAACTCACAGCCAACGGCATTCCAGACCATGAAACGGGTACTTTTCCTAATCCGGGAAACCCGAACACCATCAGCGAGACAGCGGTTTCTGTCAGTTACACCCTGACGCCCGAACAAACGGATACGGTTTCAACGCTCGGCGGGCCAAGAGGCGCAACGGGGCACGTATTGAACGGCGTAAAAATAGACGCCAATACGGCAGGCTCATGCGATGATTCCGGCAACAGTTGTAGTTTGGTCGGCAACACCGGCAACTGGCATATCGAAGCGCTTGGCCAGACCAGTTTTGACTTTGGCACCGATGACAACAATGCCCATGTACAGCCCAATGGTGCTTATCATTACCACGGCATGCCGGAAGGCTTTATTGCTCTGCGTGGCGGTTCTGAAACCAGCATGACTCTGATTGGCTGGGCCGCAGATGGCTTCCCAATTTACGCCCGATATGGTTACAGCGATGCACAGGATTCAACATCGTCATTAAAGGTGATGACGGGAAGTTACCAGCTGGTGGATAGCATCAGCAGCAACCGACCCTCAACGTCTGTTTATGCACTCGGGACCTTTGCGCAGGATTGGGAGTATGTGGCGGGCAGTGGCGATCTGGATGAGTGCAATGGCCGCTATGGCGTCACTCCTGAGTTTCCGCAAGGCATTTACCATTACTATGCCACCGACACCTATCCGTATTTTCAGCGTTGTGTGAAGGGCCAGCTTTAGTCATAGGAGGTTTAATCATGTTTTATTTTATCAAACGTATCGCTATGATCGCCTGTTTGGTCACGTCGGCAGCGGCCAGCGCTCACTTAATGGTGGCCGAGCAGGGTACGCTGAACTTTGACGAGTCGGGTGCTTACCTGGTCGTGGCCATCGACCCGTCGAGTTTTCCTGACGCGGATGCTGATAACGATGGGCATTTGTCAGTTCAGGAATTTAAAGGAGCGCACAGGGATATCTTTAACGCAATTCAGCAGCAAGTCTTTATGACTCAGGGCGAGACCATACAAAAGGTAGAAGGCTTGATCCTCTCACCGCAGACCGCTCATCACGGCGACCAGACCGAGGTAGATCAGATTGTGGTCATGGGCAAGTTTGTCGGCGTTGACCACAAGCAAGGGTTGCGATTTCACAACGGATTTTACGGCAAGGGGAATGACAAGCAACTGGCTATGCGGGCCAAATACAAGCGGCTGGGTTTGTCACAGCGTTTTACTTTAACTGCAAAGCAGCAGGCAGCAAAAGTGTTCTGAATGACAGCGGGGAGACTGAGGAGCATGAGCTGTAGGCCTGTTTGGCGGGGCGACTTATGCACCTTCATTATTTGAGTGTTATGAGCTGCTGGCGCATGCCTGGTTGCTCGTATAGCCCCCATTTCTTTTTTGAGCATTATCCGGACGGTAAAAATGCCCTGTCAGCATTCAGACAACAACTGAGTGAAGTGAGGCATATAAAGGTGGCACAACGAATACCACTCAATAGCTCGCTCTGAATGGGGGGAGCTAAAAGTTGTTCCTCTATTGTAAACAATCTGAATTAAGTTAAGATAATTAATGAAACTTACTTATCTACACAAGGAATGATAATGAAACTGACATTTAAGAAAAAACAGATTAAAAACTTGAGCAACACCCAGGCGACTTTGGTACTTGAAGCCACACCCAATGTGGCAGGTGGACGAGACCTAAATCTGGTAACTATCAATCCTACTTTTCCAAGTCTTGCCAACGACTGCCCTTCATATTATCCGACGGCTTGCGAAACGACATTCATATGTTAAATGTATTTGAGTTGCTGCGCGTTTGGCGCTGCAACTCTGTTTTTGTTCTGAGTGTGAACTGGGCGATACCGGTTAAAGCGAACTAACACAGAGTTAAGCGAGTGTCATATTCGCCGCAACCAGCACCAGTAACCCAGCAAAAATTTTCTTGATGGTTGGTACGGGTAAATGGTGGGTCGCTTTAGCACCCAGCGGTGCAGTAAACCAAGACGTACAGACAATTCCCAGTAGTGCTGGCAGGTAGACAAACCCGGCAAACCCATCTGCTAAGGCAAATTGAGCACTGCCCGACGTGACGTAACCAACAGAGCCAAACAGGGCAATCACGATGCCACAGGCTGAGGCGCAGCCAATGGCTTTTTTCATATCAATGGAGAAAAACGTCAGCAGTGGCACCAGCAGTGCGCCGCCACCGATGCCAATCATGGCTGAGAGCCCGCCAGTTAAGGTTGTAAACCCCGTTAACACCCCTTTATTGGGCATAGTGCGCTCGTCAGACGCGGGTTTGTTATTGCCAAAAAACATCTTCAGTGCAATCAGGATCACGCTGATAGCAAACACCCAGCGTACAATTTGCTCGGGCAGCATGGCCGCTAAAAAGCCGCTGATCAGCGCGCCCAGTGCCACCCCCGTCATGATCCAGGGAGCCAGTTCCCAGGGCACATTGCCATTTTTGTGGTGTGCGATGGCTGAGGAGGTAGAAGTAAACAAAATAGAGGCCAAAGACGTGGCAATGGCGGCGACAATCACCTGCTCAGCAGGCAACACCGCAAAGTACAACAAGATACTGCTCAGCACCGGAACAATCACCAGCCCGCCGCCAATACCAAGGAGCCCGGCCAGAAAGCCCACACCGCTGCCCAGCACGGCGCAGCATATTATCAATAACAACAAGTCACTCATTGTGTTTGTCTCATTTTATTATTCGGATTTAGACAGATGACGAGGGGATTGCCTTGCAGACAACCGATTCGCCGCGTTCTACAGGAGTATATCAAGATAAGGACGCAGGCTTTTCAGATAAGCTTTGAATATTCCTCACGTTTTAGTTGAAGGAAATTCAATTTAAACATCTGGATGTCTAGATGTTTAAATTTCTAGGTGGTTTTGCGCCATTTTTCTTGTGGCTGGCCGGTAAAAAAACGTAGCTGAGTATCAACCATGAACACAGCTCAAGTTTTAGGTGAAATTAAACCGTTTTTCTTCAAGTGCTTGCCCGGGTAACAATGTAACTGCTCTCAACGCCGGACCTACTTGATTATGGCTAAGTGCAAACGCTGCACCGGGAAGAGCACTGTACATTTGGGTTAAATAAAGAAAATTGGATACCAGAACGCCATGAACAACGAGTTTACTTTTACAGTCAAAAGCCTCATTTTTGATGAGCACTACCATCCGTCAGACAATACACGGATCACAACCAACTTTGCCAACCTGGCCAGAGGGGAAAGTCGTCAGGCGAACCTGCGTAATGCATTAAAGATGATCGATAACCGTTTTAATGCGCTGGCGAGCTGGGACAACCCAAATGGCGACAGATATGCCATTGAGCTGGAGATCATCTCGGTAGACATCGACATTGCGGGCAGCGGCGAAGCTTTTCCTTCAATCGAAGTGCTGAAAACTAACATTATTGACCACAAAACCGGTGAGCGCACCGAAGGCATCGTCGGTAACAACTTTTCATCTTATGTGCGCGACTACGATTTCAGTGTGGTACTGCTCGATCACAATAAAGGTAAACCGCAGTTTAGTATCCCCGAAGGCTTTGGAGAATTGCACGGCAAGCTGTTTAAGCACTTTGTGAACTCCAGTGCCTATCAGCAAAACTTTAAAAAGCGTCCGGTGATCTGCCTGAGCGTGTCGGACAGCAAAACCTATGTCAGAACCGAAAACCAACACCCGGTACTGGGCTTTGAATATGAGCCAAATGAGTCGTCGCTGACCGAGCAATACTTTAAGAAAATGGGTTTGCAGGTGCGCTATTTTATGCCGCCAAACAGTGTTGCTCCGCTGGCGTTTTATTTCTTTGGCGATCTGCTGAATGACTACACCAACCTGGAGCTGATCAGCACTATCAGCACGATGGAGACGTTCCAGAAAATCTACCGCCCGGAGATTTATAACGCCAATGCAGTGGCAGGCAGACGCTACCAGCCAAATCTTAAAAACCAGGACCACTCACTGACGCAAATTGTGTACGACCGTGAGGAGCGCAGCAGGCTGGCGGTGGAGCAGGGTAAATTTGCCCATGAGCACTTTATTAAACCTTACCAGAATGTACTCGAGCAGTGGTCGGCGAATTACGCCTGATAGCTAACGACAAAGAAGCGGCAGAAATTATGAAAACACTTTTACCTACCTCCACTGCGGGCAGTTTGCCAAAACCTGCCTGGCTGGCACAGCCAGAGGTACTGTGGTCACCCTGGAAGCTAGAAGGACAGGCACTTGTTGACGGCAAACAAGATGCACTGCGTGTGTCGTTGCAGGAGCAGCAGCTGGCAGGCGTTGATATTGTCAGCGATGGCGAGCAAACCCGTCAGCACTTTGTGACCACCTTTATTGAACACCTAGACGGCGTGGATTTTGAAAACCGTAAAACGGTTAAAATTCGTGACCGCTACGATGCCAGCGTGCCAACCGTGGTCGGTCCCATCAGCCGCCAGAAGCCGGTATTTGTTGAAGACGCTAAGTTTTTGCGCCAACAAACCAAGCAGCCCATTAAGTGGGCGTTGCCCGGCCCGATGACTATGGTAGACACCTTGTACGACGACCATTATAAGAGCCGCGAAAAGCTGGCCTGGGAGTTCGCTAAGGTATTGAATCAGGAGGCCAAAGAGCTGGAAGCGGCCGGCGTCGACATCATTCAGTTTGATGAACCGGCCTTTAATGTGTTCTTTGATGAGGTGAATGATTGGGGAATTGCCTGCCTGGAGCGTGCCATTGAAGGTTTGAAGTGCGAAACGGCTGTACACATTTGCTATGGCTACGGCATTAAAGCCAACACCGACTGGAAAAAAACCTTGGGTTCACAGTGGCGTCAGTACGAGGAAGTGTTGCCTAAGCTGCAAAAGTCGAACATAGATATTATCTCGCTGGAGTGCCATAACTCGCGGGTGCCGGTTGAGTTATTATCCCTGGTGCGCGGCAAAAAGGTCATGGTCGGTGCCATTGATGTGGCGACGGATACCATAGAAACGCCGGAAGAAGTCGCCGCAACACTCAGAGAAGCCCTCAGATATGTGGATGCCGATAAGCTTTACCCCTGCACTAACTGTGGTATGGCACCGCTTGCACGGGACGTGGCTCGGGGCAAATTAAATGCCCTCAGTGCCGGTGCTGAGATAGTGCGCAAGGAGCTGGCTAAGTAAGTGTAAACCTGACACAAGACATGCAGGTGAATAAATTGACTCTTTTATCTCTGTAACATAAAGCTGGGTCAGATCTCATTGTGCAGTGCATACAACGGCTTTTTGTTGATGTTGGTTATATTTTGCGGTAACTGTACGTTAGATGACGGCATATGATCTGATCTTGTGCTATTACAACAACGTATAACCTAATCACAGAGTTTTAAGGAGTCAGAATGCGACGTTTATCAGCAAGTATCCTGTGTCTGCTGCTATCGGGTTCACTTCAGGCCACCCAGAGCAACACACCGGGCCAGGCCTATAGCTGGGTGGCTGGTCCCGACCTACCTGTGGCATTACAAGAGGTTTATCCTGCTGTTTTTAACAAGCGTATTTTTGTTGGGGGTGGTTTTACGCCCTCCGATCTCCCTTCGTTTTCTGACTTAGGTCCTACTACAGCCGTGTTTTTGCTAAACCCGGCTCACGCGCGCTGGACCAAGGCCCCCGCTTTACCCGCTGCCCGACATCATCTGGGCATGGTGGCTAACCAGCATTTTCTGTATGCCATTGGTGGTTTTACGGGGGCTAAGGATAATGCCTGGCAAATTCAGCGCTCGGTATTCAGGCTCGATGGCAACATGCAGGCCTGGCGCAACGCGCCGTCTTTACCCATACCGCTTGCTGAATCTGTGTATGCCAGCGTGGGCAAAAACATTCATGTGATCGGTGGTAAAACGCTCAGCCGGGACAGTGGTAAAAACATGGATACCGACGCACACTATGTGCTGGTTAACAATGCTTACTGGCGTAAGGTTACGTCTGCGAGTGTGGCGCGCAATTCGGCCGCCAGTGCGGTGATTGGTCATAAAATTTACGTCATTGGCGGACGCACCAGCGGTAAAGAGGGCGTGAACCTCAGTCATGCCGAAGTCTATAACACCAAAACGGATAGCTGGTCACCGATTGCGCCCTTACCCGTTGCATCGGCCGGGTTATCAGCCAGTGTGCTGGATGGCAAAATTATTGTGTCGGGTGGCGAAGTGTTCGGTGCCAATGGAGACTGGCAGGCAGGTAAAGCGCTCAATAACGTATGGGCATACGATCCGCAAACGGATCTGTGGCAGGCTCTGCCCGATTTGCCTCAACCGCGCCATGGCCATGGCTCAGTCTCGTTTAACGAGCAGCTCCATATTATCGGAGGCGCTGCCAAGGTGGGGCCACAGGAAACCTTGTCGTCTACCATGACGCTGGCTTTGGAAGAGCGCGAATAATGAAAAAGCGCCCGAAAGCGCTTTGTAAGAGTTCAGACTGCTTCACTCAGTTAAGGCAAACAACTGGCCTTGGTGAAGAAGTATCTCACTTCATAATCTTCACAGGTGGTGTAACTGCTGCTTCCGCCATTGCTGGAGTTCCAGCAGGCAAAGCCAGAGCTGTTATTGACCAGGTTTTGCCCGGTCAGGCTTGAGTCCAGCTTGCTGCCTTTGACCCGTGCAATTACCCCTGCAACATCACTGGTACTGCAACTGGCACCGATGTTACCCACTGACTGGTGGGAACTGAATAATTCATTATCGCCACTGGCTGGATCATCTCGGTCAAGCCAGCCGGTGGCGTAGAGCCCGCCGTTGACCTGTGAACTGGCGATGCGGTATACACCCAGTGCGTTAAGTTCTTTATTATCTGTGCCATGAAAGGCGAACAATTGCTGGCTGGCACTGGCCGAGTAGGTTGTACAACTGCCAGACGAAGTACCGCCTTTGATTGAACTGCCATTGCTGGAAGTCAGCTTCAGATAGTACACCGTATCATAGCCATATTTGCCATCATCTTTACAGATCTGCAGGCTCTTGAGATGCTCGCCCTTGCTGCTATCAAAGGTCAGTTTATCACCCCAGCTACCGCCGCTGCCGCCATAGGTAACGCACATTTCTGATGTGCCCACGCTGGCATGGGACAGGCTCTGTTTGGTCTCGTAACAGGCCTGAAAGCCATCCACCCGATTGTTTGAGCGAACCCGCACTGAGCTGAGATTAAAGGTGCCGCCCACCAGAGCTTTACGTTTTAATAAAGCAATGTCATTGAAAGTGTCGCCCTTATTGGTCGAACCCACCGCAGTGTTTTTCACATACTGCCAGTCGATATACTCAGCCGCGTTAGACAACCAGAAATCATCGAACGCCTTGTAATAGTTCACCCAGTGGTGCTCCGCACTGGCACCTATGGTGTTTTGTAGTTGCACATGTTCATAGGCATTGAATGGCATCGCAAAGGCATAGCTGCCGCCCAGGCTCTGACAATTCGCAAACCCCATCTCCCAGCTGCCCTTGCTGGTGGTTAGCTTCCAGTTACGGTTATCATCCACACAGGCGTGGTACTGATAGGTGGAGCAGGCTTTGTCGACAATAGCGGCGTCGCTTTCGAGGCTGGCACAGTCGCCCGAACCATTGGGCCGGTTCGATTTCCAAGACCAGATAAAGTCTTCAATCTGGACTTCATTGGCACCATAGCCGCTGGCAGCGCTGGTGTTATTGGCTTCGACCAGTGCCAGCTCGAGAATTTGCGCGCCTTTGTTGGCCCACTTGCTGATCACATTACTGCCAGTTTTACTTGAACTGGGGCCATCCGGATTCAGCTGCGTCGCGCCATCAATGATCACTGTTATATTGTTGGCAAGATAATGCGCGGTCTGATCGCCGTTCACACACTCATTGCTGCCGTTCTGGCAAAACGGTTGATTGCTTTGCAGATTGCCACTGGCATCGAAGGCATCGACGCCGATAAACACAGTATTCCAGAATTTAGAGTAACTGCCACTGCTGTGATAGGAGCACAGGTTGCTGTGATCCCTGGGTGTTTGCACCACCGCAACCAGCTGCTTACCCGCTGCCAGAATGTCGCGTTTGGTGAGGTGCGACACCGGCAAAGACGCACAGCTTTTATCGGCATAGCCCCAGTCAGAGGGCATCAGCAAATAATCGCCGATGTCTTTTTCCAGGCGCTCGCCAATTTTATTGTGCCAGTTTTTATGGTCGTTATGTTTGTACGACTCGATTTTCAGTAACACCACTTCGTCCGGGTTGTCTTTCAGAAAGTCTTTAATGTCGTCTAACCCTTCCGACAGCTTCGCGTGAAAGCTTGAACAAATGGCTTTATTTTCCAGTGAGTTGTGGCACAGCATAGGGGTTGAATCAAAAGTGCCTTCCGGGTATATATCAAATTCTATCACCCGTATGCCGCGTTTTAGCAGGCTCTTGGGAGAATAGTACTGATTTACATCGGTATACGTACCTTTACTCCAGGCATGTGAGGCATAGGCATTGTGCGCCCCGGCCCACAGAGTTTTAGAAAAGGGCGCAAAGTTATCTATCTGCCCTTGCAAGTCCAGTCGTGTCACTTTCTCATCATCGGTATCTATTGCGGCATGTACCGCAAACGATGCACCAGATGCCGCGACTGCACCTGCCAGCAGCAACGCCAGTGTATTGCTTGGTTTCATAGTCAAAATCCTCTCCTTTTAGTGTGAAGCTGGTCCTTAATCAGAGTGCCGTTTACGCACCCCGTACGAGCAACCGCGGCAAATATAGGCGCGAAAAGTGCAAGAAGTGTGAATATGAGAGTTTTAGCTCTAATTTTGGTTGGTTTGAGTATTGCCAGCCTCTTTTTGTAGTGAGAAAAAGACCTAACCTTGGTACGCGGGTAGTTTTATGGAAAAAGTAAACGGATGGTATTTCAAAAACTGTAGTAGCAATGAAGGCATGAGAACGGGGAAATTACTAATATGCTGCTCAGTATTTTCCTGCTATTGCGAACTCGATAAACTCCCTCATTGTCCTGAGAGCTTGGATCTATTAACCCGCGATACTGTGGCCCATTTTGGTCGCGAACCCAACCAACCCCGTCGTCATCCCGGACGCGTGCGAGCCGGGATCTATTAACCAGCAATACTTTGGCCACTTTGATTACGAATCCAACCAACTCCACCGTCGTCCCGGACGCGTGTGAGCTGGGATCTATCAACCGGCAATACTTTGGCTCCTTCTGATCGCAGACCTAACAAACCCGTCATCATTGGCTCTCAAGACCCCTACCCAAAACTCACCGGACTTCGTTTAGCTTGTTGGTAGGTGTCGTTTCACTTTGCACTCAATTTTTGATGGTTTTGTATAGGCTGGTGGCATCACCGATAGTGATGTAATCTGGTGAGTCTTCCATAAGAGAACATAGCGAGAAGTGTCGCTAAAGCGCTTTAAATAATCGAGGGTATACAATGAGATATAAGCACGTCAAAGCAGGCAATGCTGAGAGGTATGATCTTGAACAGGGGGAGATCACGTCCATTCTTGCATCCGGTCCTGATACTGATAACAGAGTCTCTATTTTTGATAGTAAACTGCCTAAAGGCAATGAGGCTCCGTGGCACTTTCACGAGATTGATGATGAGATCTTTTACATTATCTCAGGAGAAATAGAGTTCGGTGTAGAAAACGACGAATTTGTTGCAAAAGCAGGCGACCTTGTTATGGCTGGTCCCAATGTAAAAAGACGTTTTAAGGCAATCACCGATAGTCACGTGCTCGTCATCAATACACCATCAGGCCCCTCTGAGGGATTTATTCGGGATATATCCAAATTCACCGCTGACAATCCTCCGACGGAATCAGACAGGCAAGCATTTATTGAAAAGTACAAAATCCACATAGTCTAGCTGTTTGGAAAGCCTGGCTTCGGCGCCTGAGTGGCGCTTGCGCTGCAAATTCATGAGCGTTCGATGATTATAACGGTGAGTATTTGGCAACATGATTTGCCGTCTCTGACCCTTTTAAACCCCTCCATCATCCCGGACGCGTGCGAGCCTGCAATCCTGCGGTATCTTGCTCTCACAGACAGGCACTTCATGGCTTGCCATCCAGATGTCACAGATATGCTCAAAATTGAAATTCACCTTTTAATTTCCACCGGGCGCTAAATACATCCGGTGGAAAGCACATGATTATGCGGCGCAGTCGTCTTTGGCCTGGGGCTGTAATTCTATTAGCACAGCCTGCCACAACCCGCTCAGGGCTAATAAATAATCTGGCTGCTGGTATACCGGCTGTGTTTCGCCTTGTACTGTGGCTGCCAATGCCGCAATGGCGGCAAGGTTGCACTGATCTCTGTGGCCCATTAGCTGTTGTTTGTCCATGGGCGCAAGCTCAACAGGCATATAGGTTCGCCAGGTCTCACCTGGCAGGCTTTGGCTTGAAGGAAACCAGCTTAACGGGCCTGTGGTTTCACTGAGTGTTAAGGTGCCATGAGGAAATAGCGCAGAGCACTGATGGTTTAAAAAAGTCGCGCTGCCGTCATCCTCAGCGGACGAAAAGTTCTGGCACAAGAGAGAGATTGTAAGATTGTCGGTTTTGAGCATAACCGGCTGAAACGCCATAGGCTCGCCGCTGTATTTGATGACCTCGAGTCCTGCATACCCACCGAGTGCGCGGCCCAACAGATCCAGCGCTGAATAAAGCGTTCTTAAATTAGCCCCCATGGCATAATGCATACAGCTAAACCCTTGCTGATAAGCGCTCAGGATTGATTGTAAAAATGCCTGGGGGGCGTAGAGGTCGGCAAAGTGTCCATTGACATGAAAATACGCCTGATGCTGCTTGGCAAGTGTCAGTGCTTTTTGTACAAACGCCTGGTCAACGGGGTGCTCACATAACACGGAGATACCCTGTTTTAACAGAGATAATACAATGGCCTGGCCAGCGTCGCCCGATATCGCGACACATGCGATATCAATGGAATCAGCCGGCAATGTGGCAACATCTGTGTAATAGGGCACGCCCAGTTGCTGTGCAATTTGCTGAGAATGCTCACTGCCTTTTGACAGGACACCCACACAGGTGAAGCTGTCTTGTGGGAACTGGGTTAAAGCGCGAATATAGGTGGAACCGTAGTGGGTACCACAAACGAGTACTTTCATAATATTGTCCTTTTCTAAGCAATTGGATGTGGTTCTTTATTAACCGGACGTCCTTGCAGTAACTTGCGCAGCCTTGGGTTGTCTACTCGTTTAAACTGCTCACCAAAATGGATGGGCTGCATGTTGACACCGATGGCACGCGCAACCCTGAACGGGCTGAGCGCCATATCGGGTGAAGTAACGTCTACAATGGCGACTTCTACGCCTGCTTCATCCAGGCGTTGCTTGAGTTGGCTGACGTGTGTGATCACTTCATACGACCAGTCTTCCAGCGTTTTTGCCTCGCTGATTGGTCGGCGCATAAAGTCAAAGGCCGCAAGTTTGTTGCTACTAAAATAATAAGCCGCGTGATCTTCCAGGCCGGTTACCTCACTGACCTGCTGAGGGATTTTTTGCCCTGAGCGCATTAATTGGCACAGGTAAGGCATCACATGGCCTTGCTCCAGCAGCGCTTTGCGCATCGCCACTTTGATATCGCCATGCGTGGCCAGGGCCACAGAGGCTGCGGGAGTGCGATAGCCGTCTCCCAGTGCCAGACATACAACTGTGGGTACGTGCAATCCCACATCCAGCAAATAGCATTCAAGCTCAATGCCCAGCTCTGTTAACTCCTCAATCATTACGCGCATTTTGCCCCGGTTAAGCGCCTCATAGCTGAGTCGTTCGCAGGGCTGTTGTGCATACCAGGTGAGCATCATGGCGTCGCGCTCAATGAGTTCATAACAGGCTCTGAGTGCGGCATCATCGTTGTTTTGTCCGGCTGCGAGCCCGTTTGACGACACCTGGCTAAACTGCTCTTTGTAAGGGCAGGCAAAGTTAAAATAACTGACCAACGCCGGCACCCAGACTGGGTCATTGGTTGCCAGCCAGCTGCCGCGACACCAGTGTATTTTTTGTTTTCTGTGCCATTTATGAAACGGGAAATTAGGGGTGCTGTATTGCTTATTGGAATACAGTACCAAAGTATCCGGGTCGACATAGTCACCGTTTAACTGGCTAATTGAGGCATATTTACAATCACTCAATTGATATCTGGCCGCCGAGTAGCGCTCCAGTGCCTCACCAACCGCACTGATATGTGCTGAAATTATATCTAACCCTTTACCGGATCCGACCTGGCCTGCAGCTCTTGGGTCAAACTCGCCCTCGGTAAATGAGGAGACCCCGGCAGATGCGGTGATCGGGTAGTCTGGTAAATGTGGCGCATGTCCTGTGAGCTGACGGACTATCCCAGTTACCGGGTCCACCCAGCCTTCAAATAGCGATTTAAATTGCTCAACATCCTGGAGCTGATTAAGAGGATTGCTAGCAGACTGGTTATCGCGGTGCATGGATAACGCGTGGGTGGTTGCATGGTTATGATCAAACCCACATACCTCACACCAGGGAATAGGGATAATGGCATGTTTTTCAGCCTGGTGCGTAACCAGGTTTTGTACCATAACACGCGATACCAGTTCGCTTTCGCTATAGCCCCAAAGGAGTTTTAACGCCTCCATGGCAAGCTGTTGGCCCGTGATGGCAGACATAGGCGTGAGCATGCTGCGGGCACGGCCTTCGCGATTCTTTTTATGGCTTTTTTCTAATTCGTGCGCCAGTTCGCCATGTTGCTCTGTGCCCAGCTTTCTGAGTCGCAAACAGTTCCAGCATGAGCCTGAGTGAGCGTCGTCTACATTGACCACCGGGCCTATCCAGCTCTCCAGACCATCCAGGTGACCATAAAGGGTTTTAATCTTGTGTTGATGCACATATTCAGAGACTGTGTGTGACCAGAAATGCGCATCTTTACTGAAAGTGACAATGGCCAAATCCCAGTCATTTGATGGGCTGCCTAAGTGCGGGTGCTCGCTGGTGAGCGTTGAGTGGCTGATCTGCATCCAGGGGTTGCGTTGTTGCAGGGCCGCTTTAAACACTTGGGCTCTGGGTTTGCCAATGTCTTGTGGTGTGAGAAAGCGGTGGCATGTTAAGTCGTCACTGGTGATATTTTCTTTATCTAATAAATGAATATGGCCGACTCCCGCCGTGCCCAGCTCTTCCAGCAGTGTGATTGCCCAGGGCTCGAGACCGACGACGAGTACCCGGCAGGGATCAAGGGAGTACACCTGACTTTGGCTATGAGGTTGCTGGTTTGTTTGCTGCCAGGGCCGTAAAAAGCGCGTTTGTACTAAACCGGGCGGCTTAAACTCGAGTTGTTCAGAGACTTCTTCTAACAAACCATACTGGCTTAGCAGTTGCAGCACAGCCTCAATACTCGAATCGGCATACTCAGGTAAGCGGGTGCAAATTTCAGCCTGCGTCAGCTCGCCCTGTAGTAGTGGCAGGATCTTTTCAACAAAGTCTGAGGTATCCCGACCGTGAACCTGGAAGTCTCCCAAATCTGAACTTAATAACACACCGTTACTGTTGGGATTAATGCTCGCAGCCGGGGTTAATCTTAGCTTTTTCATAAATTAAACATCCAATTTCAGAAGACACTCCCCGCACAAAGCGGGGAGTGTCAATAACCGCGTGCTAGCCGCCGGTACTGCATGGTGTGCAAGTTACACATTGGTAACACTGCACACACTGGTGGGCGCATTGAACGCATTGATGAGCACATTGCACACAATGGTGGGTGCACTGAAGGCATTGATGAGTACACTGCACACAATGGTGGGTGCACTGAAGGCATTGATGAGCACACTGCACACATTGAGACGCACACTGCACACATTGAGACGCACACTGATAACATTGCGCACAGAAGTTCACTACGCAGGGATAGCAGGTGCCACATTTTGTGATGTGTGCGCACTGCTGGCAAAGCACCTTCTGTTCCGTTTGACATAAAGCACAAAAGTTCACGGTGCACGGATAACAGGTGTCACACTTACTAACTGGCTGACACTGCTGGCAGAAGTTCACTATGCAGGGATAACAGGTTTCGCATTTGGTGATGGTACATTGCTGGCATTGGCCGTTTTGACCTGGCTGGCACATGACACAGAAAGTCACAATACAGGGGTAACAAGTATCACACTTAGTGACAGACTCGCACTGCTGGCAAAGGGTACAAGGGTAGCAATAGACGCATTGCGTGACTGGAGCACATTGCTGACAGAAGTTAACGATACAAGGGTAGCAAGTATCGCATTGAGTGCCAGGTGCGCATTGCTGACATTGCAGATTCTGGCCCTGTTGACACTGTACGCAGAAGGTCACGATACATGGATAACAGGTGACACAGTTAGTCACAGGTTCACAGGTAACGCATTTGTGGGTTGACTCACATTGTACGCAGGCAACACAGGGGGTTGGTGGGCCCAGCGGCTGATAGCTGGTACCAACAGGTGCACAGGTTGCACAGAGTGTGATTGTACACGGGGCACATAAGACGGTTGGTGCGGCACATGGCGCACACGGTGTGCAGTAGTAACAGACAGCACAGTCTGCAATGCCAGACGGATTACAGCGTGCTTCTAGTGCTTTTACTTTTGAGGTGAGCTCAGTTACCTGTAACTGAAGTTCTTTGATAGCTTGTTCGCTCATCGTACTTTCCTTAAGTTAAGTTTATTGTGTTATTTGGTATCGCATACCAACAACAACCTAGGTTTGTTGCTTGCCCCATGCGTGTAATCAGTGGCAAACAGTATGTCTTTAAAAGACACATTCATCACATTGCAATAGGGTATTTATTGCACTTTAAATAGCGTATTGGCCGTTATGTGTGGAAACGTATAGCGGCTGCGTTTGCTGGGGTCTTTGCCGCTTGCCAGGCTAAAGTCCAGCGAAATATCCTGGGTGTATTGCAGCATATTCTGGCCATTGGATAGTCGCTCTAACCACATAGTGTTTTTGAACCGGGGCACATTAGAATGCGCTTGCATAAAGGGCGTGTTAGCGATATCGCCATCGGCCTGCGTATCGACATTCAGCAAAGTGGTGTCGATCACACCTATGCCTTGCTGGTAAAGGCTGTCTAAGGCAACCTGCAGCACAATGTTGGGATTAACATTGGGGTTTTCAGGAATATCGGTACCATAAGGAGCCTTAAAACTTGCGCCGCCAGCCGCAGGCAGAGCATTGGCAACAGGAATGCTGGGCGCGCCTCTAAAGCAATCGTGACCTCCCAATGCTAAAATCGAGTTGCCGTGTGGTATAGACACCTGTTTTACCAGCGTCCGGTCTGGCGCTTGCACCGGGAGCGGGTTGGGGGTATCCGGCACCCAGGGTTGCTTGTTCAGGGTACCTTGCCCCTGAGGAGCGATGATCAGATGTGACCAGCTGCCGTTTTCAGCATGTACCAGCTCATCTTTTTGCGGACCGTCGGCAAAAAACACCCGTTGAGAATAAAAAATGGTGTAGGAATCTTGCTCATAGTTACCCGCCCGATTAGCCACTTTGCCCTGGATAGCGCTAAACGTCATGACTTCGTAGTAGGACATGTTTTTTAAGATAAACCCATTTGGGGCGTTATCTTGCGGGATGGGCATAACATTAAACCCCCCATACCGGGTACTGACCCAAGTCCCGATTAACCCGGCTAATGGCCCGAGTTTTTCCAGGATCTCACAGTCTTGGTTGCCACCACCGTCAGCGATGAGCGGCACATTAAAATCAGGCACAAAATTCGGCTGTTGCGGGTTAGTGGGTTTGTTTGTGCAGTGACTAAACTGCTGTGGGATGCACGAGGCGCAGCGTAATATGGCACCGTGCGTATTGGTTGTAGAACAGTGTTTGTTGAGATCTTCAAATGCTGATTGAAGCTGCGCGATTTCAACTTGTAACTGCGCAATGGGGTCTTGCTTACTCATGGTGTACTTTCCTTGCTGTGTAAAATTATCGGTAGATTAATTTTTCAACAGTCTTTGAGTCTATCAGCAAGGTTTTCGAAATATTATTACATCCTATTACATAAAAATAACGTGCAGAACGCATGTATAATCTGAGTCACTTTAATTAAATAGAATGCATAATGTAAGTGCTTACTTTTTATTTGTTTATTGAAATACATAAGCTCGGTGTTAAGTTGGGATCTACCAACATACAGCGCCGTTATATTCTGCGCACATCGAATCCAATCAACCCCGTCGTCATCCCGGACGCGTGCGAGCCGGGATCTACCAACCTGCAACGCAGGGGCTCTTTCTGGTCAAGAACCCCACAAGCTATTCGGCAGCAGCTATTTAGCAATTTGTCTTTGTTATGGGTATGATACCCATCATCTCGCTGCAAAAGTGACAGGTAGTACGCAGCAAAATCATGGCAACTTTGAATAAAGAAAAATAACTAGTGATTATGGTTGAAGAAATTAATATCAAATTGTTTGAACTAGGTCCCACGAGGTCTGCCCGGGTACGTTGGGCGTTGCGCGAGGCTGGGTTAACATTCGAGTCCGTGCAAAACGGAGTAGACATTTTTAAGTCTCAGGAGCTGCTAAATATTCACCCATTGGGTAAGTTACCTGCGGCACTAATCAATGGACAGCCCCTGTTTGAATCAGCGGCCATTGTTACGGCGATAGCTGATTTAGTGCCAGATAAAAAGTTGATAGCAAAGCCTTCAAGCTGGTCGAGAAACCTCCATAATCAATGGGTTTGTTTTACATTGAGTGAGCTGGAGCCTTTTGTGCAGTCCACCGAGATCAACTCAATGGACTTTGTTTTGCCAGCAGAGCAGCACGTTCGGGAAATTGTCCCGCAAAATAATATGCTATATAAAAAAGCTGCCGCAGCTTTAGAAAAGCACTTCTCTCAGCACGACTACCTAATTGACGACCAATTCTCGGTCACAGATATCGTACTTGCATACACACTTTGTTGGGGACAAGAACAAAAACTACTGGATGACTACCCCAATATTAATGAGTATATGGATCGACTCTATAACCGCGAGCATTGTACGTTAAAAAAACCATAGGGGCAGCTAGCGTCTTAGGGGCTGCTTAGCGTCTTAGTGGTTTGCTCTCGTCGAACATACAAACCCCTCGGTCATCCCGGACGCGTGCGAGCCGGGATCTACTAACCGGCAATACCGTGGTTCCGTCTGTTCGCAAACCCTACCAACCCCACGGTCATCCCGAACGCTTGCGAGCCGGGATCTATTAACCCGCAAAATCGTGGCTCCATCGTGGCCGCGAATCCACCAACCCCACCGTCATCCCGGACGTTTGCGAGCCGGGATCTATTAACCCGCAATACTGTTGCTCCTTCTGGTCGCGAATCCAACCAACCCCACCGTCATCCCGGACGCTTGCGAGCCGGGATCTATTAACCTGCAATACGGTGGTTACTTCTAGTCGCGAACCCAACCAACTTCGCCGTCACGTGGAAGCCTGCCACTCGTCAAACTGGCTAGGTATTACTGGAGAACTGTAATGTGTTATCTTACACGGCAGTTGATAACATGGAATTTTGCATCATGAACGAATCGGCGCTCCACCAGACCTTATCGCAGCGTTTTGGCTTCTCAGCATTCAGGCCGGGCCAGGAACAAACAGTCACCCAGCTGGTCAACGGCCACTCTAGCCTCGCAATTTTCCCAACCGGTTCAGGTAAATCCTTGTGCTATCAGCTGACGGCCTTACAGCTACCCCATTTAACCTTAGTTATCTCGCCACTGCTGGCGCTTATGAAAGATCAGCTTGAGTTTTTACACAGCAAAAACATCAATGCGGCCAGTCTAGATTCAACGTTAACCCGCGAGCAAAGCCAGTCTGTGATGCAAAATGTCAGAAATGGCAGCATTAAAGTGCTGATGATCTCGGTTGAGCGCTTTAAAAACGAGCGCTTCAGAGAATTCATTAAGCAAGTGCCTATTTCTATGTTGGTGGTTGATGAAGCGCACTGTATCTCTGAATGGGGCCATAATTTCAGACCTGATTATCTTAAGTTACCCGACTATCGCAATGAGTTAAAAATCCCACTGGTGTTGCTGCTTACCGCCACGGCGACCAAAAAAGTAAAGCGCGACATGGCGAACCGGTTTGATATAAAACCTGAACATATTGTGCAGACGGGCTTTTATCGCGCCAACCTGGATTTAAGCGTGTATGCCTACCCGGAAGAGCAAAAAGTGCAGGCACTGATTGGCTATTTAAAGCAACAAGCTGGCGCAGGCATTGTGTATGTCACGCTGCAACAACAGGCCGAGCAGGTGGCTAAGCAATTGCAGGCGGCCGGCGTAAACGCCGCTGCCTATCATGCCGGGCTGGATGACAGCCTTCGTCAGAGTATCCAAAACGATTTCATGAACAATCACAAGCAAGTGATTGTTGCCACGATTGCCTTTGGTATGGGCATAGACAAATCCGATATTCGTTTTGTGGTGCACTACGACCTGCCAAAATCGATAGAGAATTACAGCCAGGAGATTGGCCGTGCAGGGCGCGACGGGCAATTTTCTGAATGTATTACCCTGGCTAATTTAGATGGCGTTGCGACGCTTGAGAACTTTGTTTACGCCGACACCCCGGAGCAAGCCAGCATTCAGGCACTGATTGATGAAATTCAATCGCAGCAACAGCAGGGCTTGTGGGAAATGCAGGAACTCAGCGCCTCTAAAGTCAGCAATATCCGATTACTGGCGTTAAAAACCTTGCTGGTGCAGCTCGAACTCAAAGGCGTAATTGAGGCCAAATACGCGTTTTACGCCGACTTTAGATTCAAATGGTTACGCACAGAGCAGGACGTCATCAGCATGTTCGATGCGAACCGTCAGCAGTTTATTCAGCAGATAATTGCCAATACGCAATTTAAGAAAGTATGGGGCACCGTTGATATTCAGGCCTTAGTGCAACTGGGGCACGACAGAAATCGCATTGTAGCGGCGCTGGACTACCTGCATGAGCAAGGGCATATTGAGCTTGAGTCAAAACGCATGATGCAGGTTTATCAGGTGGATGAAACTAAGCTGGCTGAGCCAAGTCTGGCCAAAGAGCTTGCCGATTACTTTTTAGATAAGGAACAAGCCGAGGTGAAACGCATCGCCGCCATGCTGCGCTTTTTTGAGTTAAATACATGTTTAAGTTACAACTTAGCGCGCTATTTTGACGATGAAAACGCCCCAGAGCAATGCGGGCACTGCTCAGCGTGTCGCGGTCAAGTTGCACAACTTGCCCAGTCTAAGCAGACAGAATTTCCCTCGGACGATACATTACGAAGCGACCTAAATGCGCTAAAACAGCATCTGATGCAAATTGGCGTTACGCCCAGCCTGGCAATACTGACCCGATTCCTAACCGGCATGACCTCGCCATTAGCAACGTCTTCAAAATTCAGACAACGCGCCGGGTTTGGCTGCTGTGCAGACATCCGCTATCAGCAGGTTTTGAATAAAGTACAGCAATTAGGTTTTGGGACATAATGGTGGATCAAAGGTGTAGCGCATCTTTATCGGATAGCACCAAAATCAAAGTGAGACATTATTTGAATGAGTAGCCACCTGGTAGTCAGAACTGGCGTACTCTTTGCGTCCTGGAGTCTATTAAAGTACAGCGCAAGTAGTATCCAGAGTTGTATCGGGCAGGGGGCGTCGTTTTCTTACCCGAGGTAACTAAAACGAATGAATCAATTAAATACAGCACTTGTTTTGCACCATATAAATTTTAGGTAATTTATGCACTTATACTCAGTTTGGCTTGTGTACATGGTTCTATCTAGTTTTTCTTTTTTGATGCTCATGATTGGAGAGATGATAGGCGTAGTTTTTTACTTTGGATTTTTACTGGGCTGCTATTATTTGCCCCTGTTTAAAGAGTGGCGGCACAACGTAGAAGGCTTTAAAAGAGTTGAAGTTGTCAATGTAGTAATTTGCTTATCACCACTTTTAATGATGGTTAATGAATCATTTGAAATGTTGGTTTTATGGGGGTGGGTATTTATATTCAGCATTAATAATTTTGGAGTGGACAGAAGAATTAGAGCGTTATATGAAAAAAAAGAATTAAACAAAACGCAAATGGTCGCGCCAGCGGTGCCAAGCCGAGTAGGTCGGTGGGATAGCTAATGTGTACTTGCCCAGACTTGACCTGACAGTTACCCTTTTTCCATTTCTGATGCTTTGTCTAGTCCGCTGTAAATGTGTTGCTCTGACATGTATCCGGGCTTACCTGATTATCCAGCACCCCTAATGAATTCCGAGCCAGCACCCTTAAAATTGGTACACCCATCGGTCATTAGTGATCATGTATTTGTCGGGTTTTGCGTCGGCAGGTTGGACTTTTTTCATAAACAAATAAGTACTTTCAAAACGACATCCCCCACCGTCATCCCGGACGCCTGCGAGTTGGGATCTATTAACGTTCAGCGTAGTAGTATCCTGAAGCGTGTAAATTTGGGGCGAGATATCACCCGTTTTCCAACAATTGACTTGTGAATCTATGGTGAGAATTGTATGTCGCGGCAAGTATCACTAAATTAGGTAATCGTTGCCACCCATAGAGCCTTCACGACTCTGGCAAAAATGAGAGCGCTCATCAGCGCTCTTTTCCGTGATTTAGAGCTAAATTAAGCTTCTATTTTACACGTACGGCCCCAATAACACGTGTATTGATCGGTCGGGTTTAGGGCTGGACTGGCAGGGATGTCAGGCCCTGCGGCACCAACAACTGGCGTTAATCGCTGAGAAATTGCTTTGTCTGCTGATAATTGCTTAATGCTTTTTTTACTTAATTTTAATTTCATGGTTAATCCTTTATTTAAAAATTTAAACCCACATTAACTGTGGAGTTTTCATACTAGACAAACAAAAAATCTATTTCAAGCTTGAATTCAGATAATATACACACTACTCATTGCTAACCGGTGAGAAAAGATCAACTGCCCTTTGATGGTAGCCTCCTTGCTGTTGAACTCACAAACCCCACCGTCATCCCGGACGCATGCGACCCGGGGTCTACTAGCGCGTGCATAGTGGCACTCCGTTACAGTCGAACTAACAAACCCAACCGTCATCCCGGAGTCTTGCGAGCCGGGATCCATTAAACTACAAAACAGCAGTATCCTGACGCAGTCAATGTTGGAGCGCGTGTCGCTTGTTTTCTCCTCCTCCGTCGCTTATCTTTACCTGCTATATTTCGCCCGTTAAGCGAGGCATTGGACAAAAGTGGGGACTATTAATGTATATATTTCCGCACAGTGAACTGTGGAAGGATGACTTTGAGGGCGAAGCAGAATCTATAAAGTTGGCTTTAGGCCTAGATATTGAGCTGATTCATATAGGTTCGACCTCAGTACCAGGTTTACTAGCCAAAGATTGTATTGATATTCTTGGCCAGGTTGAGGATTTAGAACTAGTTCGAAAGGCTCGCAAAAAGCTTGAGGACATTGGTTTCGAGGCGAGAGGTAGTTACGGTATCGAGGGGCGTGAATATTTTTCGAAAAGCTCACGAAAATGCCATTTACACATCTTTGAGTTTGGTAGCACCGAAGCGGCTAAACACCTGAACTTCAAGGACGTTATGTTGAAAAGCCCCGAGCTTGTTGAGCAGCTGAACCGTTTAAAAACAGAGCTTCACGCAATGTATCCAAATCATAAAGAGAAATATCAGGCGATGAAAAAGCCGTTCTATGACAGGATTCACAGTAGTCTTAAGCTCTGATGTGGGGAGCGATCTGCACATTAACCTAAACGCTGATGATCTGTCTATTTGAAACGGCCAAAGACTGCCCGACAAGGCTGTAGCTTGTGGGAGGTCGTTTTTTTCGACACTGATAACGCCAAAATTTGCCTTAAAAACTGACACCCCGCTCTGTCATCCCGGGCGCTTACGAGCTTAGAGCTACCAACGTGCGGCGCAGTGGTCCCCGTTTACCGCCGAACTCACAGGCCCACCGTCATCCCGGACGCTTGCGAGCCGGGATCTGCCAACGTGCGGCGCAGTGGTCCCCTTTTACCGCCGAACTCACAGGCCCACCGTCATCCCGGACGCTTGCGAGCCGGGATCTGCCAACGTGCGGCACAGTGGGACCCTTTTACTGCCGAACTCACAGGCCCACCGTCATCTCGGACGCTTGCGAGCCGGGATCTACAAACGAGCGATGCAGTAACACCCCGTTGCAGCTGAACTCACAAGCCCCAGCGTCACCCCAGACACTGCGTATTGATTCAGAGTTTAGGGGTTAATGATTACGTATCTGGCACTCACATAATCAGGAAGTGACGAGCAGCTAATGGAGCCATTTTTATCATCAATGTAAACTTCCACGCTTTTATCTGCCGCGAGGGCTGCTAAAACAATGGCGTTACTTTTGTCCGACGGTGGACAAATCCACTTTCCATTAGAGCCGCTTGTCTTGAATGCAGTGTTGCCACTACATTGTTGAGGATAATCCATCACCCAGGTGACTTTGCCTTTACAGTTGATATCTGCTGCATTTGCCAATACAGGGAACAAAATAAGTAGAACTGTTAATAACGCTTTCATAGACCTTCCTTTAGTGTTTAATATTTTCGCTAACGGCACAAAGTGCTTTGTTTAGCATTGCTACGAGCAGGCACTGGCTGTGCTTTTATGACAGACTGTAACTGCCCGCCACAGAGCAAGTTTACAAACTTCTGACTTATTATGGATAATTTTTGTTGGTTTGTGATTACAGAATTGTAACGAGTTGATTGCGTTTGTAGAAAGGGTTATGAATAGAGCGACCTTGGCTAAGTGAACAGCGCTCTGGACATCCACCTAAAAGTTATTGCTCTTTGAACCTGCCCACAATTGATTTGCGAGTTTTGAGTGAGTGTTCAGGCAAAGTCATAAAATATAAATATCTGAAGATTTTTAAGATACTAGCGTTAGCTTTTAGCAACAGGCTTGTTAGCTCATCGGATATTCTTAGGTGGATGTCCTCTAAACAACTCCTTGCAAAAACTTTTGCGTTTAAGGTGGTATTCGGGAGCTTCAGTATTGTGTTGCTCACATCTTAACAGGGCGTTATACTTCGTGAACTATTTTCTGCATAAATCGCAGGCTACTAATTTAGAGTGAAAAATGAAAAAGCTTTGTACTATTTTGATCAGCTCAGTATATCTGGCCACCACAACTGGTTGTTCAAGTCTAGCAGGTATTGACCCGTCTACGTTGAATAAAACAAGTAAACAAAGTTATGTAGAAATAAAAGCCCCCTTTAAGTGGGAAGAACATTTTAGTGTTGCCCCAGTAACACATCATCTAACTTTGAAGGCTGGTAAGTACACAGCCTATTTAGACGATCGTAAAGGTACTTACTATGAAGGTGTTGGAGAGTGCTTAGAGTGGAAGTATGTGTATGATGATAAAGAAAAAAATCCTGACATAAATAACTATCGCTGTGGGGTTTATGTTCCTGATAATAAGACTGGACGGATTAAAGTTTATTTTTATTCAAACCCTGAAGCAGAACGAAGTATTTTGAAATCTACTAACTCTGGAATACTAGTAAGAGCACTTGTTGAGGCCGAATTGGACAATTTAAAGCATCTAATGTATCAGCCAGATGAAGAAATAATCCGTAAAGCCATTGAGGTTTTAAAATAGACTCTTTAAATATAATTAGCGCCTTAAACATCGCGGCCTCCGGCCACTGGACTCGCAACAAGTTGCTCGCCGTTTAGGCGGATTTTAGGTAACCAATGGAATTCCGCAATCAACTTATAATTGGTATTTCAATCATATTTGGCTGGGTGCCATCGTTGATATTGGCTGCGTTAGCGTGCTTGGGTGTTTTTTTGGGCACACTAAGTTTATTCAATAAAGCATCCCCTATGGCAATTGTTTTTGTGACGCTTGGCGTTATGGGCATATTAGGCTTTGTTGGCTCTACTTCAGTATGTTGGGGTTTGAAAATCTCTTATCGTAAAAGGTTTTGGTTTCTTTTATGTGGCATCGCTTCTTTATTAGTTGCTTCTTTGTGGCTATTTAATGGTAGCTACAATCAGCCTAACCTTCACGATGATGCAGCGGCTTATTTGTTTTTTTATATTTTTATATGCCCTTTATTAATTGGCATGTTTCATGTTGTTTTACATTTAAAAAGTGTGGGTAAGGTTACCTAACAAGCCAAGTCAACGGCACTATCCCTATATCCTGAACCTATTACGTAGCGCCAGGCCAATAAGAAAGACCAGAGCTATTGAGGCGAGTGATTGAAATCCTGCGACAGCAAATACTGCGTGAGGTATGTCAACAACCAGCTTGTCATTAACCAAAGTCCCATACAATGCAGCTGATGATTCTGAGCGCGCATCTTTTGAACTCGGTATTACGGAAAACATCTGTGAGAAAGAAAATAACATCGCATCGTATGCAATATCTTTCTTGTCAGATGAATAGGCATATATTGGTGCACATGTCAGCCAAAGTAAGACAAGTGATAGTGTGGGCCTGAAGACACTCCGGCCGTAATCACCAAGTTTTTGAAATAGAAACTCAGTGAGCAATTGGTACCATGGGGTTTCAATCCATCTACTACATTTCATTTCTTCGACGTGTAGGTCTAAAGCGAGTTTATGATGCTTGTTCGTCTCCGCCAGTTCTTTCAAACGTCGAATACGATCTATGTCCTGCTTGTCGGCGGCAGCGGTTTTGCTTAACCAGGGTAGCTTTCTGGATAGTTTCTTAGAAAGCCCTAAGGCACTCTTGGCTTTAGAGTATTGAAGTGGAGAGCCAAACCAAATTTTCTGAATTCCAATTAGTATTTTGAGAATGAACCTGCTTTTATTGGAAGTCTTTGCTTTAACAGAGAAGTGGCTCAAACTTAGTTGGTGTGAAAGTTTGGTGTTGGTGAAGTCAGGTACGCAATTGAAACTATTTCCATCTAGGCTCACGGGGCCGTCAAAAGTTGCAAACTTAAAAGACAGGGATCTAATCTGTGCTGTTCTTGTGACAGCTGAAAAATTGAATTGTCCTGATGTATTTATGGACTCGAAGCAAACGTCACTGTTACCAAATTGTGCATAATGGAAGCTAACGTTACCCTCACCAAATCGTGTACTCTTGAAGTAAACGTTACACTCTCCAAAGTGGGTGTCTCGAAAGTCAACATAGCCCTCATCAAATTGTGCGTTTTGGAAATTAACGAACCCCTCATCAAATTGTGCGTTTTGGAAGCTAACGTTACCTTTACCAAATTGTGCATAGTCGAAGTTCACGTTACCTTTACCAAATTGGGCGTCATAGAAACTTACGTTACCCTCTCCAAATTCGGTAATCGCGAAGTGTACGTCGCCCTCTCCAAATTCGGCAAGCATGAAGTTTAAGTCACCCTTACCAAATCGAGTATCAATGAAGTTCACAGTACCGTCCCTAAATTGTGCGTGACGGAAGTTAATGTTGCCCTCTCCAAATTTTGCGTTACGGAAATAAACGTCGCCCTCACCAAACTGTACGCAGTCGAAGTTAACGTTACCTTCACCAAATTGTGCGTAATAGAAGCTAACATTACCTTTCCCAAACCGGGTGCCATAGAAGTTTACGTAACCATCACCTATTCGCACGTTATAGAAGTTTAAGTTGCCCTCACCAAATCGGGCGTGCGAAAAGTTGACAGTCTCACCAAATTTTGCCCTAGCAAAGTGAACGTTACCTTCTCCAAAGTTTGCGTTTGAGAAGTTAATATCACCTTTACCAAAGTTTGCCTCTGAGAAGTCAATGTCACCTTTGCCAAAGTTAGATCTAACGAAGCTAACGAAACCCTCATCAAAAAGCGATTTTGAGAAGGTTACGTACCCCTCGCCAAAATGTGCGTTGGAGAAACTAATGTCACCCTTTGGAAACATGTAACCTTCAAACGAAACAACAGCGTACTTTGTGAAGTCTGCCCCCTCAAAACTCACGTCAGCAATTGGGTTTTCTTCTACCCATTTGTTCCAAGCCTCTTTACCTTGAAGCCAAAGGTCAATTGCGGCCTGGCCTTCTAAGACTGTTTTGTTGTCATCACGTGCCATAGTGTGTGTCGGTCATTGGTGGGGTTGGTCGGCATAATTTACGTCCCTTTTAATCAGAGGTCAATTTTGAATCTCGATGCCTTGTTACTCCCTAATGTTATGAATAATCTAAATTATATGGATGGTTATACCAGCCTGAACTTATATGCAGATATCGATTTTATTATGGTAATGCCTACGCTGATTAGCGTCAGTTAGCCAGGATTGAACGGTTTTTTAATGCTGTATAATCGCTCGAGTAATCAAGCCACATCCATCAATGAAGGTTCAGATATTTGGATCATGCCTCTTAAGAAATGAGAGGGGGAGGTGTGACTAAGAAAGCGCCAGCTAAAGCGCTCTCTTAATCACAGACGTTCTATTAATTAGCCGCTTTCAATACAACCACCTAAACAATCACCCCCGGAATTTCCTTACCAAACCCAAGGTCTACGCCACACGCTTTGGCTGCGGTGTGCAGTACATCGTGCTGGTTGTAGCCTGAGCCGATGTCGCTGACTACGCCGCGGTTAATGCGGGCGCCGCCGCCTGCGATTAGATAGGCGCAAGGGTTGGCAGAGTGCTTGTCTGCGTGGCCCATGTCGGTGGTT
Source organism: Pseudoalteromonas sp. AWH4_217 (assembly GCF_056161105.1). Classification (NCBI taxonomy): domain Bacteria; kingdom Pseudomonadati; phylum Pseudomonadota; class Gammaproteobacteria; order Alteromonadales; family Pseudoalteromonadaceae; genus Pseudoalteromonas; species Pseudoalteromonas sp. AWH4_217. The sequence goes on along the minus strand of NZ_JBSWYM010000012.1, from coordinate 19,251 downwards.
TCTAGTACCACTGTGCTGTCTAAGATGCCGGCTGCTTTGAGTTTTTGGATCAAATAGGCGCTCAGGCTGCCCAGGTGGCTGCGCATTTCGGTGTAGTACGGGTAGTTTGGCTGGCCGTTACTGCCACCGTGGATGGCGTTGTGATAGTGCCCCTGGAAGTTCAGCTCAGGAATACGGAACTCAGACTGGTGGTTACCAAAGGCCAGTGATACCGAGCTGGTCAGGTTGCATTGCAAAGCTGCCACGGCAATGTCTGCCTGCAGTCTGGCCTGCTGACTGAAGGTATCAAAGGTCAATGGGAACTCAGTGTCATCGGGGGCAATGCCACAGGAGGTGCCGCCAGAGAGCTCATCTAAACGCCGCTGGGTGTCTGCAATGGCATCGAGATGGTCATTCATGCGCTGTATTTCGTAGCCTGCGAGTCTGTTTTTTATCGCGTTGGCTGCCGACATATGCGCATTCATGATAGGCGTTTTACTGTTGCTGCCCTGGGCGCCGCCAAACACCATTTTATACACGGTGAAGGGGTTTTCCTGGAACGGCAAACGGTTACGGTTGTCTTTGGTTAAGTGACCCTGGCCATTACTGTGAACGCCTAAGTTCAGATAACGAAATGGCAGGTTCGGGCCTAACGCGTTACCCATAGTGACGTCGTAACTGTCACCGCCCCAGCTCTGGGCGAGCAGCACCGGCATACGGCCATGACCCGCGTTGGAGTGGGCCATATTGACCATAAAGTTACATTCGGTTTTAACCGGCTCATAGCCTGCCGACATCACACCCAGTTGCATGGTTTCACCGCTGCCTGTGGGGTTCCAAAGCGACGCAATAGAGCCGCCCGGAATATAAATAGACACGGTTTTGTTGGGCAGCCCGGCGTCCATGGCATCGGCATGTCGTGCGTAAAGCAATCCTGATACCAGCGGCGATGTGCGGATCAGGGCGGTCGAAATACCCGACGCCATAAACATTTTTAATAAGCTGCGGCGCGATATCGCCATGTTATTTAAATGCTCTTTTTTCATGTTACTAACCTCTTAATGTTGTGACCCGCATTACTCGCTTCTGGACCAGGCTTTGCGATAACGCACCGACTTGAGTGAACCAAATTTCTCCAGCATGGCTCTCGGGCTTTCCTGCATCATGGTGTTGGTCAGTGTGTCGATTTCGCACATATAACCGACCTGCTCTGTCTGAGACAGTCGCTTGTCTTCTTCACTCGTCGGGTCGATTGAGTCATGACCCACACCCATTACGTAGCGGAACATTTGCTGTGGTAAGCAGCTTTGAGCTGAAGACAGGTCGGCTATCACAGCACCTAACTGTTTAGTGCCGTTGAATGGCACAAAGTCACTGACCTGAGCGTACTTCTCAGGGGCGTAGAGGATGCCCGATGCGTCGATCACATTACCGTTGTTGTCTTGATTACGGATGTTGCCCACGGCATCAAAGTCTTCCATACCAAAGCCCATCGGGTTGATGTACTTTTCGTGGCAGCTTGAACAAGGCTGGCCTTCGGTCAAGCTGTGGTACTTGAGTCGGTTAGTGGTCGTCGGGTCTTGCAACAAGTCAGACAGCTCGGCAAGCCTTTGCTCTCTGGCTTCAAAGGTACCGGCTGGCGGATCGGGTTGATCCTGGCACAGCATACGGCGGCGCACTCTGACCGAGCGTAAGATAGGGTGCGACTCGTCAACTTCGGCCCAGCGCGACATAAACGCACCATTGGCTAAGATACCCCCGCGCTGCGTGGTCTCTACCTTTTGCAGTTCATCGCCCGATACGCCGGGAATGTTATAGTGGTTGGCCAGTAACTGGTTCACGAACGTGAAGTTGGCGGTATACAGCGAGCCAAATTTTTCGTCCGGCTGAGTCATGATGTAGGAGAAGGTTTCGTTGATCTCCGCTTTCATGGCGGGTACCAGATTGGCAAAGCCCGGATAGTGGTCCTGATCTTTACTGGCAACTTCTAAACTGCCTGTGCCCAACCAGCTGCCTACAAAGTCACCCAGCACCGGTTTGGCTTGCTCTGCCAGGCGGTTTGCATGGGCAATGATATGGGCTTCATCACGCAGCTCATCACGCTCAGCGGCTTGCCACAGTAGTTGGTCAGGCGTTGACCCGGTAAAGGTATAAGATAGGAAGGTAGCCATTTCCCACGAGGTCAGCTCAAAGGCGTCGTAATCCAGCTCTGAGTTATCCGGGTTCGCTTCGCCTAACTCATGACGATAAATAAACTGCGGCGAAGACAGCAAGCCTTCCAGCGCTAACTGCATGCCCGCTGCAACGTCGTTATTGTTGAAAAATCCGGTTGCGATCAGTCGATAACTGTCCGCTTCATCCTGCGTTAGCGGACGGCGGAATATCTGCGGCGCTAACTCATCAATTAAACGGTTGGCACAGTCTTCATTAATGGCTGCACAACTTAAAGCGGGCGAATAGCCATTATCAGCCACCCATTGTGCGATTTCTTCGGCAACCAGCAGGTAGTTGCTGTAGTTAGAAGGCTGCACAGCGGCATGGGTATTATTGATGAAAAAGCCCACCTGAGAATCCGGCGACAGGCCGTCTGACACTTCAAAATCAACCCCCAGTAAGTCTTCTACTGTGTTTTGATATTCGGTTTGCGTCAGTATTTTCAGCTGTCGTGCACCGTATGCCACAGGCGCGACACCCACATCACAGGTTAATGGCGCAGGCCACAGGGTTTGCAGGTAATCTGCGATATCCGTGGCACATTGCTCATCACAGGCACCCGGCGCGCCATAAGGCATAGTCGCGGTTATCACATCAATCATGGCCTGTACATCGCGTTCTGTATTGAGCGCAGGGAATGAACCCAGACCGCCACCCTCAGAGCCATGACAACCGGCACAATTAGTTTTGTACAACTCCATACCACGGGCAATGGGGTCGGTTTGCGTGACTGTGATACGGGCAATATTACTGGGCTGGGAGGGCACTGAGTTGTTCAGCGCAATCACCTTGTAATCAAACTCGCCGGACTCCGGTAAACCCGATTCATAATAACTGGCGTTAGAGGCAAGCGTAGCGGCGGTGTGCCAGCGGCCATCAAGTGATTTTAAACGCACCAGATAGTTGGTTTCGTTATTGCTGTTGTCGTACCAGCTTAATTGCGCCTGCGCTTCGGTAGAAAGCACACTGGCGCTGAGCTCGGAAGGCGCAGCCGGTTTCGCCGCCATATTAACCGGCTCAAAACCGTCTTGCTCGGCTGATAAAAAGGTCAGGTTAAAGTAAACCGGTACGGTCTCGCCAATGCCACTCAGGTTAGCAACTACTCGCAGTGCCTCAATACCATAGTCCATATCAAAGGTCTTACTGTCGATGATCATCGGCGTAAGCGTACTGACATTAACATGGCCCGTTGCCAGCTTCACAACCAACACATCCAGGCTGAGTTCATGGTTAACGCCATGCAGGCTCATCTCGCCGGTAACGGTTTGAACCGTCGGGTTGCCCACTTCCAGCGTGCTCAATAGTGCAGGGTCAATCTGAGTACTGAAGTATGCCGTTGGCAATAATTCTGTTTCAAACAGTAAGTCCATGACCCGGCTGTTTCTGATATCCACACCGGTAGACACGCTATTTAAATCAACTGCCAGGATTACGCGCCCGTCGGCATCAATACTGCCCGATAGCGCGGGGGCCGCGTTATTCTGCGACGCAAACTGGTTCAGCTCTGCCACATGGTCTTTTTTGACCGACACGTAGCTGAGCGAAGACTCTGCGCTGTCCAGTGCCCACAAGCCCGTTTCTGTGACCGCATCCGGGGGCGTAGTCGGGCCAGAGTTGCTGCACACATCACCATTGAGGGTAATGACAACGTCTTCACTCAGGCCATTTTTATTGGCAACAAAGCCGAGACCAAATGACTGATTTGCATGAACTGTATGACCTTGTGAGGTGATGGTACAGCCCGTGTCGTTACAGTCGAAATTGCCGTTCCAGCTATTTTGCAGGGAGATGCCCGGGTTCCAGGTGAGTTCCAGTGACCAGTTGTTAATGCTATGCTCTGAGTCATTCTCTATGACTATTTCAGTTTTAAAGCCGTTGTTCCAGTTATCCGGAATGTTGAATGAACACTGTGCTGCCTGAGCAAACGGCGCGCTTGCGATTAAACTGATGCAGGCGGCAAACTTTGTAATAGCAGGTGCTGCAGATTTGCTACGAGTCAGGGTAGAGAATCGTGGTAAAATATTGAATATCATTTTCTTTCCCTCCTATTGTTGAGCTTCAAAAACTAAGTTAAAGCTCACGGGAACCGCGTAACTGATCACAGATAAATTCGCCAATGTTCTCAGTGTTTCTATACCTGGCTCTAAGCCAAAATCTGTCGCGTCCAGCACAACAGGGGCAAGGCTTTGCACCATCACCTTAGTGTGCGTCAGGCGGCGAACTGCCACGTCCGCTGTTACTTCGGCTATCACGCCTTTGAGGTTGAGCGTGGCGGTAACTGTCTGCTTTTCAGTGCTGCCAATGGGCAAGGTTGTCAGGGCTGCATAATCAACCGCGAGCAGCACTTCGGCGTGCGGGAACAAGCTGGTATCGAATAAGTGTTCCTTCATTCTGCCGTCCCGGGTGTCATTGCCCGTATTAACACTGGCCAAGTCCAGAGTGAGCCTTGCCGCACCTTGCTCAGAAATACTGCCGCTGAGGTTTTCGAAGGTGTGTGCTTCAACCACGTGCTGTTTTTTGGTTGAGACAAAATACACTCTGGAGCTTTGCGAATTTAACTCAAACGGCCCGGTGATTGGCGCTACATCCGGCTCTGCGACCTGAATGCTGATAGGCTGGCTGACTGTGGTATTGACCCCGTCATTGACCGTTAATTTGACTGTAAATGTACCTGTTTGATCGAAAATATAAGCCGGGTTTGGCTCGCTGGATGTATTGCCATTGCCAAAATCCCAGCTGTAGGTCAGGGTATCGCCATCGGGGTCGGAAGAGCCACTGCCATCAAAGTTCACTGTTAAAGGGCGCTGGCCCGAGGTTACAGAGGCTGACGCAACGGCCGTTGGCGCATGGTTAATGTTGCCATCTGTCGAGCATAAGCCGCCGAGCGAAGGCGTAGTTGGGGCATCGTTTTCCTGCGCCTTTTGGGCATTAAAGCCAAAGTTTAAGCTCTGGCCTGGGTTAATGGTGCCGTTGTAGTTCTCATTCACAATCTCATAGGGGTTATTGCCACTGTGATTACCATGCCAGACGCCGGTCAGTTTGGTGTTGTCGGCAAATTCCATCAGCACTTTCCAGTCTGAAATAGCCACGCTTTCGGTGTTAGTGATGGTGACCTTACCGCGAAACCCTGAGATCCATTCCTGCTCCACTTCAAATACACATTGTGCCGATTCTGGCTGCGCTTGTTCAATCGAGAGCGAAATTGGTGCTGCCTGGTAGTCATTGGCGCCGTCGTTGATGGTTAACGATACCTGGTAATCACCCGGCTGCTCAAAAGTATGCTGTGGGTTCATTTCATCTGAGTTTTGGCCGTTACCAAAATCCCATAGGTAGCTCACTGTGTCTGAGGCCGAATTGGCAAGCTCGCTGTTGAATTGGATGGTGGCAGGCGCCGTGGCCTGGGTGTCAGACGCGGTAATGGCAACACTGACTTCGTTATTGTCATCCTGCCCGCTGCTTGCGCAAATGCCAGAGAAGACAGGTGCAACGGCGGTTTGCCCGGCCGCTTTTTGCACGTTAAAACCAAAAGACTTTGACGAGTTTGGGTTAATCTTTCGGTTCCAGCTGAGGTTCTCAAACTGATAGGGGTTGCTGCCGCCCAGTTGGGCGCGCCAGGCATTGTTGATTGACTCACCCTGATTAAACTCAAGCCCGACCGTCCAGCCATCTAAGGCAACGTCGGAATCGTTATATACCGTGACTTCTGCGGTATAACCGCTTTGCCACTCATTTTTTACCTTGAACTCGCACTGCGCTGCCAGGCCCGGCATCGCGTGTCCTAAAGCCATTAAACAGAGCCCGACTTTAAAAAGCCGGCGCTGCTTGTTGTATCTATGTTGTCTCATGAGTATTCCCCAGAGCATTGTCATCTGACATGTTGTTTCCCTGCTGTTCTTCGCTGAATAGGCGGTCGACCAGAATGAACAGGTTAAAATCGCAACGACAAGCTCAGGGATGAGGAAAGACTAAGAGAGGGCGGTATGACAACAGATGCCATAGGCGTGAATGCCAATATGCTACGCAATGCGCATACAAAACAACAGTATGCACACTACGCTTCATTATCACTCGTTGGCATTCAGCAACCCCGCTATCTTAGCACTCACCTTAGACCGGAAGCTTTGCGTCCCTTCCTTTCGAAAGGTTTGCTATTTTAAGCCTGTCTGTGGAAGTTAGCCTAAAATTGCAATAACCACAAAGGCCAAACCGCAACTTTCACATTATTTGCACATTTCACCTGAAATAAGGTAGGAAGGCTGTTTGAAATTTACCCACCATCATTGTGAAGTCCTTTAAATTTAATGATTTATGCTCATTTTTAGAAATGTGCACAATGTGGCTCAATTGTGCACAGGGGAAGAGGAATGTGTCCTAAATTTGAAAAATGGCATGTGCCATTTATTCACCCTTAACTCGCTTTGTTTGATTCAATCCTGCTCGTAGCAACTATCTGATTTGCTTATGAAGTGGCAAAACCAGTCTTGTGGCTCTACGCTTTATTGTTAGCTCTATTTTATTCCATTTATTCAAGGTTGATTGGGTAGGTTATTACAAGGGTTGTTTATGACTATTGAGCAGAAATTGGAAAGTGCACGACTGGAGTTGCTTGATATGGGGCTGCGAGCAAACCCGCAGCTTAACTATCGTAGCAGTGGAAAAGCGATAGATATAATTGACGAAAAGTCTGAGCAAGTTTTTGAGTTGCTTGTCGAAAAAGAAAAAACAATGAGCTTTTTGCCATTACCAAAGGCTTATCAAAATAACATCAGCGACGATGATCAAAATACCTTTTTTCAGTCTGATGAAGACACTGAGTTACCTCCGCTGGATTTGTATTTGGAGCAGCAAAAGGGGGAGGCACGATTTAGTGATAAGTATCTTCAAACTGGGTTTATGCCTGCAAAGCTTGATAAGGCACTGTTAAAGTTAGAGGCGGATGCACACACAATGTTGCAAGAGCAGGGCATAGAAGTAATGTACCTGGCGCTGGGGTTTTTGCAATGGAATGAACCGTCCAATACGCGAGTGTCGCGCTACGCACCTTTGATCCTGGTCCCCGTAAAGCTTACAAGGTCGTCCGCCAGGGATAGCTTTAAGCTGAAATACACGGGTGAGGAGATGGGCTCCAACCTGACGCTGGCCGCAAAATTGAGAACCGAATTCAAACTACAATTACCTACTTACACGGTTGAAACTACTTTAGCAGACTACTATCAAGCAGTTGCGCATGCTGTTGAGAAGCAATTAAGCTGGAAAGTCCACCCGGATAAAATCGGCCTGGGGCTTTTCTCGTTTGGCAAGTTCCAAATGTATATGGATTTAGATCCGAGTGGCTGGCCAGAAGGTAAAAAGCCTGAACAGCTGCCGCTCATGACACGTCTTTTGAGTGAGGGGTTTAGCCCAGAGGCCGAGTACAACGCCAGTGAATTGGCGCACCCAGAGAAGCTCCATTTGGTAAAAGATGCCGACTCCAGCCAGATAGCGGCGATTTTGGCAATGAAGTCGGGTGCTGATTTTATCATCCAGGGTCCACCTGGTACTGGCAAGTCTCAAACCATTACCAACATCATTGCTGAGGCTGTTGCTTTGGGTAAAAAAGTGCTGTTTGTGGCACAGAAAATGGCGGCACTAGAGGTGGTGAAGAAGCGACTTGATGAAACTCACCTCGGGCTTGCTGTGCTCGAACTGCACAGTCACAAAAGTACCAAGAAGGTGGTACTGGCTTCCATCTCAGAGTCACTGGCACAAGGCAAGCCCCAGATAGCAGACAGAGAGAAAGAGTTTGCTGAGCTTACAGCTGCCAAATCACTACTGGATTCTTATGCGAAAGAAGTGAGAGTGCCCATTCTCAATAGCAAAATCAATTATATCAGTGCTTTGGGTAAGCTGATGCAGCTTGAGCAAGCGTCGACGGGCAAACCAATACCCCTGTTGCCATTTAGTCTGTTTTCGCAATGGACAGACGAAACATACCATCAAGTAATAAAAATTGTCGACGAACTGGTCCAGCAGATACAGCAAGTGGGGGAGCCAGCCGCGCACCCGTTTGCCATGTCTACCCGCCAGGATTTTTCTCCCGCGATGCATCAGGCGTTATCCGCTGCGATGCTGGCACTGAGCGATGAATTAAGCGCATTGGGTTCTCATTGCCAAACGGTTGCTGAGCGCATACAGCTTGAAAGCCCCGACAGCTTGCAGGCGGTATCTCAATTGATTTCCACCGCGTACTGGTTGTCTGAGGTGCCTGAACTGCATGGGGTACAAGTAGATAGCGCTGTGTGGGTTTCGGATGAGCAACAGGTAGTGCGTGGTCTGGAGAGTCTTGAACGCACCATGTTGCTTAAAAAGGCAGTCGAAGAAGAGTTTATTGCACTTGTATTTGAGGCCGATTTACTGAGTATCCGTGAAGGGTTAGTTGGAAAAACGGATAAATGGTGGCGCTTTTTGTCGCCTAATTTTAGAAAATCGAAAACTAAGCTCTCTGGTCTGTACAAAGGGACTTTGCCGAGCAACCCCGCAAAGTGGTTAGAGTCGTTAGATACAGTGTTGGAGTATAAAAGCGCAAAACGCGAGTTTGATACCTACTGTACGTTTTTATCGAATGCTTTTGGCTCGCTATGGCAAGGAGAGCACTCAGACTTGGCAGAGCTCAAACGGGTTTTTGAATGGATCTGCGACTATTATCAAAAAGTGAATAGTGGTCAGTTGCAATTGAAGCTGGCAAAAGTAATTGATGCTGGTGTAGACAAACAACTGCTATTGAATGAGTCAGACGGGCTAAAACGATTACATAATGAGTCGTTACACCTTTGCAATCGACTAACAGAAATCGTTGCGATAGACCCACAAAGGTCAGAGTATGAACTTGCGACAATGAAATTTGGTGCTTTGTCAGATCTGTTAGCGAGTTGGAACAAGCCAGAGCAGTTGTATGAGTTTGCGCGATATAACCAGATAATTACTGCACTTGAGCAATATCAGATCCAGCCCTTCGTAAAACTGGCCTTCAATTGGAAAGAGTCCCCGGAAGCCTTGCAGCATGTATTTGAAAAAAGCTATTACCAGGGCTTGGTTGATTATGCGTATGCTAATTCCGCATCTATCCGGCAATTTGATCGGACAAAGCACGAAAAGACCATCAAAGATTTCAAAAAAGTGGACGAAGAAAGTCTGTTTTTTGCTCAGGAAAAGCTCGTCGGTCAGTTGTTTGAACAGTTACCGAACAAAAATGCAAAAGGAGAAATGGAACTGGTACTGCGGGAGCTCAGCAAGAAGACGCGTCATATTCCTTTGCGGAAATTATTGAGTGAAGCGGGCCATGTTATTCAACAGATTAAACCTATCTTTATGATGAGTCCTATGTCTATCGCAACTTACCTTAAGCAAGGTGCGCTGGAATTTGACTTGATTGTTTTTGATGAAGCCAGCCAGATCCCCGCTCCAGATGCATTGGGTGCGATGATGCGGGGGAGTCAGGTGATCGTTGTTGGCGATAGCAAGCAGATGCCACCTAATAGCTTGTTTGCAAAGTCGGTGGAATTGGAAGAAGAAGAGCTTGAAAAGAGTGATACCGCTGACATCGAAAGCATACTGGCACTGATGGAGTCTAAAGGTGCGCCAAGCCATATGCTGAAGTGGCATTACCGTTCACGCCACGATTCGTTAATAGCCGTTTCAAATGAGCAGTTTTACAAAAATGAGTTGATCGCATTTCCGAGCCCCGGGTTTCACCGTGATGCAACCGGGCTGAAGTTCCATTATTTGCCAGAGAGCTGGTACGACAGAGGGGGGTCAAGAACTAACCCCGGAGAAGTAAAAGCAGTGGTCGCAGCTGTGCTTAAGCACGCTCTGACCAAACCTCATTTATCGCTCGGTATTGTTGCTTTTAGTTTGTCTCAGCGCGACGCAATCCTTTTGGAGCTTGAAAAAGTGCGCCGTTTACACCCTGAAACTGATGGCTTCTTTGAGCGCCATGCTGGTGGTGATGAGTTTTTTGTAAAGAACCTTGAGAACGTTCAGGGTGATGAGCGAGACGTCATCTTTATTAGTATTTGTTATGGAAAAACAAAGTCTGGCCAGATAAGCCAGAATTTCGGTTTATTAAATAAACCCGGGGGAGAGCGCAGGCTCAATGTATTAATATCAAGGGCACGATTGTCTATGGAGGTCTTTTCGAACTTCCACGGGCAAGAGCTCAGAGTGGATAGTGGCAGCCCATTCGGGCTGCGTGCATTGCAGGCGTTTTTAGAGTTTGCTGAATTCAACAAATCAGAAACGGCTGTTGAAGGCGAGCAGGAGGCAAATTTTGCTTTTGGTCGTGTACTGCAAGATGCTATTCAAAACTTGGGCTTTGATGTTGCGGCACAAGTGGGAAATCAGGGGTATTTTATTGATTTGGCAATACGCCACCCAAGTTATCCTGAACAATATGTTTTGGCATTTGAGTATGATGGTGAGGGCTACTATGAGGCGGTTTCTGCCAGGGACAGGGAGCGGTTGAGACAAAGCGTACTAGAGGGGTTAGGGTGGAAATTTGCGCGCATCTGGTCAACCGACTGGTACAGAGATCCGAAATCAGAGCTGCAAAGACTGAAAGTGATGATTGAGGAGGCCATACTGAATCACGATGCACACCTTGCTGCACTGGAAGGTGACACAGAACAGGCTGCGGTATTGGCTGATACTTTATCTGTGACTGCAGAAACCGAGGAGCAAGGCTCAGTCCCGGTAATACAAAGAAATGAAGTGGCAGAAGAGGCGATATTTGATGCATGCAAAATCCCTTATAAAAAAGTGGATGCTTCTGAACTTAACATGCCCAAGGTTGATGATTTTAGTGCTATTCCATTAAGCGCGATAGAGCATGCGATTGAGCGAGTTGTGGCCAGTGAATACCCTACTTTTGCTTCCATAGTTGCAAGCCGTTTGGCCAATGCCGCAGGGTTATCTCGCGTTGGCAGTAAAATAAAACGGATTGTGGATCAAGCTATTGATGGTTTAGCGGACAAAGGAGCAATTCAAAAAGACGATAACAGGGTTCTATGGCCCAAGGGCGTCTCTAGCGTTAAATTACGCAATTGGGATGCCACAGACCCCTCAATGAAAAAGCTGGAAAATGTCTGTGACGCTGAGCTTACCAACGCGCTGTTGTTGACAGTACGGGACGCACATGCAATCAACATGACTGACTCGGCATCTGCCGCCCTTGGTTTACTAGGATTTCAACGTGCCACCGCACAGGCTGTTGAAAGGATGAACCGTCTGGCACAAGAGCAATGTAAAAAAGGCGTGCTAACCAGTGAAAACGATAGACTGAAAATAGCGGTAAGAAATTGATAGATGCGAAAAAGGGGTTTTCTCATTAACAGGTCGCCTGCTTATTCATGCGCCTGCATTTCGTGTGTTCTGTTGCCAACCGTGTCTGGATTGTCTCTGGTTCCACTTCAAGTTACAGTGTTTTGTTAGTTGACCTGAAAATATAAAAAAGTATGGAAGGATCATGGATTACCTGAGCATTAATAAATCAGCCTGGGACAAAAGAACCCAATTACACGTTACGTCTGAATTTTATGATGTTGCCGGGTTTAAGGCCGGACAGTGTTCATTGAACTCGATTGAACTGGCACAGGTGGGTGATGTGCAGGGCAAGTCTCTGCTGCACCTGCAATGTCATTTTGGCCAGGATACCTTATCCTGGGCACGCCAGGGCGCCGATGTGACCGGGGTAGACCTATCTGAAAGTGCTATCGCACAGGCAAATAACCTCAAAGATGCACTTGGTCTTAAAGCTGAGTTCATTGAAAGCGATGTGATCGAGTTTGGTCAAAGTAACACACAGCAGTTTGATATTGTGTTTACCTCTTACGGTGTGTTGTGCTGGCTGCCCGATTTAACCGCATGGGCAAACACGGTGGCAGGCGCGCTCAAACCTGGTGGTGTGTTCCACTTGATTGAGTTCCACCCTTTCAATGACTTGCTGGCAGGCTATGCTTATTTTCCTCATGGTGCGCCGGATATTGAGGAAGAGGGCACTTATACAGAAAACTGCGATGGCAGCAAAAGTACCACAGTGACCTGGACCCATTCCGTCAGTGATGTGATCAATGCATTGATAAAGGCAGGCCTGAGTATTGAGCTCTTTGCTGAACATCCGTATAGCCCATACGATTGCTTTGAAGGGCTGGAGTTTGTGTCTGAGCTGGGATACCAAAAGTTGCACCAGGGTCAGCAGGTGCCAATGCTGTATTCGATTAAGGCGCGTAAAAGCCAGACACTTTTATAATGGATAATATCACTACCCTTTATGCTACTAATGGTAGTGATACCGTTTACGCTCCAAGATCCAGCAAAATACTAAAGCCGCTAAACCACAGGCATAGGTGATATATAAGGGCACTAAAGTATTGGCGTCCTCGGCATACATAAATGCGTTAGACATCACCCACGCAGCTACTGCGCCAATTCCCAGCCATGCGGCTGCATAATACAGCCTATGGCCTGGTGCGCTCATATAACCTGAAAGCACCACACATGCCGCTGCAACGCCGCCTATCACGGGTTTTTTCCACCAACCTGCATATTCGGCCATCATGCCTGCAAGGGTTGCAGAAGCGATAAAAGTAATGACCACGATTACAATGGACAGTAACAGCTTAAGTATTTGTTGCATAGACCACCTTTTCATCCATTAAATATTACTCAGGATAGCCTAATCGCGTCATAGCGCTATAGTTTGGTGAATCTTCAAGTGAGCATTCTAATGGCACGGACTGGACGTCCGAGATGTTTTCTCAGGCTGATTAATACCAATTTCGCTTAATACCTGTTCAATTTGAAGAAGCAAATATGACGCTAACTGTGTTAAAGATTTCTCATTTAGAACCTTTACCTAAGGTATGAGTTCGCAAATCTTTGCCTTGTTATCGACCATATTTTCTCGCCTCAAAATAGAACACTTAATTAAGAAAATTGGTATAACTTTAGTTAGCATGCCATAAATTAGAATTGGGTTTGCAAGTGAACAAATCGGTTTTATAAGCGTTTAAAGGACAATGTGTTTACCTGGCCCTCCAAGCTCAACTACATTGCACTACATATAGACTGTTGCTAAAATCGCTTTGTTAGACAGGGGCTTACGTTTATGATTCGTGTTCAATATCATGAAGGTCGGTTCCGTCCGAACAACCAGTCATCTTAGAATTAGATACGGACTGTTAGAACTAGATAAGGAACTTTATGAACAAGCTCACTCTTGCTATCGGCTTAGCCATGCTAAGCACTGCCACGACTGCCCAAACCGAATTCAATGCACAATACACTTTAGAATATGATCAGACGCTAGATGGTCAACTTAACAATGTTTTATATAAAAGCTACGACTTTAAAGGTGACGCGAGCCACTTTATCGCCGAAGTTACGGGGAGTATATTATCCGGCTCGACCACTTCTAACGGTAAGCTAGTTAGCTTCCAGATAACTACGCCGATGAGCGGTGAAACCCGTTACTATGTAGGTTCTCAGACTAATATTAGTGACTATAGTGGTACTTGGTATTCTAATAAAGATACTCAGGGTGATTGGCGACTTAGAGCCAATAATCCTGGTTCTTATTACTCATGTAACGACATTTTGCTCGCTGGTATGAGTATGGGTGACGGTGTTTACGACATTAGTACAAAAAGTGGCGAAACGCTCTCTGTTTATTGTGATATGACAACAGATGATGGTGGCTGGACCTTAGTTGGTAGCTATCCAAAGACAGCACCTGGAGGTATGGCCCGAGTTGCAGACTATGGTACTGAACCAGAAACCAATCCGAATGATCCAACCAAACTGTGGCTCTTCCAGAAAGACTTAAGCCCATTTTCTGATGCGCGAGAGCAAATCTCTTGTTCGCAAACTGCATGTGCAGATGGTAAGTACGCTTTCGGAAATAATCTGACAACGTCTGATTTGGAAAAAATTCGTTCTTCCTGGGGATATCAGGACCGAGTAGAAAGTGCGCCTAAATTTATCGACGTACCAACTTGTAGGAGTACCTATGTGCAAAACGGCATTGAATATCCAGGCTGTGTAGAACCCGCCTCTTGGTCCCCCACATTATCCAATGATCCCTCTAGAATAGGCTGGCAGGCAGCACTTGATAGTTCTTATTGCTGGGCCGCACGTGGCACCTATAAACCAGGCTCTATGGGATCTGCTTTGTGTACCGGTAGTAAAGAACCAAACGGTACTCAGTGGGCATTGCTCTGGATGCGCTAGTCTATTGAGGTGGCGATAGCGTAATACAGGCCGTCAAAACTGTGACTACGAATGTTTACCAGGACAGCCACCTAAAAAGGGTGTACTTTTATCTGGACCAAAGTGCACCCATTGCCAAACAAGATTTAAAGTGGATGCCGGAGGGAATGTTTCATGTGAAAACGTGAATAAGTTCGAAGCTGAGCAGCCAGGCATCGGGTCTCAGAGTCGTGGCATTTTTGCAGAATATTTAGAGGAAAACCATGCGAACTACCTTACTAATCGTTACGCTTATTTTATTGAGCGCAAAAGCGAATTCGTGCTCATGCTCTGAGCCTGCTTTAAGTAGCCGGGTTCTAAACTCAGACCGAGTGTTCATAGGGAAAGTCATTCATTTACAAGATCTAAAGTATTCAAATTCGCAAGTAGCCCAGGACAGTTACGGTGTACAAGCCGAAATTTTAGTAACGGAAAATTTAAAATCTGAAACACCGAGCAGAATAAGTGTGACAACAGGGTATGGAAGAGGAGATTGCGGTATACCTTTCAGTATTAGCAATGAGTATATCTTTTTTCTAAAAAAGCAGCAGACTTCAGTTTCCATATGTCAGGGGCATATTTCCAAATTTGATTACGTGCCACATAGGTTCGAATCCAAGTTGAACGACGTGTTAAACTTTCTCGCACATGGCGAGTGAACAGTAAAACACAAGCAGCAAAACACAGACACTCAGAAGCAGCAAAACACAGACACCCAGAGTTATCTGTCTCTTTTTTAGGTTGGCAGACAAGTTTTTGAATGGATGTCTGCGTTGTTTACATGCTCTCACCCTGGTTCACAGTATTCAATGCCGCGTGGGTGTATTCTACTTTTTGGGTGACTAGGTTCGAAACTCATTAGGGGCGCTGAAAGTCAGTTAAGCCCGAATATATGTCAGAGCGGCACCTTATTAAGCGTGACTTAAAGTGACGGTTTGTCAATGCAAAAAAATAGTAAATGAGAGATAAATAAAAGAAGCAACAAGGCTGTTAACACAACCTTGTTGGGTGAGTATTATTTGACAACAGCAGAGCGTCCATATATGTCAATTATTTTTATTAAACTAGACGAAAGGCTTTTAATAAAAACTATCTAGCTGCTTTCTCAAATCTTCAACCATCGAGCTGTAAGAAAAAGTAGGAAACCCTTGATGCAATAGAGTAGTTGGATCAATAAAACTCTCGATTCGATTGTTGTATAATTTAGCTCCATGAATAATAATAGGTTTAAGAACTTCCGAAGCAATCTGATACATCGTACACGCACCTTCAGTGGTTATAGCTAAACAACGCCCCTTGAAACCTTGTAGTAAGATCTGCTTTACCACTAAAATAACATGTTCGGTATAGGTTGGCTGAAATCTCCAAAAATTATCGTAGGTTATCGGTGACTGTATTTGAATCGTACTTATTATTTTATTAAAAGGTCTATTATTCGAAGTATTTGGACTGAGTCCAAATGTCATCGATAACCTTAGTATCTCGTATCCCGCACGGACCTTCCGAATGTGCTGTTCAGCTAGTTGCTTACTCATTCCATACACTGATGATGTATCAAGGGCTGCTAGAGAAGATATAAAAATAACCTTCGCACCAATTTCATTAGCCGCCTCAACAATGTTTTGTGTTCCCTCAACATTAGTATTAAACGCTCGTTTAGGTTCTTTCTCGCATATCGCAACTCTTGGCATAGCAGCAGCGTGAATAACCACATCGGGGTTGAGACAAGAAAAGCATATATTAACTGCTTGTTTATCCGTGATTTCTAGTGCGAAAATACCCAATAAGGAATCTCCAACACGAGACGAACCAATCACGTCATAATCACACCGTAAAGCCTCATAAAACAAAGAGCCTAAATATCCTTTTACACCAGTTATTAGTATCTTCATATTATTTAACGCTTTTTATCCTAGCTCTAATTGTTAAACATCGACAAACCATCATAAAATCTTCTACTATGTAGTAATTTGGAGTCAATTTCTCGAGCGGCCTCCTGTAAAACATCAAGTTCTTTACTGCTTAACTGCTTAATGTCGTACCAGTTATTTTCAATTCTTTTAAATAAAAGACACCACTTATCGAGCCGATAACGTGGTATTACTCCTTCATTTTCAATAGCGATAAACAATTTTTTAGTACAACCTGTTTGAGCATGAGTACGTATTTCTGCCATCAAAGAAGAAAACCCAGGCTCAGTATCTTCAAACTGTTTTAATATGTCATAATTTGAGGATAGATAAAGCACTTTCAGTTCGTCCTTAGACATCCGTATAAGGTTTCTAAGTTCAGTTGGATAATTATCGATTTCTTGATTTTGGAGCCTTCCATCTATAAAAAAATCCTGTATTGCGCGAATACTGTAATATAGCTTAACAGTATCTTCTTCAAGTAAAATAAGACTGGTGTAATCTCGGATATTGACCGCTTTCGCGCGAGTACAGGCTTTTGTACAAATCTCGTCAATGATGGCAAACCTATAAGCTAGGCCACGCTCAATTGTCGCAAGAGTGGCGGGATCTGAAAGCGTTTTGTGCATTATGCTATCGTAGTTATCCAAATCGACGTTGATCGGAACATCAGGCATCTCACTCTGCCAGCCACCTGCAACTCGACCATCGTAGATAACTAACATATCATTCCCGACCGTCCCATCATCGTTAAATTGACATGCACTAAAGCCTTTCTCGTTAACAAATGCATCCTTCTCCCAAAGCTTGATTCGCTTATCAAGCAATTCTGTGTCACGTAAATCTGCTGCAACGTCAGAGAGCAGCAACTTCGCGAAAGTGATTTCAAACTCGTAACCGGAGGGCATTCGCAATATCTTGGCTGATTCAGTAGCTTTCACATTTGTGTGCAGCAACGAAGCGTTTGATAGTTCAACGGCAGAGATCCTTTGACAAAGATCCTCGACAAGTTCTTCCTCTCCTTCAATACAGTGGAGCTGTAAAAAGAATCCATTTTGATCAGAAAATTGAGATTCAAAAGCACTTATAATGTTGACAATGTATCTGAGGGGATCTTCACTATCAGTAGCCAGCTTTTCGACATGGTGATAGTCAAAGCTAACGCGAATACAAACTCGCCTATCCAACTGAGTCCTATTACCTTGTAAGTAAGCTTGATACATTCTTTTGAGAAGTTGTTTGGCGTTGCTTTCTCTTTTTGCCCAAAAACCACTTGTTACCATCCACGTTAAATCGGCTGATGACTTCGATATAATTTGACACATAAGATCTGGCTCTAGGAATCCCTCACCACCACCAGATACAAGCAAGTACCCCGTATTCGAATCACTTACAAGACGCATTAAATTACTAATTCGTTGTGATGTCATAGTGTTCGTTTCATTTTTTCTCTCTCCCATATTCGATGCAAACATACAATGTGCACATCCAACGTGGCACCTAGAGTTTATAAGTGCACAGATAAACCCCTTTCCTTCAAACTTTATGTTTGAATCCACTCTTACATGTTCCAGAACCAACCTACGCATCACACGAGGATTATCAAATGGATTTTTGGACACCTTACTAATATCGATTTTTTGTGTGCCCGGCAGTTCTTTCATTCTACGAATCCTTCACATTTTCAAAAATCAATGGTACAAACCAGATTAATCTAAGCCCCCATCAATTACCGAAACCTAAAATTTATTAAAAAATACAACTAGTCCAATAAAGATGTATCTAACAATCAACTTGTCTTTACTCCTGTCGAAATATTGTCCATATAATTTATTACCCCTTTGGGGTACTCATAAACGAAAAACGATAGGGAGATATAAGAACCGCAATCCACACAGTCAAGTTCACAAGCTAAACGGTATAAAACTTCCTCACCCATATTTCGCTCAGTCTTACCTAAACATTCAACAGAAAAAAACTCCATATTGACCGTTTCTATTGCACCACAGATATCACACTCACATTTTATTGGACTAAGTTGATCCCACATGACTTGCTTTTCCTTCAATACATAGAAAAATAATTTCAATTCAATGATAGTGCCGAGCCTTAATTGACCTGAACTGTGCATAAGAAATTGAACTAAATGCCCTTGTGGTGATCAGATATTTCGACCAAGAGTAACAAATCACCAACTCCCACCACTAATTTGCACCTTCCAAAGATACCGCCTACGCTTTAATTCTGTACTCAAAGGATTGAGGAAACCAAACTATGGCAACTGCCCGTAAAAAGCAAATCAGTTTAACCGACACCAAATACTTCCACTGTATTTCCCGCTGTGTCAGGCGTGCCTTTCTGTGCGGTGAAGATAAATTTACTGGAAAATCATACGAACATCGCCGGGATCAAAGGGAAGACACCCAGCAAAGGGAAGACACCCAGCGTTATTTATCCCCTTTTCGGGTTCTCAGTTGATGAATACGAGTGTTATATAGATTTAAATAAGCGAGAAACCGCGAGAGGTGGCTTCATGGGTGAGGAGTTTCAGCAGAAACAGTAGTTTTTGCATACTACGTAGCACGGTTAAGCACTGCTTGAGTGTGACAGTCATCATTTGAACTTTAGGTAGTGGCTTATGCTAGCCCAATAAGCGCTCACAATTGATTAGATTGGGGCGTCGCCTTTTTTGCAGATGCGCACAGTATTCAGTCATTGCCTGCCGTCTGCCGACGGCACCATGGAATATTCTGGTAAATCGTGTAGTGAGTTTTAGCTAGTTTTCTGGCTCTATTTGTAATCGGGCGAGAATAGGCTGGATTTCGCAGATGTAACCTCGCTTGTCTGCTCGAACGCATCGGCCGGTGAG